>NZ_JBSFKD010000024.1:62340-154055 GCF_053598395.1 Streptomyces sp. NPDC001135 | reverse complement strand
CGCGGGCCAGGCCGGTGCCCGCCAGGTACAGTTCGCCGGCCACACCCACCGGTACCGGAGCCAGAGCGGCGTCCAGCACGAACACCCGCGTGTTCAGAATGGGTCCGCCGATCGAGGGCGTGCCCGTCCCGGAGAGGGGGCCGCTCATGGTGGCGCAGACGGTGCTCTCGGTCGGACCGTAGGCGTTGATCATCGTCCGGCCACGGGACCAGTCACCCACGAGGGAGGCCGACGGCGCTTCGCCGGCGACCACCAGCGTCGACACCGTGGGCAGGGAGTCCGCGGCCATGGTCGCCAGCGCGGCAGGCGGGATCGTGGCGTGGGTGATGCGGTGCTCGGCGGCCAGCTCGGCCAGCGCACGTCCGGGCACCAGGCGCTCGTCGGCGGCGACCACCAGGGTGGCGCCGGTCAGAAGAGCCATGCACCATTCCCAGAACATCGCGTCGAAGCTCGCTGACGCGAACTGCAGAACCCTGCTGTCCGGGCCGACGCCGAGTCCCTCGGCCTGCTGTACGACAAGACTCGCGGCGCCGGTGTGCGACACGGCGACGCCCTTGGGGGTGCCGGTGGAGCCGGAGGTGTAGATGACGTAGGCCGGGGACTGGGGGAGGACGACGCCGCGACGCTCACCGGGGGTCACATCACCCGTCGGCAGTTGCGCGAGTTCGCCGGTCACCGCGGGGTCGTCCAGCAGCACGCGGGCGACACCCTCCGGCAGGCGGTCGGCCGCCGCGGCGGTCGTCACCATCAGCACCGGGCTCGCGTCCCGCACCATGAAGGCGAGGCGCTCCGCCGGATACTCCACGTCCAGGGGCAGATAGGCGGCGCCGGTCTTGAGGACCGCCAGCACGGCGACGATCAGTTCGGCCGAGCGGGGTACGGCGAGTGCGACCAGCTGCTCGGGTCCGGCGCCCCGGGCGATCAGCAGGCGTGCCAGACGGTTGGCCCGCTCGTTCAGCTCGGCGTACGACAGCTCGGTGGCGTCGAAGACCAGTGCCGGTGCGTCGGGCGTGGCGCGCACCTGCGCCTCGAAGGCGTCGGAGAGCACACCGGGTACCACCGTGTCCCGGCTCGTGTCGTTCCACTGCACCACCAGCCGGCCGCGCTCATCCGCCGAGAGCAACTCGGCCTGGGCGATGGGCTGTTCGGCGTCCGTGAGGGCGGACTCGAGGAAGCGCAGGAAGCGCTGTTGCTGCGCGGTGACCTCGGACTCGGTGTAGAGCTTCGGGTTCGCGTCGAAGTCGAGGCGGATGTCCTGACCGTCGTGAGTGTCGTAGACGGCGATCGAGAGATCCTCGACGGGACCGTTGGAGATGTTGTGGAAATGGGTGCGGTGGGGCCCCATGCGCAGGTCGTAGTCGAACGACATGTAGTTGACGAGGGGGCTGAAGATCCCCTGGCGTCCGCTGAGGGCGGGCAGCTCGCGGCGCAGCTCGTCGCTGCTGTACCGGAGGTGACGCAGGGCGTGGAAGGTCTCCTGCGAGGTCCGCCGGACGAGGTCCGCCATGGCCGTGCCGGGGCCGGCAGGCAGACGGAGCGGTACGGCGTGCGCGAGCATGCCGGGGATGCGGCGCAGCCGGGCGCTGTCCCGGCCGGTGACGGCGAGGCCGAGGACGACCTCCTCGGCGCCGGTCATCCGCTGGACGTACGCGGCCACCGCGGCGGTGATCGTGCCGGGGACGGTGGTCCCGGTGTTCGCGGCCGTCTTGCGCACCAACTCCGAGATGCCGTGCGGGAGGTAGGTCGTGCGCCGCAGGAAGGTGGACGGCATGGACGTGGGCGGGGCGGCGAGCCGGGCGGCTTCCGGGGCGTCGCGGAAACGGTCCAGCCAGTGGGCCCGGCTCCTCTCGTACTGCCGGGACCGGCGGTAGTCCGCTTCGTCCTGGAGAAGCTCGGCCAGCGACCCGAAGCGGGTGGCCGGCACCTTCTGGCCGTCGGCGAGCGCCGTGTAGACCTCCGCCACCCGGCGGATGACGAGAGAGACGCTCAGCGCGTCGAGCACGATGTGGTGGGTGCCCTGGTACCAGAAGAAGCGGTCGGGGCCGGCGGTGAGGAGTGCCTGGCGGAAGAGCGGGGCCTGCGTGAGGTCGTACGGCTTGGCGAGATCGGCCCGCATCCACTCCTCGGCGGCGGCGCGCGGGTCGGGGGCGCCGCTGACGTCGATGCGGTGGAGGGGCCAGGGTGCCGGCGCGGGGTCGAGGATCTGCCCGGGTTCGCCGCTGTGCTCGACGAACCGGACATGGAGGGACTCGGCCTCGCCGACGGCCCGACGAAGCGCCGCTTCGAACAGGGCCGGGTCGATCGGGCCGAGTATCTCCAGGTAGCCACCGACGTTGTAGATCGGGTTGTCCAGATCGAGTTGCTGCGCGAGCCATACTTCGCGCTGTGCCGAGGTCAACGGCAGGACTGTTCCACGGCGGCCACCGGACAACGTCTTGCTCCTGTCTTCACGCATGTCAATAAGCCGTTGAGAAGCGCAGAACGCGCTGTCAGAGGGTGATTCCACCGTGGATCTCGAGCACGCTGCCCGTGATGTACGCGGCGGCGTCCGAGGCCAAGTAGGAGATCAGATCGGCGACTTCCTCCGCGCGGCCGAAACGCCGGAGCGGAACGGCCTGGAGCAGTTGTTCCCTGGCCTTGTCGCTCAAGGCGTCGGTCATGTCGGTGTCGATCAGTCCCGGTGCCACCACATTGGCCCGGATACCGAACCGCCCCACCTCTTTGGCCAGTGCCTTGGTCAAGCCGATGATTCCGGCCTTCGACGCCGAGTAATTCGCCTGCGAGGGGTTTCCGTACACGCCGGAGACCGAGGACAGATTGATGATGGAGCCCGACTTCCGCTTCATCATCGGCACCACCACGGCTCGGTTGACGTGGTAACTGCCGTCGAGGTTGGTGTCGAGCACCTGGTGCCAGTCGTCATCGCTCATGAGCATGAGGGGCTTGTCCCTCGTGATACCGGCGGAGGTGACGACGGCCTGGATCGGGCCCAGCTCCTTTTCGGTGCGGGTCACCCAGGCGCGGACCGCCTCCCCGTCCGCGACGTCGACCTGTGCGGCCAGCGTCCGGACCGGAAGGTGGGCGAGCTCCTGCCGGAGGGACTCCGCCATGGCGGCGTTCGACCGGTAGCAGAAGCTCACGTCGAAGCCGTCCCGCGCCAGTCGCAGCACCGCCGACCGGCCGATGCCCCGGGAACCCCCGCTGACCAGGGCCACGCGGCGGGCCCCGGATTCCTTCGCGTGGTGCGTACGGTCGTCGCTCATCGGTGCTCACCCCCGGTCCTGATCAGCGCGCAGGCCACGGTGCCGTCCCGGTCGACGGAGGTGATCAGGGCGATCTTCCCGGCGGCCTCCGGATCGGCGTCCGCGACGCTGAGGACCGCGGCGATCTGGAACGCCGCGCTGGCGGCGCCGGTGTCGCCCAGCAGATCGGTCACATTGATCCAGCGGGTGTCCGCGCTCCGGAACGACGCGTGCAGCGCATCGCTCTCCTCCTCGGCGGCCTGCGTCCTCACCCCGGAGGGGACGACGGCCCACACGTCCTCGGGGCGCAGGCCGGTGCGCCGCAGAGTGTCCGCGACACAGGCGGCGACCGCCTCCCGGACGGCACCCGGCGCATGGGCGCGGGACCGCACGTCCAGGATTTCGGCGAGCGGCGGACGCTCTGCCGTGTCCTCCCCGGCCGTCTCGATGAGGAACATCGCGCTGCCCTCGCCGAGGACCGTCTCGGCCGGTGTCCGGCCGCGGCGGTGGTGTTCGATCCAGGAACGCGCGTGGGAGAACTCCTCCGCCGCTCCGCACAGGATCCTCTCGGCACGGCCGGAAGCGAGCAGCCGGCGCGTGTAGTTGAGGACGAGCAGCCCCGCGGACTGGCCGCCGGCCAGGGTGGCGTTCGGCCCCTTGAGACCGTGCCAGATCGCGCACTGCCCGGCCGCGCAGTTCATCACCGCGTACGGCATCAGCGCCGGGTCGACCAGAAACGGCTTGGACTTCCGCATCGACGTGCGGGTGTAGCCCATCATGCTCTCGGCACTGCCGGTGGTGGTGCCGAGCACCAGGCCGGTGCCCTCACCGGTGGGGATCGGCGCGCCGGCGCCGGCGTCCTCGGCCAACAGCTCCGCCGTCACGCCGACCGCCAGACCCGTCACCCGGTCCATGTCCCGGGTGCCCTTCTTGCCCAGCAGTTCGCGGGGGGAGAAGTCAGGCACCAGACAGGCCTGGCCGTCCGGGGTGGACCACTGCTCCGCGTCGACGGCGGACACCGTCTTCCGGCCGGTACGAATACCGTCCTGGAAGGCGTTCCGCCCCAGTCCGAACGGAGAAATGGCCGACCAACGCGTGATGACAAGGCGACGACCGCCGGAGAGGCCCTGGGCTGTCACTGGGAGTTCCTCTCGTCCTCGTACTTGCCGAATATCGCGACGGCGTTGTTCCCGCCGAATGCCATGCCGTTGTTCTGGACGATCCTGAGGTCCGCCTCGACGGCCTCGTTGGGAACGCAGTCGATCCGGCATTCCGGGTCGGTGGCGACATGGTTGATGGTCGGCGGAATGAATCCGTTGGTGATCGCCAGGGCGCAGCCGATGGCGGAGAGTGCGCTCGCCGCGCCCATGGTGTGACCGAGCATCGACTTCATCGAGACGGTGCGCGGCGGATTGTCTCCGAAGAGATCGCGAATGGCCCGGGTCTCGGTGATGTCGTTGGCTTTGGTGCCGGTCCCGTGCGCAGAGATCATATCGATCTGGCTCGGGTCGATGCCAGCGTCTTTCAAAGCCAGTTCCATGCAGCGCGTCACGCTTTCCTGCTGCGGCGCCACCTGGTGATAGGCATCGCAGTTCATGCCGTATCCCAGAACTTCGGCGTAGATGCGCGCACCGCGGGCCAGCGCGGTTTCCAGGGGCTCCAGCATCAGCACACCGGCGCCCTCTCCGGTGAGGATGCCCTTGCGGTCCTTGTCGAAGGGACGGCACACGTCCGGGGCGATGGTGCCCAGCCGGTAGAAACCGGTGAACGTCTTACGGCAGATGGCGTCGGCGCCACCGCACACGGCGAAGTCGGCCTCGCCGGAACGGACCGCGTCGAAGCCGCTGCCGATCGCGTAGTTTCCCGCCGAGCAGGCCGTGGCCATCACCGTCGTCTCGACGTCGGTGAGCCCGAGTTCCTGTGCGATGGCCGTGGACAGCCGCATCGGGCTCACCCGACCGGCGATCTGCGCGGGCAGGTTCTCGATGCCGTCCCGCAGTTCCGCCGCCACGAGCCGGTCCAGGTCGTGTGATTCGCCGTCGGTGGTGCCGACGGAGATGATGCCCCGTCGGCCGTCGAGGGCGGCGGAGGTCAGCCCGGCGTCCCTGACGGCCATCCGGGCCGCCGCGACGGAGAACTGGGTGGCCCGCCCCAGGCTCTCCGGATCGAGCTCGGAGATCCAGCGTTCGGGCTCGAACCCGGTGACCTCGCAGCCGTTGGAGTGCGCGAAACCCGCGGTGTCGAACTGGCTGATGGGCCCGGCACCGCTGCGTCCGGCGCGCAGCGACGCGGCGAACTCCTCGGCGCCGATGCCGATGCTCGAGACGACACCCAGACCGGTCAGCACCACTCGGCGTGGCGAGGCACCCGGCATGACGTCAAGCGGCGCCATGGACATCAGCCTCCCGCCCGTTGAAGATGGAGGACACGTACGTCACCAGCCCATGGTTTCGGCGACGACTTCGTAGACACCCTGCAGATTGACCATGCGCACGAGGTTGGCCTGGTCGATCTCGATGTCGAATTCCTCCTCCAGGGCAGCGAGGATCTCGATGGCCTGGAGGGAGTCCGCGCCGTGCTCCTCATGGAAGAGGCTGGTCAGGGTGACCTCGTTCTCGTCGAGCTCGAGCCGGTCGCACACGGTCTTCTTCACCCTGAGCAGGTTGCTGTCGTTCTGCAGGTCGTCCGTTCCCATTTCAGTCCTCGTTTCGTTGTCTGGTGTGGTGGCGGGAAAGGCTTACGCGGTGCGTGCCCAGGTGATCGGCAGCTTCTCCAGGCCGCGCATGATCACACTGGACCGCCATGTCAGGGAGTCCGGTTCGACGGCGAGTCGTGCCTCGGGGAAGCGCTTCAGGAACGCGCCGATGGCGACTTCCGCTTCGAGCCTGGCCAGTGGAGCGCCGACGCAGTGGTGAATTCCGAATCCGAAGCCGAGGTGTCCGCCGAGCGGGCGGGTGATGTCGAGTTCGTCGGGACGGTCGAACTTCCGACCGTCGCGGTTGGCCGCCGCCAGGCCCAGGAAGACGATCTCCCCGGCCGGAACGCGGACGCCCCCTATGTCCACCGGGGCGGCGGTGAACCGCATCGTGGCCATCGGAGCCGGGCCGTCGTAGCGCAGCAGTTCCTCCACGGCGCCACGGGCCAGGCCCGGATCCGCGCGCAGTGCCGCCCGCTGGTCGTCGTGGCGGAGCAGTGCGAGGATCCCGTTGCCGATGAGGTTGACCGTGGTCTCGTGACCGGCGACCAGGAGCAGCATCGTCATGGAGACCACTTCGAGCCGGTCCAGCCGGTCCCCGTCGTCGCTGACCTGGATGAGGTCGGAGAGCAGGTCGTCCGCCGGCTGGGCGCGCTTGGCCGCGATGACCTGCATCAGGTATCCGCCCATGGCCATGGACGCGTGCCGTGCGGCCTCCGGCGGGCCGGAGCCGACCAGTGCCTTGGACCACTCGCGGAAGGTCTCGCGCTCCGCGAGGGGGATGCCGAGCAGTTCGCAGATGACCGCGATCGGCAGGGGAAAGGTGAAGTTGCGGACGAGGTCGACGGGGTCGCCGTTCTTCCCGAGCGCTTCCAGCCCGTCGAGCAGTTCGTCGGCGATGCCGGCCACGCGCGACCGCAGCTGTTCGACGCGACGGGTGGTGAACGCCTTGACCACCAGCTTGCGGAGCCGAGTGTGGTCGGGAGGGTCGGAGTTGAGCATGTTGGCCGCCAGCGTCTCGGGCGCCGACGAGGGGGCCTTGACGGAGGCCAGCTTGCGTTCGACGAGAGCCCTCATACGGCCGGCATCCTTCGACAGACGCTCGTCGGTGAGGGCCGCGCGGACCTCGTCGTAGTCGGTGACGACCCAGACGGGCAGGCCGTTGGGCGTCGTCGCCCGGTGCACCGGGCCGGCCGCGCGCAACCGGGCGTACACGCTGTACGGATCCTGCATGTAGGCATCACCGAAGAGTTCGGTGTCCTCGAGTCGAGTGCCGTGCATGTCTTGCTCCTCGGGCCGTGCGCGGCGCGCACATGGCGGGCGGTCGGATCGCGGGAAGGGGGGTCAGGACGTTCGGAGGACGGCCTTGACGACCGTGCCGTCCGCGACGGCCCGCATGGCCTGCCGGACGTCCGCCAGCGGGAAGGGGACCACCAGGCTCCGGAGGTCGAATCGCCCGCACAGCGCGGGGAGCAGCCTCACGTACTCGACCAGATGGGCACCGCTGAAGGCCCAGGAGCCGCGGATGTCGAGCTGCCGGTGGACGATCTGGTGGGGGTTGAGCAGCGTGTCGCCGCTGTCGGTGTACTGGCCGACGACGAGGTACGAGCCGCCGCGCCGGGCCAGCGTCAGGCCCTGGGCGACCGCTCCGGGCACGCCCGCGCACTCGATGACCAGGTCCGCGCCGGCGCCTCCGGGCGTCAGCGCGCGAGCCTCGTCGAGGGCCTGCCGGGGGTCCGCGTCGCCCACGATGTCGATGTGGTGGTCCCCGATGCCGCACCGCGCGGCCAGGTCCAGCCGCTGACGCGGGCCGCCGATCAGGACCACCTTCGCCGCGCCCGCCAGCTGCGCGAGCGCCGCGGCCGCCAGGCCGACCGGTCCGCTGCCCTGGACGATCACGGTCTCCCCGACCCGTACCGGGCGCCGCTCGTACAGGGCGTGCACCATGGTCGGTCCGGCGCACGCCAGCGACATGGCGGCCAGCTCGTCGACGCCCTGGTCGAGCTTGACGACGACCGCACCCGGGTGCAGGAGAATGGTTTCCGCCCAAGCGCCCGCGAGTCCGGACCCCTCGGAGAGCGGACGGTTGACGCCGTAGGTCCGGCGCGCCTCGCACAAGGTGGGCTCACGGTGCTGCCGGCACGGCACGCACTGGCCGCAGGCGATCGACGAGGCCCACATCACCGTGTCGCCGACCCGCAGCTGTGCGCCGAGCGCGTCTCGGTCGGCCCCGGCTCCGAGGGTACGGACGGTGCCGAGGCCCTCGTGACCGAGTGTCAGCGGGGTGGGAATCGGCAGGTGGCCCTGCTGGAGGTGCAGATCGGTTCCGCAGATGCCGCCGTAGCCGACGTCGACGAGCACCTCGCCCGCACCCGGCTCGGGCACGGGCAGCCGGCGGATCTCGACCGGCTGCCCGAACTCCTCCAGCACCGCCGCCGCAGCGGTCTGACGGGGCGTCATGCTCCGGCTCCCGTCACGGAGGCGGCCACGGTCTCCAGCGGCCTCGCCTGCGGCACCAGCGGCGTGGTGTCCCGGCCCACGAGGTATTCCGGACGCGGCTCGCCCAGCGGGCGGGGGGCGTTGGACGAGGCGTTGTACGTCGTGATCAGCAAGTCGCGGGGGAAGGGTGAGATGTTGGGCGCCGAGCCGTGCACGATCTCCGTGGAGAAGAAGACGACGGTCCCGGCCGGCCCCTTCGGGCTGGTCATCTCGTGCACCCCGACGAGCCGGGAGAGGTCCTCGGCGGACAGCATGTAGTCGTGCGGGTCGATGTGCTCCGCCGCTTCGTGGCCCTGCTGGCGCCGGCTCGCCTCGGAGCCGAGCCGGTGCGATCCCCGCAGGAAGACCACCGGTCCGTTGAACTCGGTGACGTCGTCCAGGAACACGGCCGCGTTCACGGCACGCGGCTGCGGCATCCGGTCGGCGTCGCGCCACACGGGGTAGTCCTGGTGCCATGCCCAGGACTCGCCCCCGAAGGGCCGCTTCGTGTTGACCTTGAACTGGTGCACGTAGAGGTCCTGGTCCACCAGTTGCATGGCGGGGCCGAGGAGCCGCTCGGAGGATACGAGGTCACGGAAGAGCGGGTGCCGGGTGTGCGAGGCGTAGACCGCCCGCATCGTCTCCCCGTCGTCCTCCGTGATCAGGTGCGGTCCCTTGACCGTCACGTCCTCGGCGAGCGCGCTCTTGATGGATGCGAGCTCGGCCTGCGAGAAGACTTCCGGCACAAGGACGAATCCATCGCGGTGGTACTGGGCCAGCATCTCTTCCGACAGCTTCAAGAAAGCCTCCTTGATAGCGAAATCCGACGTCCGCGTCCATCCTCGACCGGCATTCATGGTCATGGTTCCCCGTTGAACCCGGGATTGTCCGGACACGCCTGCCGACGGGGCAGGCTTGAAAAACGCCGGAATTCGGGCGCATCCGCGCAAGCCTTTGCGGACCGCCAACCGGCGCAACTGTCATGCAGGTTGAATCAACGGCTCCCGCTGAAGGGCGTCCCGAAGGGAACCCCGAAGTTCGGGTTCCTTGTCGACCGGACACATGCAGGCGCCGCGTAATCGGCGTTGGGCGACTTCGTCAGTGGCTGGCAGCGGCAGTGCTGCGACAGCGACGCATCGCTCTTCTCGTGCCTCGCATGAGAAATTTCCCCCTAAATTTGCGGCGAGTCCCGAGCCGTCAAGGGCCACCGTGCCGACTGTGGTCACGGTCCGCCACGGCTCGATTGCCGACAGTATTATGAACTCGATTTGCGCAGCACTGCGTCTCCTCAGTGGAGCGGCTGCTGCCTGTGCATCTACCAGGAGGCGCAGGGCGACTCTTGCGAGTTTATGCCCGCGAGCGGACCGAGTTGTCGGCAACGCCCGCAAGTCCCCTTGCAACAGGGGCTCTTAGCATGCACCCCGCCTCCTTCGCGATCTCCTGAGGAGGATAAGCAGGTCGCGCGAGGCATTGCAACAAATCACCCCCCGGATGCAGGATATTGCACCAGCGGGGTCGCGGGCCCGACCGGACGGCCCGGACCCGGTGACGTCGCCGGCACCGTCGCCGACCGGCTGGGACTTGGCTTGAAGTCCCCCTCCCCACCTGGTTGCAGTTGCATGCTGTAACTTGGTTCACCCTGCTGCATTGAGAGGTGGGGGAACCGTGAATCGTCAGCAGGGTGCAGGCGACGAGACGTCAGTCGGCGCTCTGGACGGGCAGTTGCGCGCCGCGAAGACCGCGATCGCCGCCCGCCTCCGCTACGTCCGGCACCATCACCCGGAAGGCCCGTTCACCCTGGCGGCGCTGGCCGAGCGTGCCGGCGTCTCGAAGCGGACCCTGGCATCGGCCGAGTCCGCGGACGGGACGAACCTGACCATCGAGACCCTGGTCAAGGTCGCGCACAGCCTCGGCATTCAGCGGTGGGCGTACTTCCTCGACGAGGAAGTCTTCGCACAGGTCAACGCAGAGTTGGAGACCGTCAAGGAACTCCAGCGAAGCGGGGTGCAGAGCGTGGCTCTGCGAACGGCTTCCGCCTCGAACCCGTCCGTTGCATCCCTGTCCGAACTGTCGGAACTCGTCACGGGGATCCTTCGTTCCGCAAAAGCTGCCCGTGACACCTTGAGAGAGTTCTCCCCCTCTCCGGACGCACCGCCATCCCCCGACACGCAGAAGTAGTGATCTCGGTGATATGGCGGCGCAGATCCGGCCGCCGGAGAGCGGCAAGTCTTCGGCAGCACTGCGAGGACCTGGTGCGCAAACTTGATTTGCCGGCGCACCAGATGACGGTGCGGACGCTGTGCGCTCACCTCGCCCAACGCCTTGGACAGCCCATTCACCTCGTTCCGTTGCCGCTGCCCGTGGGCAGCCCCGACGGACTGTGGGTGTTCGCCGACGGCGAGAACCACATCATCTTCGAGCAGCGGCTGGCTCCCGTGCACCAGCATCAGGTCATCCTGCACGAACTCGGTCACCTGATCTGCGGCCACGAAGCAGCCCCGGTGATGACCCCGGAGGCCACCCGGCTCTTTCTTCCCTCGCTCGACCCGCAATTGGTGCGACGGGTCCTCGGCCGCGAGCATTCGCACTCGGGAGCCGAAATCGAAGCGGAACTCGTCGGCTCCCTGATCGGACGTCAGGTCGCCACGTGGGTTTCGCCTCGTACCTGGGACGTCCCCCCGGAAGCGCGCGAAGTGGCCGCCCGGCTAGCAGCGTTGGAAAACCCCACCGGTCGAAGGAAAGATGAATAGCATCCTGTACCCCGCCTGCGCGCTGATCTCCCTGCTCGCGCTGGTCTTCAAACTGCGGGTCATACGCACCGATCGCTCGCCGACACAGCTCGGGCTGGTGGGCAACTTCTTCTTCTTGTTTGTCACCTTCACCCTCTCCACTCCGGCTGTCTGGGTCGCGACCAGCCGGGCCGTCGGGATCGTCAACTTCTCGGGTCTGCTCTCGCAGAGCACGGTCATCCTGTCGGCCGCGTGCCAGCAACTGGTCCTGCTGCATCTGTCCCACAGCAGGGATGTGGCCTGGCGCAGAGCCATTCCCCGCCTGGCCGCCCTCGCAGTGGTGCTCCTCGGCATGGTGACGCTGTTCTGCACCGCCAGCAGCCTCGGCGAACGCCCTGACGACTTCGCCCTGACCAGGGCGAAGTACTACCCCGCCTACCTCGCCATCTACCTGCTGGGCTACGCCGCGAACCAGATCGACATCGGCATCATGGGCTGGCGCTACGCCAAGATCGCGCCCACCCCCTGGCTCCGGCGTGGACTGCGCCTGGTCGCGGTGTCCATGCCGTTCGCCATGATCTACACCGGCTGTCGTATCGCGGACATCGTCGCCGCGCAGTTCGACGCCACGGGCCACCCGTGGGAACCGATAGCCCAGCTCGCCATAGCGGGCACCGTGGTGAAGACGGTCGGCTGGACGCTGCCGGACTGGGGGCGTTACCTCAGCTCGGCCTGGAACTGGTTCGACCTGCGCCGCACCCACCGGGAACTGGCCCCGCTGCACCGCGCGGTGACCGCTCAGGTGCCCGAACCGGTCCTCGTCCTGGAACGGGGGGCGGATCTGCGTACCCGGTTGTACCGGCGTGTGGTGGAGATCCGCGACGCCCAGTGGGCCCTGCGCACCTGGATGGACCCAGTGGTGGCGGACGCGGCTCGGGGACGGGCCGCCGCTGCCGGCCTGTCCGGGGACGACCTGGCCGCCGTGGTCGAGGCCGCCCAGCTCAAGGAGGCCCTGCGGGCCAAGGCGCGGCAACGCGAGCCCGTCGAGCACATGAACACCCCGCGCATCGCCCAGCCGCAGGATCTGGCGGCCGAGTTGGCCTTCCAGCGCAAACTGGCCCGCGCCTTCGCGAGGTCCCCCCTCGCTGAGGTCCCCCGACCGCCCGCTGCCGGCCCGAGGCCCGTGAGCAGGGAAAGCGCATAGCCCCGGGCCCGGCCGGGCAGCCACCCCGGACGGCCCGGAGCCGCCGTACGTGATGGGGTACTACGGCGGCCAGGGCCGGTCTCTCGGATCAGGCCCGATGCGGCCTGATCCGGCCTACGGCGCCCCGCGGCGAGAACCCTAGGCGCCCCGGGCCGTCAGCGCGGTCACCAGCACCGGTGTGACCAGCTCGACCTGCCATGGACGCGCGCCGTACCCGGCGAGTGCCGACCCCACGGATCCGGCGTCCACCGTCTTCGGAGGCTCCCAGCAGATCCGCCGGACCGTGTCCGGGGACACCAGGTTCTCCTGGGGCATGGCGAGCTGCTCGGCGAGAGCCGTGACCCCGGCGCGGGCCGCGGACAGCCGGGCCGCGGCGGCGGGGTCCTTGTCGACCCACGCACGCGGCGGCGGAGGCCCGGTAACGGGTTGTCCCGGCTGCGGCAGCGCGCTGTCGGGAAGGGCCTTGGCCCGGTCGACCGCGGCCTGCCACTGCTCCAGCTGCCGCCGCCCCATGCGATGGCCGAAACCGTTCAGCGCGGCCAGCGCGTGCACACTGCCGGGCAGGGCGAGCGCGGCCTCCACAATGGCCGCGTCACTCAGCACCTTGCCGGGGGAGACGTCCCGCCGCTGAGCAATGCGGTCCCGCGTCTCCCACAGTTCCCGTACGACACCGAGCTGCCGCCTGCGCCGTACCTTGTGCATCCCGGACGTACGCCGCCAGGGGTCCTTCCTCGGCTCGGCCGGGGGCGCGGCCGCGATCGCGTCGAACTCCTGCCGGGCCCACTCCAGCTTGCCCTGCCGGTCCAGCTCCTTCTCCAGGGCGTCGCGCAGGTCGACGAGGAGTTCCACGTCGAGCGCGGCGTACCTGAGCCACGGCTCGGGCAGCGGCCGGGTCGACCAGTCGACGGCGGAGTGGCCCTTCTCGAGGACGAAACCGAGGACGCCCTCGACCATCGCGCCGAGGCCGACCCGGGGGAACCCGGCCAGCCGGCCGGCCAGCTCGGTGTCGAAGAGCCGGGTCGGGACCATGCCTATCTCGCGCAGGCAGGGCAGGTCCTGGGTGGCCGCGTGCAGCACCCACTCGACGCCGGACAGCGCCTCCCCGAGCCCGGACAGGTCCGGGCAGGCCACGGGGTCGATCAGCGCGCTCCCGGCGCCCTCGCGGCGCAGCTGCACCAGATAGGCCCGCTGGCCGTAGCGGTAGCCGGAGGCGCGCTCGGCGTCGACGGCGACCGGGCCGGAGCCCGCGGCGAAGGCGGCGACCACCTCGGCGAGCGCTGCCTCGTCGGCGACGACGGGCGGAATGCCCTCGCGGGGTTCGAGTAGCGGTGTCGGCGCCCCTGTCACAGAAGATCCGGCGTCGTCCGGAGGGGTGCCTCCGGTGGTGCGCAGGGAGCTGTCTGCTGCGGTGTCTTGGGCGTCGGTCACCTGTCAAGGGTATCCGTGCGTGGACGCCGCCCGTCGCCGGAACGTTCCGTCGACGGGCGCGGGAGGGTCGTAAACCAGTCAGGTCGGTGAAAGGTGCGGTTCACGTGAGTGAACCGGTCGCGCTCCGAACGGCTCAGTGGATGATCCCGGTGCGCAGGGCCACGGCCACCATCCCGGCCCGGTCGCCCGTGCCCAGCTTGCGGGCGATGCGGGCGAGGTGGCTCTTGACGGTCAGGGCGGACAGGCCCATCGAGACGCCGATCGCCTTGTTGGACTGGCCCTCCGCGACCAGTCGCAGCACCTCGACCTCACGTCCGGACAGCTCGCGGTAGCCGCCCGGGTGGCTCGGGGCACCCGGGGGGCGGCGGTGCATCCGGGCGGCGCCGAGGGGAGCGGTGCCGGGCCGGGCGGGCAGGCCGATGTTGGTACGGGTGCCGGTGACGACGTACCCCTTGACCCCGCCGGCCAGGGCGTTGCGCACGGCGCCGATGTCGTCGGCGGCGGACAGGGCCAGTCCGTTGGGCCAGCCCGCGGCGCGGGTCTCGGAGAGCAGGGTCAGGCCGGAGCCGTCGGGCAGGTGGACGTCGGCGACGCAGATGTCGCGCGGGTTGCCGATGCGGGGGCGCGCCTCCGCGACGGACGAGGCCTCGATGACATCGCGCACGCCGAGAGCCCACAGATGACGGGTGACGGTGGAGCGGACGCGCGGGTCGGCCACGACCACCATGGCGGTCGGTTTGTTCGGGCGGTAGGCGACCAGGCTTGCGGGCTGCTCGAGGAGAACGGACACCAGGCCTCCTGGGTGGGGGACGGGGCCGGCTTGTGGGGAGGAAGCCGGGACGAACCGTGCTTTCAAGGTCACAGTCGTCTTCGGCAGCAAACTCGTCCGCCTTTAGAGAATGATCACGATCTAGTGAGTAACAATCTGCTCAATTCGGACACGCGATCGATCATCCGAAGATCGAGTCGGCCCGAGCGGGTGCGATTCCGGGTCAGAAAGTGGCCGTATCGACAAAGGGATGGTCAATAAGGCGCCCATGCGGATGAAGCCGCCGACCCCCGCCGGTCGGCTCACCGCGGCACCGCCGCGCCGTCACCGCGACTGCGGGCCCCTGCGCTGCGGCAGCGTCACCACCGAGGCGTCGCCCGGACCGGCCGGCGGCAGGCCCGCGACCTGGGCCAGCAGATCGCACCAGGAGGCCAGGTGGGAGGCCGTGTCCGGCACCCCGCCGAGCCCCTCGCGGGGCGTCCAGGACGCCCTGATCTCGATCTGCGAGGCCGACGGACGGTCGGCGAGACCGCCGAAGTAGTGCGAACTCGCGCGCGTGATGGTCCCGCTCGGCTCGCCGTAACCGAGCCCGCGCGCCTGCAGCGCCCCCGTCAGCCACGACCAGCACACCTCCGGCAGCAGCGGATCGGCCGCCATCTCCGGCTCCAGCTCCGCGCGCACCAGCGTCACCAGCCGGAACGTTCCGCGCCAGGCGTCATGGCCCGCCGGGTCGTGCAGCAGCACCAGCCGGCCGTCGGCCAGCTCCTGCTCGCCGTCGATCACCACGGCCTCCAGCGCGTACGCGTACGGGGCGAGCCGTTGCGGGGCGGGCGTGGGCTCCACCTCGACCTGCGGCCGCAGCCGGCTGCTGCGCAGGGCATCGACCGCGGCCCGGAAAGCCGGCGGACCCGAAGTGCTCGCGCGCCGGTCCCCCTCCTCGGTGTCCTTCACGTCGTCCATTCCGTCAGCGCTGTCCGACATTCGTCCGTGAGCCGCAGCCATGCGGGGAAGAGTAAGGGGAAGCGAGCCCTTGTGCAGGGCAAGACACCCCGCGCCGTCGCCCGCCGCCGTCGTGCGAGACTTGCCCCGTGACCGCCAACGACAGCATGCAGCCGACAGCGACGTACGACAGTGCCTTCCTCAGGGCGTGCAGGCGCGAACCCGTGCCGCACACCCCGGTGTGGTTCATGCGTCAGGCCGGCCGCTCCCTGCCCGAGTACCGCAAGGTGCGCGAGGGCATCCCGATGCTCGAGTCCTGCATGCGGCCCGAGCTGGTCACCGAGATCACCCTGCAGCCGGTGCGCCGGCACGGCGTGGACGCGGCGATCTACTACAGCGACATCGTCGTCCCGCTGAAGGCCATCGGCCTCGGCCTCGACATCAAGCCCGGCGTCGGCCCGGTCGTCGAGGAGCCCATCCGCACCCGCGCCGACCTGGCCCGGCTGCGCGACCTCACGCCCGAGGACGTCTCCTACGTCACCGAGGCGATCGGCCTGCTCACCAAGGAGCTGGGCGCCACCCCGCTGATCGGTTTCGCGGGCGCGCCTTTCACCCTCGCGAGCTACCTGGTCGAGGGCGGCCCCTCGCGCACCTACGAGAACGCCAAGGCGATGATGTACGGCGACCCCGAGCTGTGGGCCGACCTGCTGGACCGCCTCGCCGACATCACGGCCGCCTTCCTGAAGGTGCAGATCGAGGCCGGCGCCAGCGCCGTCCAGCTCTTCGACTCCTGGGTCGGCGCCCTCGCCCCGGCCGACTACCGGCGCTCGGTCATGCCGGCCTCCGCGAAGGTCTTCGACGCCGTCGCCGGCTACGGCGTCCCGCGCATCCACTTCGGTGTCGGCACCGGTGAGCTGCTGAAGCTCATGGGCGAGGCCGGCGCGGACGTCGTCGGCGTCGACTATCGCGTCCGGCTGGACGAAGCGGTGCGCCGCGTCGGGCCCGGCAAGGCGCTGCAGGGCAACCTCGACCCGACGGTCCTGTTCACCGACAAGGACACCGTCGAGGCCCGGGCCCGCGAGGTGCTCGACGCGGCGGCCGGCCTGGAGGGTCACGTCTTCAACCTCGGCCACGGGGTCCTGCCGAACACCGACCCGGACGCGCTGACCCGCCTCGTGGACTACGTGCACACCGCCACCGCGCGCTGACTCACCAGGTGTACCGGGGCCGTGCCCGCCTGCCGAACAGCAGGCCGCGCGGCTCCGGCGGGGGCGGGGTACCGGGTTTGAGCGGCCAGGCGATCAGCATGCCGGCCGTGAAGCCGACCACGTGCGCCGCGTACGCCACCGTGCCCGCCCCGGACACACCGTGCCCGGACGAGTACACCGCCTGCAGCACGAACCAGAAGCCCAGCACCAGCCAGGCGGGCAGTCTGAGCGGCAGGAAGACCAGGAACGGGACGAGGACCCAGACCCTCGCCCTCGGCCACAGCACGATGTAGGCACCGAGGACCCCGGCGATCGCGCCCGACGCGCCGATCAGCGGGTCCCCCGACGCGGCGTTGAGCAGCGCGAAGCCGTACCCGGCCGCATAGCCGCAGACGACGTAGAAGAGGAGGAAGCGGATGTGTCCCGTCCGGTCCTCGACGTTGTTGCCGAAGATCAGCAGGAAGAGCATGTTCCCGAGCAGGTGCAGCCAGCTGCCGTGCAGGAACATCGCCGTGAGGACCGACAGCGGCGGCGACTTGTCGTAGGGCGGCGGAGCCACGACGCAGCCCGGTCCGTGCGGGCCCACACCGACGTCCCCCGTCGGGACCAGCCGGGGTATCCGATGGTGGATCAGTTCTCTGGGGACCGCCGCGTAGTGGTCCATGAAGGCCTGCAGATGGCACAGCCGCGCCAGGTCGCTGCCGCCGGCCACGGAACCGGCCAGGCCGGGCGTGGTGAGGAACACGAGGACGTTCGCGGCGATCAGCGCGTACGTCACCCACGGGGTGCGGCGCACCGGATTCACGTCATGGACGGGGATGACCACACAGAAGTAGTGCCCGGGACGGGGCGCGCGAATCGGTGAACGGTGCGGGGCGGGCGTGCGTATCTCTCGTCAACCGATGTGAGGACAGGCGATGAGCGAACGAGTTACCCCGATGCATGCTCTGCCCGACGGCGAGGCGGAGCTCTCTCTGGTCGTACGGCTCCCGTGGGAGGACGTCGCACGGCTCGGCCAGGAAGCGGGGCGGCTCGCTTCGCAGATGCAGCGGCCGGTGACGCTGGACGAGGCGGTGAGCTACCGACTGCGGTCCGCCCGGCCGACGGCCACTCATGCGAAGCCGTCCGCGGAGCAGCCGGCCGCTGTTTCCGCCCTGCCGCGGATCAGTGGGACCGCCTAGGAAGCACCGACCTTCGCCGCGGCCTTTCTCGCTGCCACCAGAACCGGGTCCCACACCGGTGAGAAGGGCGGGGCGTAGCCCAGGTCCAGGGCCGTCATCTGGTCCGCCGTCATCCGCGCCGTCAGCGCCACCGCCGCGATGTCGACCCGTTTCGCGGCGCCCTCCCTGCCGACGATCTGGACACCGAGCAGCCGGCCCGTGCGGCGTTCGACGAGCATCTTGACCGTCATCGGGGAGGCGCCGGGGTAGTAGCCGGCGCGGCTGGTGGACTCGATGGTGACGGTCTCGTACTGCAGGCCCGCCCGGTCGGCGTCCTTCTCCCGCAGACCGGTGCGGGCGATCTCCAGGTCGCAGACCTTGCTGACCGCCGTGCCGACCACACCCGGGAAGGTGGCGTAGCCGCCGCCGACGTTGCTGCCGATGACCTGGCCGTGCTTGTTGGCATGGGTGCCGAGGGGGACGTACTGCTCCTGGCCGGAGACCAGGTTCAGCACCTCCACGCAGTCGCCGCCCGCCCAGATGTTCTCGTGGCCGCGCACCCGCATCGCGAGGTCGGTGAGCAGGCCGCCATGGGCGCCGAGCGGAAGGCCCGCGGCCTCGGCGAGCGCGGTCTGCGGGCGCACACCGATACCGAGGACCACCACGTCCGCGGGGTACTCGGCGTCCTGAGTGGCGACCGCGCGGGCCCGGCCGTCCTCCCCGGTGAGGATCTTGGTGACCTCGGCGTCGTTCACCATGGTGATGCCGAGACCCTCCATGGCCCGGTGCACCAGTCGGCCCATGTCCGGGTCGAGCGTCGACATGGGTTCCCTGCCACGGTTGACGACGGTCACCTCGAAGCCGCGGTGGAGCAGTGCCTCGGCCATCTCCACGCCGATGTAGCCCGCCCCCACGACCACCGCGGTGCGGCCACGCGTGCGTGCCAGTGTGTCCAGCAGGGCCTGGCCGTCGTCCAGGGTCTGCACGCCGTGCACCCCGGGGGCGTCCGCGCCGGGCAGGTCGGGGCGGACGGGGCGCGCGCCGGTCGCGACGACGAGCTTGTCGTACGGCGTCCAGGACTCGGCGCCGGAATCGACGTCACGCGCGCGTACCCGCTGTCCGGCCACGTCGATCTCCGTGACCTCCCTGCGCAGCCGCAGGTCGATGCCCCGCGCGCGGTGCTCCTCGGGCGTGCGGGCGATCAGCGCGTCCCGTTCGGGGACGTCACCGCCCACCCAGTACGGGATGCCGCACGCCGAGAAGGAGGTGAAGTGGCCGCGTTCGAAGGCCACGATCTCCAGTTCGCCGGGCCCCTTCAGCCGGCGCGCCCGCGACGCCGCCGACATGCCCGCGGCGTCGCCGCCGATGACGACCAGCCGTTCCGTCCCACCCCGCCCACCGCGCATGCTCATGGGAACACGCTACGGGGCGAGGGCATGTCAGTCCGCATGCGTATCAGTCACGGTCCGGCCGTTCACCGGCGGACCCCGCCGCCGCGGGGGCCGACGGCGGCGTCCCCGGCGCCGGCCAGCGCGTCCACGCTGCCGGGCGAGTCGTCACCGGCCGTCGCGCGCACCGGTGTCCCGGACAGGGCCCGGGTGATCGTGGCCGGGCTCGTACGGTCCTTCAGGGACGCCTGTTGTGCCGGCAGTGCCTGCGGGTCGGCCTCCCGGCCGCTCAACTCGCCCGCCGGCGCGACGACATGGCTCAGCCCGGCCGCCAGGCCATCAGCGCCCGGATCCGGTTCACGCCGGCGCGCTGCGACGTGACGCGGCTGTCCACGTCCACGACCCGCCCGGTGACGTCCACCGCCTGGGCCCTACGGTCGACCCGTCGGCCCGTCCTCCGCAGTCCCGCGAGGACGTCGCCGTACTTCGCGCCCGGCACCCGCAGGACGACCCGGGTGTGCTCATGGCCGTCGCCGTCCCGGCCGGTGTTCCAGGTGGCCGCCCACGCGCCGCCCGCGGCGCGTCGTCCAGGTCGTGCGGAGCGGGGTGTGCGCGTGGGCGGTGCCTCCGGAGGACGGAACCAGTGACGCTCCTTCGACGCCCGGGGTGCCGGAACACCGGTGCCGGGCGGCCCCGAAGCGGTCACGGTCCGGACTCGGCCCCGGCACCCGGTCCGTGATGCCGAGGCCTCGGGCCCCGGCCGGAGTGTCAGTGGGGTCTGAGAGAGTGGGGGCATGAGCGCAACGGGTACGCGTACAGGGCATGTCGTCGTCATCGGAGCCGGAATCGCCGGGCTGGCCGCCGCCCACCGGCTGCTCGGACGGGGCACGCGCGTGACCGTGCTGGAGGCCTCCGGCCGGGTCGGCGGCAAGCTGCTGCCCGGTGAGATCGCGGGCGTCCGGGTCGATCTGGGCGCCGAGTCGATGCTCGCCCGCCGGCCCGAGGCGGTGGCCCTCGCGCGCGAGGTCGGCCTGGCCGAGCGGCTCCGGCCGCCGGCCACCGCGACCGCCTCGATCTGGACCCGCGGCGCCCTGCGCCCCCTGCCCAAGGGCCATGTCATGGGCGTGCCCGGCACCGCCGCCGCGCTCTCCGGCGTGCTGTCCGACGAGGGCCTCGCCCGCATCGAGCGCGACGCCGGCCTGCCCCGCACCGAGGTCGGCGACGACGTGGCCGTGGGGGAGTACGTGGCCGCCCGGCTCGGCCGCGAGGTCGTCGACCGCCTCGTCGAGCCCCTGCTCGGCGGCGTGTACGCGGGTGACGCGTACCGCATCTCGATGCGCTCGGCCGTCCCGCAGCTCTTCCAGGCCGCACGCACGCACGCGTCCCTGACCGAGGCCGTCCGCGACATCCAGGCGAAGGCCGCCGCCGCCCAGCAGACCGGGCCCGTCTTCATGGGCATCGAGGGCGGGGTGGGCAGCCTCCCGCTCGCGCTCGCCGAGTCGGTGCGGGCACGCGGGGGAGAGATCCTCACCGGGACGCCGGTGCGCGAGCTGCGCCGGGGCGGGACGCCGGAACCGGGCACCCCGGGCAAGGGCGCGGGCGCACCCGGGGACGCGGCGTGGCGTGTCGTCGCCGGTGACCGCGTGCTGCACGCGGACGCGGTCGTCGTCGCCGTCCCCGCCGGCGCCGCCGCCGGCCTCCTGCGGGCCGAGGCCCCGGCCGCGGCGGCCGAACTCGCCGCCGTCGAGTACGCCTCGATGGCCCTGGTCACCCTCGCCTACCGGCGCGCGGACCTGAAACTCCCCGAGGGCAGCGGGTTCCTCGTGCCGCCCGTCGACGGACGCACCATCAAGGCCTCGACCTTCGCCTCGCAGAAGTGGGGCTGGATCGCCGAGGACGACCCCGACGTGGTCGTCCTGCGCACGTCCGTCGGGCGGTACGGCGAGACGGAGATCCTCCAGCGGGACGACGCCGCCCTCGCCGAGGTGTCCCGGCACGACCTGCGGGAGGCCACCGGCCTGGCCGCCGTACCCCTTCAGACCCGGGTCACCCGCTGGAGCGACGGCCTGCCGCAGTACCCGGTCGGGCATCACGCGCGCGTGGCCCGCATCCGCGAACACGTCGCCAAGCTGCCGGGCCTCGCCGTGTGCGGCGCGCAGTACGACGGTGTGGGCATCCCGGCGTGCATCGCGAGCGCGTACGCGGCGGTGGATCAGCTGGGCGGTGACCCGAGCGGAATCCGGGAGCTTACGGCCAACCCGGTGCAGAGCCTCCATGGCGGAGCGGGAGAATAGGGACCATGAGTGACGACGCCCCCACCATTGAGTCCGGCAGGATCCCGAACAAGGGCAAGCTGGCCAAGGACCTCAACGAGGTCATCCGCTACACCCTGTGGTCGGTCTTCAGGCTGAAGGACGTGCTGCCGGAGGACCGCGCCGGTTACGCCGACGAGGTCCAGGAGCTGTTCGACCAGCTCGCCGCCAAGGACGTGACGATCCGCGGCACCTACGACGTCTCCGGCCTGCGCGCCGACGCCGACCTCATGATCTGGTGGCACGCGGAGACCAGCGACCAGCTGCAGGAGGCGTACAACCTCTTCCGCCGCACCAGGCTCGGCCGCGCGCTCGAGCCCGTGTGGTCCAACATGGCGCTGCACCGCCCGGCCGAGTTCAACCGCTCGCACATCCCGGCGTTCCTCGCCGACGAGACGCCCCGCGACTACGTGAGCGTCTACCCGTTCGTGCGCTCCTACGACTGGTATCTCCTGCCCGACGAGGACCGCCGCCGCATGCTCGCCGACCACGGCAAGATGGCCCGCGGCTACCCGGACGTGCGCGCCAACACGGTCGCCTCGTTCTCCCTCGGCGACTACGAGTGGATCCTGGCCTTCGAGGCCGACGAGCTGTACCGCATCGTCGACCTCATGCGCCACCTGCGCGCCTCCGAGGCCCGCATGCACGTCCGCGAGGAGATCCCGTTCTACACGGGCCGCCGCAAGGACATCGGGGACCTGGTGGCGGGCCTGGCGTAGAGCGCCTCGTCAGAGCCCCTCAACGCCGGCCGGTCTTCCCCTTGAGGGCGTCCCGCTGGGCCTTCTTCGCCGGCCCGACCGCCGAAGGCAACCGGTGCGGCGCGCACGACGCGCGCCGCCCGGGGACCCGCCCCTCCAGCAGGTAGGCGTCGAGGTAGGCGTTGACACACTTGTTGGCGCCGCCCCCGATGCCGTGCGTGCCCGCGTCCCGCTCGGTCACCAGGACCGAGTCGGCCAGCCGCCGGTTCATCTCCAGCGCACCCGGGTACGGCGCCGCCGCGTCCCGCTCGGCCGCCAGGATCAGCACCGGCGGCAGCTCACCCAGCCCGGTCCGGACGTCCAGCGGCTGCTGGCGGGGCGCCGGCCAGAAGGCGCACGGCAGGTTCATCCACGCGTTGTCCCAGGTCTCGAAGGGTGCCACCCGGGCGAGCCGGGTGTTGTCCCGGTCCCACACCTTCCAGTCCGTCGGCCAGGGCGCGTCGTTGCACTCCACGGCCGTGTAGACCGCGTTGCCGTTCTCCGCCTCCGCGGCCGTCCTCAGGTCCGGCGCGGCCAGCCGCACCAGGGGCTTCGGGTCGCCGTGCAGATACGCCGACAGGGCCTGGGCCTGGCCCGGCCAGAAGTCGTCGTAGTACCCGGCCCGCAGGAACGCGTTCTGCAGCTGGCCGGGACCGACCTTGCCGCCGGCCGCCCTGTGGGCCAGCCGCTCCCGCGCGGTGTCGTAGCTGCGCTGGACCTTCTCGGCGGTGTCACCGAGGTTGTAGACGTCGTCGTGGCGGGCGATCCAGTCCCGGAAGTCCGCCCAGCGCCCCTCGAACGCGGCCGACTGGTCGAGGTTGTTCCGGTACCAGATCTTGGCCGGGTCCGGGTTCACCGCCGAGTCCAGCACCATGCGCCGGACGTGCGCGGGGAACAGCGTCGCGTACAGCGCACCGAAGTAGGTGCCGTACGACGCGCCGAGGAAGGTCAGCCGGTTCTCGCCCAGCGCGGCCCGCAGCACGTCCAGGTCCCGGGCGTTGTTCAGGGAGGTGTAGTGGCGCAGCTTCTCCCCGGAGCGCTGGGCGCAGCCGCGCGCGTACGCCTTCGCCTCGGCGATACGCTCGCGCTTGTACGCCTCCGACGGGTGCGCCGGCGACGCGGTGGGCGCCTTGAAGTAGTGCTTCGGGTCCTCGCAGGACAGCGGTGCCGAACGGCCCACGCCGCGCGGGGCGTAGCCGACCAGGTCGTAGGCGGCGGCCATCCGCTTCCACTCCGGGGCCGTGCCGACCAGCGGGAAGTACATGCTGGACCCGCCGGGGCCGCCCGGGTTGTAGACGAGGGCGCCCTGCCGGGGGACCTTCCGCTTGCTGTTGCGCGGGTCCTTCTGGGTCGCCAGGGCCCGGCTGACGGTCAGGGTGATCTGCCGGCCGTTCGGGTGGGCGTAGTCGAGCGGGACGGTCACCGTGCCGCACCGCACGTTGCTCGGCGCGTGCGGCACGTCGGCGGGGGAGCACGCGCCGAAGGCGATGCCGGCCGTCCGGGCGCGGGCCGCGGCCACCTCGACGCCGTGCAGCTCGGCCGCGCCGGGCGCCGCTGCGATGGCGGTCGCGCTGCCTGCCGGGGCCGCGGCCAGGGTGGTCAGGAGCAGGGTCCCGGCGGCCGAGTAGAGGGCGGCAGCTCTCATCGCGTATCCCTTCGGTGCAACGGCGGCGATGGCACGGCTGCCACGGCCCGGCGACAACAGAAGGGATATTTCGGTCGGGCGTCGGCGAAGGCAAGCACCGTCGGGCCGGTGTCGGCGTCAATGCCCCCTGTGCGCCCCCGAAGCCGCCGTCACTCCCGCCAGGGCTGGTCGCGGTGGGTGAACGCGGCGCGCAGCTCCGGCTCGCCGATCGCGCGGATCCCGCGCAGGGCGACCGAGGTGAGGAACGACCGCTCCTCGCCGGCCGGCCTGCGGATGAGCGCGCCCAGCAGGCGCTGCCCGGCCGGGGAGGCCCAGCGCGCGTACGGATGCACTTCGAACCGGGCGATGGCCAGGCAGCTCAGGGCCAGCGTGAGGGGCAGGGCGAACCACAGGCCGACCAGCAGCCGTGGCGTCCCGGTCTGGACGGGCAGCAGCAGCGCGGTCAGGCCGAGCGCCGCGACGGCCAGCGCGGCGGCGCGCACCTGGCGGACGGCGGCGCCCACGGTCGTACCCGCGCCCTCGGGGACGGCGAGGCCGGCGCGCACCAGCCGGTCGGCGAGCCCCCGCACGGCCTCGGCGCCGGCCGCCCGCGCCCGCACGGGCGCGATCCGCGACTGTCCCCCAGGGCCTATGGCCCCTATGACGGACTGCTCGATCTCGTCGCGCCCCCGCGGGTCCACCACCGTGGCCCAGCCGGTGTGCGCGAGGAGCAGGCGCCGCTGGCGGGCCATGGAGACCAGGGTCACATCGGCGACCCGGGCCGGGCCGCCGGACAGGAAGGCGGCTTCGTACAGCGTCAGATCGCGCTCCCGGTCCGGTGGCGCGGCATCTGTGTCCAGGGCTGCGGAGCGGACGGCGGCCAGGCACAGCCGGGTGCACGCCGTACCGGCGAAAGCCCAGGCCAGGAGCAGGAGGAGGACCCAGAACATGACGTTTTTCTATGCCAGGGGCCGGGGTGGACACCATGCCCTGTTCATCATCCGGACACAGTGTTAGCGGTATGTGACATTCCGTTTCGGGTCCGGGTCAGGGGGCGGCCGTCGCGGGCGGCGGGCTGGCGGCGGCGGGCGGCAGCGAGTACGACTCGCCCGGCGAGGGAGCGACCGGTACGGCGGCGCCCGGGGCGACCGCCGGCGGGGACGGCACGGGCGTGGGCGAGGCCGCCAGCTCCCTGGCGAGCGCCGCGAAGTCGACGTACCCCGTCGCCTCGAGGATCCTGATGTGGTCCAGGACGGTCGCGTTGGCGTCGTCGGCGAGATCACGGACCAGGGAGTTCTGGGTGCCCGCCCGGACCTGGGCGACCAGCGCGAACACCCGGCCGTGGGCGAGCCGCAGGATGTCGGCGAACCGGCGGTCGAAGTCCTGCCCCCTGGCCGCCCTCAGGGCGGCGAGCCACTGGTTCTGCTGCTCGTTCGGCTCGTTCGGCAGCGGTACGCCGAGCTGGGTGGCGACGGTGCGCACATGCGCGTCCAGCGAGGTGTGGCCGTCGACGAGGTGCTGGCCCGCGGTGCGTACGGCGGCCGTGGTCCCCTTCTGCTCCGCCAGCTCTCCGGCGGGCAGCTCCCACAGCCCCGCCAGCCGGACCTTGGTGACGAAGTCCCGGTCCTGCGCGGACAGGGGACCGTACGGGGTGGTGACGGTCGGCGCGCTCAGCACGTTCGCTTCGGCCCCGTTCGGGCGGTCGGCGTACGACCAGAGCGGGTACAGCAGCGCCGCCGCGGTCGCCGCGAGGGCCGCGACGACGAGTCCTGTGCCGCTGAATATGCCTCGGCCCTTGACCGGGGGTCGGGGTCGCATGGCGCCTCCTGTAGCGCACCGTACGCGAGTGTGCAGGGGTGGTGCGGCTTGGCATATTACTGCGGGTTTCCTGCGGGGTTTTCCGCCGCTGCGGACAGGGGAAGGGCGGTCACGTGCGTCGGCGTCCGCGCCCGCGTCGGGGTCGTCCGCGCGGTTCCCCGCGCCCTTCGGCGCACCGCACAGCCGTCGGCTTCGGTGCCCGTGGCCGCGTGCAGTCCTGCCTCTCCCCGTGCCTGCCCCCTCCGGGAAGGCACCCGGCCGGTGCCGGTGAGCGCTCCGCTCAGCCCCGGTGCCGCTGCCACACCCTCCGCGCGATCCGAGCCACCCGCCGGGAAGACCGCGGCGCCGGACCCGCCCGGTCCAGCCACCACTCCCGCAGCGCCCGCCGGGCCCCCGCGTCCTCCGGCCGTCCGGCCTCCAGCAGTTGACCGGCGAAGTCCAGCGCGTCCCGCCGGTACCCCCCGCCCATCGGCCGCGCCCGCGCGTACTCCAGGAACGCCCCCCGGTACCCGTCGCCGAGCAGCACCGGCAGCTCGGGCGCCACCTTCGCCACCACATCCGCCCGCTTCGCCGCGAGCGCCCGCGCCTGCACCCCCATCCGTACCCGGTCGAACCCCTCGGGCACCGGTGTCCCGGCCACCAGCGAGGACAGCACGGCGGCCTGGGCGACCCCGACCCGCTCCCGCGCGCCGACCGCCGGCCGCGCCAGAACCGCGACACCCCCACCCGTCGCCCCGCCGCCGGCGCCGGCACCGGCGACGGCCCCCGCGGCCCCGTGCGCCCGCCCGCGCCCAGCCGTCACCGCCTCCCGGATCAGCGCCAACTCGCGCTCCAGCTCGGACGGTTCCGGGAAGTTCTCGTCCCGTTCCAGCAGGACACCGGGCGGGGCGGTGCGGGAGGCGAGGTCGGTGAGGATGTCGAGCACCGGGCGCGGCACGGGGTGCGCGTGGCTGTCGTGCCAGACGCCGTCACGCTCGAAGCCGCCCGCGACATGGACGTAGGCGATCGCCTCCACGGGCAGCGCCGCCAGTGCCCGGGCCGGGTCCTCGCCCCGGTTGACGTGGTTGGTGTGCAGGTTGGCCACGTCGATCAGGAGCCGTACGCCGGTGCGCTCGACCAGCTCGGACAGGAACTGCCCCTCGGTCAGCTCCTCACCCGGCCAGGAGAACAGCGCGGCGATGTTCTCCAGGGCCAGCGGCACCGGCAGGGCGTCCTGGGCGATGCGCACGTTCTCGCAGAGCACGTCGAGGGCGTCCCTGGTGCGCGGCACCGGCAGCAGGTGCCCGGCCTCCAGGCGCGGTGAGGCGGTGAGCGGGCCGCCCGCGCGCACGAACGCGATGTGCTCCGTGACCAGCGGCGCGTCCAGTTCCTCGGCCCGCTCGGCGAGGGCCGTCAGCCGGCCCTCGTCGGGGCGGTCGGCGCCGCCGAGGCCGAGGGAGACGCCGTGCGGGATCACGGTCACCCCGCGTTCGCGCAGCCGCAGCAGCGACGCGGGAAGGTGGCCGGGGCAGACGTTCTCCGCCACGACCTCCACCCAGTCGATGCCCGGCATGCGCTCCACGGCGTCCGCGATCTCCGGCCGCCAGCCGATCCCCGTACCCAGTCGCCGCATGGTCCCACCCCTCCTTCGAATGAGGGGGGTATGGCCCCGGCCACCGGCTCCGAACCTCCTCCGAACCCGGTTCAGAGCAACATTTGAGGTTCGGCCCCGGGCCGCCCGGGGTCCGGCGGAGCGGCCCCGGCTAACGCAGCGCGGGGTGGTCGGCGACGACCGTGCAGCTGCCCGGGGCGATCTCCGTGAAGCCGGCATCCCTGACCACCGGCAGCCCGCCGCCGGTCAGCCGGGGCCAGTCGGCGGGGTCCGCCGCGCGGACGGACAGGGCGAAGCCCGCGTCCCGCCAGGCGGTGCGCTCGGCCTCGGGCAGCGCCCACCAGGCCAGCTGGGCGCCGTGCCCGGCCTGGGCCATCGCCTTCCCGGCCGACATCTCCAGCCGCGGGTTCAGCCACAGCACGGGCTGTGCCGGGTCGGCCCCGAGGGGCGGCTCGGGGTCGTCCAGCTCGGTGCCGGACACCTGGAGCTTCGCCAGGTCCTTGGGCCAGCCGTCGAGCGGGATCGGCGGGAAGACGCGCACCTGCGCGGACTTGCCGGTCACCGTGATCCCGGGCAGCGCCTCGGCCCGCCGCCACTCGGCACCCCTGGCCCGCCGGACGACCTTGCGGATCCGCGCGTCCTCCCAGTTCCGCACGGCCTCGGCCCACTCGCCGCCGCCGTGTGCCCGCTCGTCGCCGAGCAGGACGAGGACCGCCCGGGCGGCCGTCTCCAGCGCATCGGTACGAGCGGGCGGCGCACTCCGCTCGATCCGCACGACGAGCGGCAGCACGAACTGCGGCGCCTCGTCACGAGGACTGCGCTCGGCCTGGAAGGGACTGGCTCCGGGGGACGGCGGACTCTGGCTCACAGCAGCCAACCCTAAGGGGCGCTGTGCGGCGTCTGGCATGCGGTGACCGCGCGAGCACCGCGGACAAGGCCGCCGCCGGTTTCTGCCCTGCGAACCGGAGCCGCCGCCGGGCGGGGACCGGACCGGCCACGGCGGCGCGGGCCGAGCGGATCACCGCCGGCGGTGCCGCGGTGCCGCCGGACCACGACCGGCGCCGGCCGGGGCACCGGACGGGACGCACACCGTGCTCGACGGCGCTCTCCGGTCAACGACGGCAGCCCACCGACCGGACCGCTCACCGGCCGGACCGCTCACCGACAGGGCTGCTCACCGGCCGGGCTGCTCACCGGCCGGGCTGCTCACCGACGTCACCGGGGACCGGCCGGCCCGGCGGCACTCCGGTCACCCTGAGCAGGCGGTGCGCTGCGCCTCCTGCCACGCGCACCGGGGGCACAGCGTGATGCCCTTGTACGACTCCGGGTACTCCGTCGGCTCCCGGCACAGCACGCACTCGGCATACGGCGGACCGTCGGCCTCGGGCGGCTCGGCGGCGTCGACGATCGTGCAGTGGTCCTCGTCGCTCATGCCTCCAGCGTAGGAGGGTCACCGATGGCCGGACGTCTCGCCGATCAGCTCGGAGACCTTCACGAACCGGTAGCCGCGCTTGCGCAGTTCCGGTACGACCGCGCGGACGACCCGCTCGGTGGTCGGGGCGGCACTGCGGGTGCAGTGCATGACGACCACCGAGCCGGGTTTCACCCCGTCCAGCACCTGCCGGGTGACGGCGTCGGCGTCCGTGGCGAACGCGTCTCCGCTCACCACGTCCCACTGCACCGCGGTCACCCCGAGCCCGCTCAGCGCGCGCAGCGCCCGCTGGTCGTAACAGCCGCCGGGGAAGCGGAAGTAGGGCAGCGCGTGCGGCACGCCCGCCTTGTGCAGGGAGGCGTACGCCCGCTCCACGTCCGAGCGCATCTTGCCGGCGTCGACGGTGGGCAGGCCGTAGCAGTCGCTGGTGAAGGCGTAGTGGCTGTAGGAGTGGTTGGCGACCTCGAACTGCGGGTCGTGGCCGAGGCTGCGGGCCTCGGTCGGGTACTCGTCGGCCCAGCGGCCGGTCATGAAGATCGTCGCCGGCACCTTCAGCGAGTGCAGGGTGCTGATGAGATCCGGGTTGTCGAAGTGCTCGCCGGCCGCCGCGCGCGGCCCCTCGTCGGCGGTCATGTCGGCGTCGAAGGTCAGCGCGACGGTCTTGCCCAGGGTGCGTGGACCGTGCTCGAAGACCGGGGTCAGCCCGCCGGGGCCCGGGGTCAGCACGGGCGGACGCGAGGCGGACGGGGAGGCGGGGACGGGGGACTCGGCCGGGGCCCGGCGGGCGCTGCCCGCCGGGTCCGCGGTACCGCAGGCGGCGAGGGCCGCGCCCAGGGCACAGACGGTGGTGATACGGCGTAGTTGTGGGATCACGGTATGAAAATATGACTAACTGACGACTTGTGTGATTATTTGTCCTGCGGTGGGGTGACGGGGTCCCCCGCGCGGCGGGCGACTTGGGCGCGGTCCCCGAGGTGACCTCAGAGGTCCCGCTGCTCCAGCGGCCGGACCGCCGGGCCCTGCAGCACCGTGCCGTCGACGGCGAAGCGGGAACCGTGGCAGGGGCATTCCCAGGCGCGTTCGGCCCGGTTGAAGGAGACCAGACAGCCGAGGTGGGTACAGCGGGCCGAGACCGCGTGCAGCGCGCCCTCCTCGTCCCGGTGCACCGCGAGCCGGCCGCCGTCCGCCCGGACCACCGCCCCGTCGCCGGGGGCCAGGTCGTCCACCGAGCCGGGAGGTTTCAGCCGGTCGCCGACGAAGTGCCGGGCCACCTCCGCCTGGGTCCTCAGCAGCGACGGCGCCTCGCGCACCACCGACTTCAGCCGCCGTGGGTCGTACAGCTCGCGCCAGGCGCAGTCCCGGCCGGTGATCAGCGCCGTCAGCAGCCGTCCGGCCATGATCCCGCCGCTCAGCCCCCAGCCGCCGAAGCCGGTGGCGACCCAGGTGTGCCGGGCGCCCGGGTGGAAGGGTCCGACCAGCGGCACGGTGTCGGTGGAGTCGTTGTCCTGGGTCGCCCAGGCGTGGTCCAGGGCCACCCCGGGGAAGTGCTCCTCGGCCCAGCCGGCGAGCTTCTCGAAGCCGGCCCGCACATCGCCGGTGCCGGGCGTGAAGTGCTCCCCGGTGACGACGAGGAAGCGCCGCCCGTCCGTGCCGTACGGGGCGGTGCGCACCGAGCGGGTGTTCTCCTCCGGCGTGATGTACATGCCCTCCGGGTCCGGGCCCTCGCCCAGCGGACCCGCCACGACCAGCTCGCGGCGCGGGGAGAGCCGGGCGAACAGCAGGGCCCGGTCGAACACCGGGTAGTGGGTGGCGATGACGACGTCCCGGGCGGTGACCGTGTGGCCCGACCCGGTCGTCACACGGCAGGGCTCCCCGCCCTCCTGCAGCCCGACGACCCGTGTCCCCTCGTACAGCAGGCCACCGCGCGCGACGAGATCGTCGGTGATCGCCCGCAGGTACCTGACCGGGTGGAACTGCGCCTGCCCGGTCACCCGGACCGCGCCCGCCACCGGGAACGGCAGCCCGGTCTCGGTGGTGAACGCGGCCGGCAGCCCCGCGTCCCGCGCCGCCTGGGCCTCCGCCCGCAGCTCGTCCACGCGGGCCCGGTCCCGCACATACGTGTACGCGTCCCGGGTCTCCCACTCGCAGTCGATGGCCAACTCGGCCACCAGCGCCGCCGCGTGCTCGATCGCCTCCGACTGGGAGCGGGCGTACAGCCGTGCCCCCTCGGGGCCGCGGGTGCGGCGCAGCCGGTCGTAGACCAGGGTGTGCTGGGCCGTCAGCTTGGCGGTGGTGTAGCCGGTGACCCCGGCCGCCGCCCGTCCGGCCTCCAGTACCGCCACCCGCAATCCGGCCCGGATCAGTTCGTGGGCGGTGCTCAGTCCGGCGATGCCCGCGCCGACGACGGCCACGTCGACGTCCAGGTTCTCGGCCAGGCCGGGTCGGGGCGGCGCCGGTGCGGTCCGGAGCCAGTACGAGTCGGTGACCTGCCGTTGCTCCTGCATGGCCGCCGGGTACCCACCCGTGGCGCCTTCAGCGGCGCTCCCGAACGGCGTGAGGGCGTGGTGACCGCACACGCACCTGCGCGTGAGGTCACCACGCCCGTCCCCTGCCGGCGGTGGGCGGCGGGCCGGCCCACCGGATGTCCGGCCCGCCGCCGCTTGCGCCGTCAGGGAGTTCTGAGCCGGCCTTGCGTCAGGCCTTGTTGCTGCAGCCCATGGTCGAGCCGATGTGGGTCGCCTGGGCGCCCGGGTCGCCTTCGCCGTTGAGCGCGTTGCCCAGCAGGCCGTTGAGGATGCCGACCTCGCCGAGCACGTCGACGTTCAGGTCGTGGTCCTTGCAGTTGGAGCTCTGCATGACGTGCCACCCCCCTTTGTCGTGGTCGTCCCCGTGTTCGTGGTCGTCGGCGAAGGCCGTGCCGGCCGTGACGAGCCCGACGGTGCTGAGGGCCGCGACGAGCACGGCAGCCCTGCGAAGTCTGTGCATGTCATCTCCATGACGTGAGTGTGGATGCGGTCTGCAACGGGGCGACCTCTTACAGTCACGGAGATTATGTGAAAATAGCCCAAAGTGGACAGCGGCGCGCCGGGTTTCTGATCAGGAACCCGCCTCTTGGGCCTGAGCGGAGACGAGAGACCTCAGGCGCCCTTCAGCAGCCGTTCCCGGCATTCCGCCACGTCGAAGTCGCCCTTCGGATAGTGCGGGTCCACCTCCCGCAGGTGCTCCAGCAGCAGGCGGCTGATCGCCCAGTTCCGGTACCACTTGCGGTCCGCCGGAACGAGGTACCAGGGCGCGTACGGCGCCGAGCAGCGCTCCAGGGCCAGTTCGTACGCCTCCTGGTAGGCGGGCCACAGGGTGCGCTCGTCGATGTCGCTGGGATCGAACTTCCAGTGCTTGTCCGGGCGGTCCAGGCGGCGCAGCAGCCGGCGCCGCTGCTCCTCGTAGGACACGTGCAGGAAGCACTTGACCAGCGTCACTCCGTCCTCGGCGAGGGAGCGCTCGAAGTCGTTGATGAGGCCGTAACGGCTGCCGATCTCGGCGGGCCGGGCCAGATGCCGTACACGGGCGATGAGGACGTCCTCGTAGTGCGAGCGGTCGAAGATGCCGATCTCGCCCGGCCGGGGCAGGGCCGCGCGCACCCGCCACAGGAAGTCGTGCCGCCGTTCCTCCTCGGTGGGCGCCTTGAACGCCTGGATCCGGCAGCCGGAGGGGTTGAGATGACCGATGACGTGCTTGACCGTGCCGCCCTTGCCGCTGGTGTCCATCCCCTGGAGCACCAGCAGCACCCGCCGCCGGTCCCCCGCCGTGCCCGCCGCCCACAGCCGTTCCTGAAGGTTCGCCAGGCGCTTGCCCATACGAGCACTGTCGGAGAGCCCGGCCCGCTTCCCGCCCGGGCCGCCGGGAGTGGCCCGGGCGTCGTACCCGGCCAGCACCACCGGTTCGCCGGGCGGAAGGCGCAACAACTCCCTGAGATCCTTCGCGCTTTCCTTCACCAGGGCATGGTGCGCCCGAGCCCGCCCACTCCGCCAGCGGTGGCGCCCTCGAAGATCAGCCGGAGCGGACCGCTCCGTCACCGCTCGACGCGACCTGTTGCTGGTTGCCCCGCTCCAGGAAGTGCAGCAGTTCCACCGGGATGGGCAGGACCAGTGTGGAGTTCTTCTCGGCCGACACCGCCATCACCGTCTGCAGCAGCCGCAGCTGGAGTGCGGCGGGTGTGTCGGCCATCTGCTGGGCGGCCTCGGCCAGCTTCTTGGAGGCCTGGTACTCGGCGTCCGCGTTGATGATCCGGGCGCGGCGTTCCCGGTCGGCCTCGGCCTGGCGGGCCATGGACCGCTTCATCGTGTCCGGCAGCGACACGTCCTTGATCTCCACCCGGTCGACCTGGACGCCCCAGCCGACGGCCGGGCTGTCGATCATCAGCTCCAGGCCCTGGTTGAGTTTCTCGCGGTTGGAGAGCAGATCGTCCAGGTCGCTCTTGCCGATGATCGACCTGAGGGACGTCTGGGCCATCTGCGAGACCGCGAACTTGTAGTCCTCCACCTTCACCAGCGCGCTCTCCGGGTCGACCACCCGGAAGTAGACGACCGCGTCCACGCGGACGGTGACGTTGTCGCGGGTGATGCCCTCCTGGGCGGGGATCGGCAACGTCACGATCTGCATGTTGACCTTCTGCAGCCGGTCCACGACAGGGATGATCAGGGTCAGGCCCGGCGGCCGTGCGTCACCCGCGACGCGCCCGAGCCGGAACAGCACGCCCCGTTCGTACTGCTTGACCACGCGGGCCGCCATCGCCAGGTACACCACGGCGGCACCGCCGGCCGCGGCGATCGCTCCCAGCAGATCCTGGAGCATGATGACCTCCTCGCACAGAGGTCCGTTCTGTCTGTTGCTGCAACGATATGCCCGCGCCCGGCCGCGAGGCCACGGCTGGATTGGGCCGGTGCCCGGCCGGCCGGGTCGCCTGGGGCTCGCTTCCCGGCCGGCCGGCGGTCGCCTACGCGGCAGTCGTCATCCGCACCGGCTCCGTGCCCGCCGCACTGTGCCGTTCCGCCCAGTTCCCCAGGGCCGTACGGCAGGCGTGGTCCAGGTGGTGCAGGCCGGACAGGTCGAGGCGGACCGGGCGGTCCTGGGGCAGGGACTCCAGGCTGTCCAGGATCTTGGGCAGCCGCAGGAAGGTCGCGTTGCCGGACAGATACGCGTCGACCGGACCCGCTCCCTTGTCGACGACCTCCAGCTTGACGTGCGAGGACTCCCAGGCGGTCTTGACCACGGCCAGCGCGAGACCGATCAGCACACCCTCGAACATGCTGACCGCCACGATCGAGACCGCCGTGACGGACAGGATCAGCGCCTCGCCCCGGTGTTCGCGCCACAGCCCGGCCAGCGCCCGGACCGGGACCAGCTTGGCGCCGGAGTGGACCAGGATGCCCGCGAGCGCCGGGATCGGGATGTACGCGAGCACGCCGGGCAGCAGCGCGGCGAACAGCAGCAGCCACACGCCGTGCAGGACCCGGGAGGCCTTGGTACGGGCCCCCGCCTGGACGTTGGCCGCGCTGCGCACGATCACCGCGGTCATCGGCAGCGCGCCCAGCAGCCCGCACACCGTGTTGCCGGCGCCCTGGGCGACCAGTTCCTTGTCGTACCCGGTGCGCGGCCCGGAGTGCAGCCGATCCACGGCCGCCGCGCTGAACAGTGACTCGGCGGACGCGATCAGCGTGAAGGCGACGACCGTGCCGAGCATCCCGACGCCCGCCAGTCCGCCGAACGCGCTGAGCGGCGGCGGCTGGACCGCGCCCAGCAGGCCCTGCACCTCGACCGTGGCCACCGGCAGGTCCAGTGCGAACACGGCCACCGTGGCGAGGCCGACCGCGGCCAGCGGACCGGGCAGCGTCCGCACCCCGGCCGGGACGTGCTTCCACAGCAGCAGTACGGCGATCGTGCCCGCGCACACCGCGAGCGAGGCCAGCGCCCTGCCGTCTTGGAGGGCGTCCCGGAACGCCCCGGGCAGTCCGGCGATCTTGCCCAGTCCGGAGTCGGGGGCCTTGGCCGCCAGCGCCGGGTACAACTGCCCGGCGATGAGCACGAGCCCGATGCCGGCCAGCATGCCCTCGACGACGGAGACCGAGATGGCGCGGAAGTAGCGGCCCAGCCTCAGCAGGCCCATGCCGACCTGGAGGAGACCGGTGGCGAGCACGAGCGCGCCGAGTGCCGGCAGGCCGAACTCCTTGACCGCCTCGAAGACGAGCACGGTCATGCCGGCCGCCGGGCCCGACACCTGCAGGCTGCTGCCGCGCATCAGCCCGGTGACGAGGCCGCCCACGATGCCGGTGACCAGGCCGAGTTCGGCCGGGACCCCGGAGGCGACGGCCACGCCCACGCACAACGGCAGCGCGACCAGGAAGACGACGAGGGAGGCGGCGAAGTCCTGCCGCAGATAAGGGAACCGGGATATCAGGTTCTTGCTGGTCATCGGCGCGCTCACAGGGACTCGAAGGTGTCGGAGTGCGGGCGGTGCGTCCGTACGGTGCCGGTGTGCACCTCGTAGTACCAGGCGTGCAGCTCCAGTTGACCCGCCGCGAGCTTGCGCGCGACGCACGGGTACGAGCGCAGCCTCAGCAGCTGGGTCAGGACGTGGGCCTGGACGCCCTCGGCGACCTCGGGATCCTCGGCCGCGCCGGCCGGGCGCGGGGTGGCGTGCGCGAGCCAGTCGCGCACGGCGGGTACGGCGGTCAGGTCGTCACCGCGCACCAGCGCGCCGACGGCGCCGCAGTGCGAGTGCCCGCAGACCACGATGTCGCGGACGCCGAGCACTTCCACGGCGTACTCGATGGTGGCCGCCTCGCTGGTGGGGTGCTGCGAGGTGTGGGGTGGCACGATGTTGCCCGCGGTGCGCAGCTCGAACAGCTCGCCGGGGCGGGCGCCCGTGATCAGGGCCGGGACGACCCGGGAATCGGAGCAGGTGATGAACAGCACCTGCGGGGACTGGCCCTCGGCGAGTCGGGCGAACTCCTCAGGGCGCTGTCCGAAGGTACGGGCGTTGTCGATGAGGGGCTGCATAGGTGTGAGTTCCTCCTGGCGCGCCTGCGCGGGCGCGTCGGACTTGAACGACTTTGTGTGTGGGGGAGGTGCGGAGAGCGAACGCCGGTCAGCAGCGGAAGACCTGAAGCTCTGCCGGGGTGTGGGCTGCGGAGGTTCTCGCGGCGCGGTGGTACGGCGCGCCGGGTGCGTCCGGGGCTTCGGCACCGGACGCACGGCCGGATATCAGCGCGGGCTGCTGGCCCCGGCCGGAGGCCGAGCCACGGTGCCGGTCGCGCAGGTGCGGGGTGCTCGCGGGTGCACCCGAGCGGTGGGAGGTGCGGACCGAGTCCTTCTCCTCGTGCACCGGCGCCCCGGAGGACGGAATTCCGGACTGGGCCTTGGCCTGTGCCTGACTGTGCGTATGCGCGGGTGCGAAGGTTCCCGTCGGAGCGAAGAGCTGGAGGGCGAGCAGGAGTGCGGCGAGAAGGGCGAAGCGTGTCCGGGTCGTCGTACCTCGGAACATGCGCCCCCCTTCCCTCGCGTCGCGCCCCTTGTCCAGACCAAGTCTTGGTCAATGGATGGTCAAGAAGCACATTAACCCTGCAAAGGCCTTTGCAGGGTTAACAGCGCGTTACGAACTCAAGAGAGCGTGAAAAGTGCCGGTCGCGTGGCGTGATCTGGCTCTTGACTACGAGCCGACGAGCCCCTTCGCGTCGCGGGCCAGCGCGGTGAGCCGGGAGATCGCGCGGAAGTACTTCTTGCGGTAGCCGCCGTTCAGCATCTCCTCGCTGAACAGCTTGTCGAACGGCAGCCCCGAGGCCAGCACCGGGACCTCGCGGTCGTAGAGCCGGTCGGCGAGCACCACGAGCCGCAGCGCGGTCGACTGGTCCGGCACCGGCCGCACGTCGGTGAGGCACACCGCCCGCACGTCGTCGGTCAGCGCGCCGTACCGGCTCGGGTGCACCTTGGCCAGGTGCTCCAGCAGATGCGGGAAGTCGTCGAGCGAGGCGCCCGCGGTGGCGTAGGCCGCCTTCGTCACCTCTTCGTCGGTGAACGGCTTCGGCGCCTCGGGCAGCCCGCGGTGGCGGTAGTCCTCGCCGTCGATGCGCAGGGCGCGGAAGTGGGCGGACAGGCCCTGGATCTCGCGCAGGAAGTCGGCGGCGGCGAACCGGCCCTCGCCGAGCTTGCCCGGCAGCGTGTTGGAGGTGGCGGCCAGCGCCACGCCCGCCTCGACCAGCTTGCCGAGCAGTGTCGACACGAGGACCGTGTCGCCCGGGTCGTCCAGTTCGAACTCGTCGATGCACAGCAGGCGGTGGCCGGAGAGGGTCTGCACGGTCTGCTGGAAGCCGAGGGCGCCGACCAGGTTCGTCAGCTCCACGAAGGTGCCGAACGCCTTGAGGGAGGGCTCGGCGGGGGTGGCGTGCCACAGGGAGGCGAGCAGATGGGTCTTGCCGACGCCGTAGCCGCCGTCCAGGTAGACGCCGCGCGGGCCGGCCGGCACCTTGGGTGCCTTGGCCCTGCCCAGGCCGAAGAGGCGGCGCCGGCCGGCGCCGGAGGCGTGCGCCCCGCCGAGCCCGGCCGCGAAGCCCTCGAGTATCCGCACCGCCTCGGTCTGGCTGGGCTGGTTCGGGTCCGGTATGTACGTCGAGAAGCGGACCGAGTCGAAGCGCGGCGGCGGCACCATCTCGGCGACCAGCCGGTCCGCGGGGACGTGCGGCTCACGGGTGCACAGGGACAGGGGGCCCGCGTCGGTCAGAGGGCTGGATCCGGGGGCGGTGGTGGAGGACGACACGGTTATCCATGCTAAGCGCCGTGTCACACTGCACGACATGCGACGCCTGTTCCCTGTGACCGACGAAACAGCAGCCCAGGCCTTCGGCGCGACGAGCGAGGGCGAGGGGGTGAGGCGGGCGACCGGGGCCGGTGCGGCCGAGGTGCCCGGAGTGCACGCCGGCAGTGCGCTCGTCGACCGTGAGTGGAGCCTCGCCGAGCTGGCCGCCGCCTACGCCTACCCGGAGCCCGTGCCGGGCGCCCCGCGGCCGTGGCTGCGGGCCAACATGGTCTCCTCGCTCGACGGCGCCGCGCAGCACGAGGGGCGCTCCCAGCCCATCTCCAGCGCCGCCGACATGCGCATCTTCGGCACGCTGCGGGCGCTCGCGGACGTGATCGTGGTGGGCGCGGAAACGGTACGGCAGGAGGGGTACCGCCCCGCACGCGCGCGTGCCGAGTTCGCCGATGCCCGGAAGGCCGCCGGACAGGGCCCGGCGCCGGTGATCGCGGTCGTCAGCGCGAGCCTGGAGCTGGACTTCTCCCTCCCGCTGTTCACCTCGCCCCTGGTGCCCACGTTGATCCTGACCGGGGCCGCGGCCGCCCCCGACCGGGTCGCCGCCGCCGAGAAGTCCGGCGCCAGGGTGCTGGTGGCCGGTGAGGGCGCGGGCGTCGAGCCCGCGCGCGCCGTCGCCGCGCTGGCCGGTCTCGGTCACACCCGGCTGCTCACCGAGGGCGGGCCCCGGCTGCTCGGCCAGCTGATCGCCGACGAGGTGCTGGACGAGCTGTGCCTGACCGTGTCGCCCATGCTCACCGCGGGCGACGCGCAGCGCATCGCCGGGGGGCCGTCGGTCGCGGTGCCGCACCGGTTCGAACTCGCGTCCCTGCTCGAGGAGGCCGGATTCCTGTTCGGTCGTTACCGTCGGTCCTGAATCGGCGGAATATACCGTTCCGTTTAACTTCCGGCGGGCAGACTTAGTCCGGCACACCCCGTGCGATCTCGGGGCAGGATGGTTTCCGCAGGGGCCTTGCCGGGGCCCACGGAGGAGAAGAGGCGTTCGGTGTTCACAAGCATCCTGATGATCGAGAAGGCCTTGACGTCCGCCGACGTGGAGTTCGTCACCACCCTGCACGGAGACGAGCCGGTCGCGTTCCACGTGCTCCTCCAGCCGCGCGGGGACCAGGCGGACCGCCTGCTGCGGGCCATCGACGACATCGCGCTTGGCGAACTGGACGAGGCGGTGCGTGAGGGGGACACCCCCGAGGGGGAGGATGCCAGGAGTGTCGGACAGCGGGCGCTGGACGTCTCCGTACAGGCCCTGCGGGCGGCCGGGAGCGACGCGGAGGGCCGGCTGGTCGAGGACCACCCGCTGGACGCCCTGAAGTCCCTCGTCGCCGAGGTGGACGCCGACGAGGTGATCGTGCTCACCGACCCCCACTACGTGGAGGAGTTCTTCCACCGGGACTGGGCTTCCCGGGCCCGGCACAAGGTGGGGGTGCCGGTGCTGAAGCTGTTCTCGCACAGCAAGGCATAGGCGCTCCGCTGGTTCGGCCGAGGAGCGCCGTGGGGTGCGGTGCGTTCGTGGGTGTGGGTGTGGGTGTGGGTGCGGGTGCGTTGTTGTTGCTCGCGCCCGCGCGGCGGAGCCGCATGTCGGACAGAGCCCCGCGCCCCCGAGGCCGGCGCCCTTGCCCCTCGCTGCGAGGAGCCCGGTGCTTGAGCGCATAGGCTAGGGCCCGCTCTCGTACGCACCGTCTCTGGGGAGAACCACATGGCACCCGGCCTTCCTACCGCCATGGACCGACCGCACTTCATCGGCATCGGCGGCGCCGGGATGTCGGGGATCGCCAAGATCCTCGCGCAGCGCGGGGCCGAGGTCGCCGGGAGTGACGCCAAGGAGTCGGCGACCGCCGAGGCGCTGCGGGCGCTCGGGGTCACCGTGCACATCGGGCACGCCGCGGAGCACCTCGCCGACGACGCGAGCTGTGTCGTGGTGTCGTCGGCGATCCGCCAGGACAACCCCGAGCTGGCCCGCGCGGCCGAGCGGGGCATCCCGGTGGTGCACCGCTCCGACGCGCTCGCCGCGCTGATGGAGGGGCTGCGCCCGATCGCGGTGGCCGGTACCCACGGGAAGACGACGACCACCTCGATGCTGGCCGTCTCCCTCACCGAGCTGGGCCTGAAGCCGTCGTACGCCATCGGCGGCGACCTCGACGCCCCCGGCTCCAACGCGCTGCACGGCGACGGTGACATCTTCGTCGCCGAGGCCGACGAATCGGACCGCAGCTTCCACAAGTACGCGCCCGAGGTCGCCATCGTCCTCAACGTCGAGCTCGACCACCACGCCAACTACGCCTCGATGGACGAGATCTACGAGTCCTTCGAGACCTTCGCCGCGAAGATCGTCCCCGGCGGCACGCTGGTGATCTCCGCCGACCACGAGGGTGCGCGGGAGCTGACCCGGCGACTGGCCGGGACGGTGCGGACGGTGACCTACGGCGAGGCCGAGGACGCCGACGTGCGGGTGACCGCCGTCGTACCGCAGGGGCTGAAGAGCCGGGTCACCGTGCTGCTGGACGGCCAGGAACTGACCTTCACGGTCTCGGTGCCGGGGCGGCACTACGCCCTCAACGCCGTCGCCGCGCTCACCGCCGGTGCCGCGCTCGGCATCCCGGCCGACGGGCTGGCGTCCGCGCTGGCCGCCTACACCGGGGTCAAGCGGCGCCTGCAGCTCAAGGGCGAGGCCGCCGGGACGCAGGTGATCGACTCCTACGCCCACCACCCCACCGAGATGACCGCCGACCTGGAGGCCATGCGCGCCGCCGCCGGCGACTCCCGGATCCTCGTCGTCTTCCAGCCGCACCTGTTCTCCCGCACCCAGGAGCTGGGCAAGGAGATGGGCCAGGCCCTCGCCCTCGCCGACGCCTCCGTCGTGCTGGACATCTACCCGGCCCGCGAGGACCCGATCCCGGGCGTGACCAGCGAACTGATCATCGAGGCCGCGCGCGCCGCCGGAGCCGAGGTCACCGCCGTGCACGACAAGGCCGAGAGCCCCGCGGTGATCGCGGGAATGGCGAAGCCCGGTGATCTCGTTCTCACCATGGGCGCGGGCGACGTGACCGACCTGGGCCCGCTGATCCTGGACCGCCTGTCGCAGTAAAGGGGCTGAGGCTCATGTCGTACGACGTCGAGAAGCCGGACGAGCAGTGGCGCGCGGAGTTGAACCCGGCCGAGTACGCCGTGCTGCGGCAGGCCGCCACCGAGCCGGCCTTCACCGGTGAGTACACCGACACCAAGACCAAGGGTGTCTACTCCTGCCGGGCCTGCGGTGCCGAACTGTTCACCTCGGACACGAAGTTCGCGTCGCACTGCGGCTGGCCGTCCTTCTACGACCCGAAGGACACCGACGCCGTGGAACTGGTCGAGGACCGCTCCCACGGAATGGTCCGCACCGAGGTGCGCTGTGCCCGCTGCGGCTCCCACCTCGGGCACGTCTTCGAGGGCGAGGGGTATGCGACCCCGACCGACCAGCGGTACTGCATCAACTCCATCTCCCTGCGGCTGACGCCCGCCGAGGACTGACCCGCCGGCCGACCACTGGGGTTTCGATCAATCGCCAACCTGAATCTTGCAAAAGACGTGCTCGATGGGGCGCGTTCGGTCGAAGATGAACGCCGTCGGACAGGGGAGCGGGAGGGACGGCGGAGCGTGGGTACGGACGACCACGACGATCCGGGCACCGGCCGGCCCGCTCCGCGCCCGCGGTCACGCGGCGCGTACGGCCCGCTGCGCACCGGGAACGCCGCGTGGAGTGCGGCGCCCGGACCGTCCGGCGACCGCGCCCGCGGGGCGGTGCGCCGGTCCCTCGGGGAGGGCCGGGGGCCGGTGTGCGCGCTCGCCGGTCGACGGCCCGGTCCCCTCGCGTCGGCCCGACGGTGCCCGTCCACCGCCTCTGCCGCGGCGCACCGCCGCCCCTGTCCCGCGGCCCTGATCGTCGCGGGTGGCTCCCGGGCACGTCGCGGGTGGCCCCCGAGCGCTTCGTCCCGCCCGTCCCGACCGCATCGCAGGCGCACCGAGCGCACGGGGCCGCCGAGGGCGGTGGTGACGACGAGGCTGGTGCCCGAGTCGCTCCGGTTTGAGATTCTGTGAGGGTGTTGGGTGTGGCGCGCTGGATCCAGTCCCGTCGCAGGCCTCAGCCCGCCGACGGCGACCGCCACCGGGAAGACGGTGGCGGCCAGGAGGGAGCCGCGCCGCCCGCGCCGGCCGACGACTCCGCGGAATCAGCGGAATCAGCGGATGCCGAGGGGGGCGCTAAGGGCGTGGCGGTCGGCGACGTCATGGAGACCGGTGTGCGGCTGGGCGTGCTGCGGGAGGCGCTCGCCGGGATCGGCACGACCCTCGACGAGGCGACGACCTGCGCCGAGCTGACCCGGGTCGCCGTACGGCTGGCCGGCGGAACGGCCGCCGTGATGCGCCTGACCGGTCGGACCGTCTCCGGGTACGAGGCGGTCACCGGGGACGCCGACGCGCTGCCCGGCGCCGGCTGGGCCGCCGCGGTGACCCGCGAGGCGGCCGTACCGGCGCTCGGCGCGCAGCCGGAGCCATGGCTGGAGCACGCGGGCGGCAACCGGATCGCCCTGTGCGCGCCGCTGATCAGCGGGGAGGACGTGTACGGCGTCCTGGTGTGGGCCCGCTCCGGGCCGCCGCCCCTGAGCCAGGCGGAGGCCGAGCTGCTCGGCCTGCTCGCCGAGCGCGCCGCCTCCCACATCCGCCACGCGCGCGACTACGAGAGCGTCAACCGCACCGCCGGCGACCTGCAACGCGCCCTGCTCTCCGAGCCCGGCCGCCCCCACCCCAACCTCGACATCGCCATCCGCTATCTCCCGGCCGGCGGCGGCGTCCTGGTCGGCGGCGACTGGTGCGAGACCGTACGGCTGCACTTCGGGCGGACCCTGCTGGTCGTCGGCGACGTCATGGGGCACGGCCTGGAGGCCGCCGTCGACATGAACGCCTACCGCTCCTCCCTGCGCTACATCGCCTCCGCCGACCTGCCTCCGCACCGGGTGCTGCGGCAGATGGACGACATCGCCTCCCGGGAGGCGGAGCTGCGGCCCGCCACCTGCCTGCTGGCCCGGGTCGACCCGGGGCGCGGGCAGGTCACGCTGGCCAGCGCCGGGCATCTGCCGCCCGTGCTCATCACCTCCGGCGGCGAGGCCTCGATCGTGCCGGTCCCGGTCGGACCACCGCTGGGGACCGGGCTCGGCGGCTACGAGTCCACCACCCAGCGGCTGGAACCGGGCCAGACCCTAGTGCTGTTCACCGACGGGCTCGTGGAACGCCGGGGGGAGGACATCGACCGCTCGCTGGCCCGGCTGTCCGCCGTCCGCTTCCCCGTCGGGGACGGGCTCGACGACGTACTGGACACCATCCTCGGCCGGCTGGACGCGCGGCACGCGGAGGACGACGTCGCCGCGCTCGCCTGCCGGCCGCACAGCCGACAGGGCGGCGTCTCGCCGTAGGGATCGCGGGAGGCCTGCCCGGCCGTCCGCACGGCGTCAATCGCGCCGTTCCCCGCCCCCCTGCAGGGCGTCGGACGGGCCGGCGTGGGCCGCCGCCCGCGGCGGCCCGGTCACTCGCCGCCAAAACGCTGAAACACTCGCGGTCTAGACTCTTCCCGCAACGGCCTGCGCAACGACGACCGTGGCCGCAAGCGGGCGGAAATCCGCCAAACCCGAAGGGCATTCGGCGTTTTGATACGGATAGATTCAGTCACCAAGCGGTATCCGGACGGCACGGTCGCGGTCGACCGGCTGTCGCTGGAGATACCGGACCGCGCGATCACCGTCCTCGTCGGGCCCTCCGGCTGCGGCAAGACGACGACCCTGCGGATGATCAACCGGATGGTGGAGCCCACCGAGGGCAGCATCCTCCTCGACGGCACGGACATCCGGCAGCAGCCGGTCAACACCCTGCGCCGGTCGATGGGTTACGTCATCCAGAACGCCGGCCTCTTCCAGCACCGCACCATCCTGGACAACATCGCCACGGTGCCCCGCCTCCTCGGCCAGACCAGACACAAGGCCCGGGAACGGGCGGCCGAGCTGATGGAGCGGGTGGGGCTCGACACCTCGCTCGCCAAGCGGTACCCGTACCAGCTCTCCGGCGGCCAGCAGCAGCGCGTCGGTGTCGCCCGGGCGCTCGCCGCCGATCCGCCGGTGCTGCTGATGGACGAGCCGTTCTCCGCCGTCGACCCCGTGGTGCGCAAGGGGCTGCAGGACGAACTGCTGCGCATCCAGGAGGAGCTGGGCAAGACCATCGTCTTCGTCACCCATGACATCGACGAGGCGATCAAGCTCGGCACGATGGTCGCCGTACTGCGCACCGGCGGGCGGCTCGCCCAGTTCGCACCGCCCGCCGAACTGCTCAGCGCGCCCGCCGACTCCTTCGTGGAGGACTTCCTCGGCGCCGATCGCGGCATCCGCCGCCTGTCCTTCTTCCCCTCCGCCGGCCTGGAGTTGCAGACGTCGCCGGTCGTCGCGATCGACGCCGACGCCGCGCGGCTCGCCTCCCGCGCCGACGCCCCCTACCTCCTCGTCACCGACCCCGACGGCAGGCCGCTCGGCTGGAGCGAACCGGACCGGCTCACCGCCGGCGCCATCGACCGGGAGCAACTCATTGACCACGGGCGCCCGTTCGTGCCCGGCACGGACTCCCTGCGCACGGCGCTCGACGGGGCGGTGCTCTCACCGACCGGCTGGGCCGTCGCGGTGGACGGCGACGGACGCGCCGTCGGCGTCGTGTCCCAGCAGGTCATCGGCGAGGCCATCCGCGCCGCGCACAGCCGGGTGGCGCACGGGGCAGGGGTGAAGGCCGCACGATGAACGGCTTCTTCGACCTCCCGAGCGACCTCCAGCACAGCTACCTCGGACTCGTCGGCCTGCATCTGCGCGAGGCACTGATCCCGGTACTGGCCGGCCTGATCGTCTCGCTGCCCGTCGCCCAGGTGTGCGTGCGCTTCCGCTGGATCTACCCGCCCGTCCTCGGGATCACCACCGTCCTCTACGCCATCCCGTCCCTGGCGTTCTTCGTCGTGCTCATCGACTACTTCGGGCAGAGCGAGACGACGGTGATGATCCCGCTCGCGCTCTACAGTCTGGTGGTGCTCGTCCCCGCGATCGTGGACGGGGTCCGCTCGGTACCGCAGGAGACCCTGGCCGCCGCCGAGGCCATGGGTCTCGGCCCGGTACGCCGCTACTTCCAGGTGCAGTTGCCCATCGCCGTACCAGCGATCATCGCGGGCCTCAGGGTGGCGACCGTGTCGAGCATCTCCCTCGTCAGCGTCGGCATGCTCATCGGCAACCAGGGCGCCCTCGGCAACATGCTCTACGACGCCCAGACCTACCACCGGCCCGCCCTGGCCGTGAACTCCGTCCTGACCATCGCCGTGCTCGGCATCCTCGCCGACGCCGTGCTGGTCCTGGTCCGCGTCCTGCTCACCCCCTGGATGCCGCGGAAGGGAGCCGCCCGGTGAACGTCCTCGACTTCGCCCGCGCCTTCTTCAGTGACAGCGCCCACTGGCACGGCTACGACGGCATCCCCACCCGGTTCGCCGAACACCTCAGGTTCTCGCTGGAAGCCCTGCTGATCGCCGCCGCGATCGCACTGCCCGTCGGGCTGCTCACCGGACACCACGGACGCGGCGGCAACGCCCTCGCCCTGATCGCCACGGCGGGCCGGGCCCTGCCCAGCTTCGGTCTCCTGGTCCTGATGTTCCTCTGGATCGGCTTCGGTCTGCTGCCGGTGATGATCCCGCTGGTCGTGCTCGCCGTACCGCCGATCCTGGTCACCACCTACGAGGCGATCCGTTCCGTCGACCCCTCGCCGGTGGACGCCGCCCGGGGCATGGGCATGTCCGAGGCACGGGTGCTGTTCCAGGTGGAGGTGCCGGTCGCGCTCCCGCTGATCCTCAGCGGCCTGCGCACGGCGGCCATCCAGATCGTCTCCACCGCCACCATCGCCGCCTACGTCAGCCTCGGCGGCCTCGGCCGGTACATCATCGACGGCCTCTACCAGAAGAACTACGAGAAGGTCGTCGGCGGCGCCACGCTGGTCGCCGGACTCGCCCTGGCCACCCTCGTGGTGTTCTGGGCCGTGTCCCGGCTCACGGTGTCACCGGGGGTGCGCAGGAGCGGCTGACGCCCACGACCCGGTGCCCGGGGGCCCGCACCAGACCACCCCCCGGCACAACTGACCGCCGATCGAGGCCAATCAGTGATCTGCGGCCCTTGACTGGGCGAGAACCGGCTGGATTGGATCGGTGCGTGACTTCCACCAACCGCATCAGCAGGCCCATCCGGAGGAACCGAGGCGCGGCGGTGGTCGCCCTCGCGGCGGCGACGGCTCTGCTGGCGGGCTGTTCCTCCAACGGCACGTCCGGCAACCCCCTGTCGGACGACAGCAAGCCGAGCGGCGGCACCGTCGTCGTCGGCTCCAACAACTTCCCCGAGAGCACCCTGCTCGCCGACATCTACGGCGAGGCCCTCAAGGCCAAGGGCGTCAAGGTCTCGTACAAGCCGAACATCGGCAGCCGCGAGACCACCTACGGGCTGATCAAGAACGGCTCCCTCTCGGTGCTGCCCGAGTACAACGGCGCGCTGCTGGCCTACCTCGACAAGAACGCGAAGCCGAAGACGGCCGACGCCACCACGACGGCCATCGAGGCCAAGCTGGACTCCGGGCTGACCCTGCTGAAGCCCGCGGCGGCGCAGTCCAAGGACTCCGTCACGGTGAACGCGGCCACCGCGAAGAAGTACCACCTCACCGGGACGTCGTCCATCGCCGACCTGAAGGACATCGCGAAGGACCTGGTCATCGGCGCCTCGCCGGAGTTCCAGGCCCGCCAGCAGGGCCTCGTGGGCCTGAAGTCCGTCTACGGCCTCGAGTTCAAGTCGTTCCGGGCGCTGGACGCGGGCGGCCCGCTCACCCAGGCGGCGCTGAAGAAGGACGCCGTACAGGCCGCGGACATCTTCACCACCGACGCGACCATCTCCAAGGAGAAGTTCGTCGTCCTGCAGGACCCGAAGAACCTGTTCGGCTTCGAGAACGTCCAGCCGCTCGTCCGCAAGGGCGCCCTGCCCAAGAAGGGCGTCGACGCGCTCAACGCGGTCTCGGCCAAGCTCGACACCGCGACCCTGCTCGACCTCGACACGCAGGTGCAGGTCCAGAACAAGGACCCGCTGGACGTGGCCAGGGCCTGGCTGCGCTCCGCCGGCCTCGTCTGACGCCCGGTCCCGCGTCTTCCTGTGGGATTTCCTCAGGATTGGTGGTGCTGATGGAAGAAATCCGCAAGCGCGCCGCTCCCGTTGGAGTCCGCCTCCCGTGATCTCCCACCCTCGCTACGGGGCCGGTCGCCGGTCCCGTAGCGAGCGTGAGAGGAACTCCATGATCACGGAAAGCGTGGCTGCCGCCACTCCCTACCGCAGGCGCTGGCCCGGCCTGGCCGCCCTGCTGCTCGGCGAGGCGATGAACCTGCTGGACGCCACCGTCGTACAGGTGGCCGCCCCGGCCGTCCATGCCGACCTGGGCGGGCCGGTCTCGGACGTGCAGTGGTTCGGCGCCGCCTACACCCTGCCGTTCGCCGTGCTGCTGATCACCGGCGGGCGGCTCGGGGACATCGCGGGCCGGCGCCGGATGTTCGTCCTCGGCGTCACGCTGTTCACGGCGGCGTCCGCCGCCTGCGCCCTGGCACCGTCGCCGGGGCTGCTCATCGCCTTCCGGGCCGTACAGGGCGCCGCGGCGGCGCTGATCATTCCGCAGACCATCGGCCTGATCAAGGCGATGTTCTCGGGGGAGGAGACGGCGAAGGCGCTGGGCAGCATCGGACCGGTGATGGGCCTCGCCGCCGTCTGCGGGCCCGTCGTCGGCGGTGTGCTGACGCACGCCGACCTGTTCGGCTCGTCCTGGCGGTCCGCGTTCGTCGTGAACGTGCCGGTGGCCGCGGTGGTGCTGGCCCTCGCCCGGAACCTGCCGGAGAACCGCGCCCCGCACCGTCCGGCCCTCGACTGGCCCGGCACCGCCCTGGCGGCGCTCGGCACCGGACTCCTGGTGTACCCGCTGATCGGCGGCGACCTCAGTCAACTCGCCGTCAGCGACTGGCTGTTGCTCGGTGCCGGACTCCTCGTGCTCACCGGCTTCGCCCGGCACCAGCGGCGCACGGCCCGTCCCCTGGTGGAGCCCAGCCTGTTCACCCACCGCGGCTTCCCCGCCGCTCTGGTCGCCTCCACCGCCTTCTTCGCGGTGACCAACGGGCTGACCGTCGTGGTCGTCCTCCAGCTCCAACTGGACGCCGGCACGGGTGTCCTGGCGTCCGGCCTGAGCCTACTGCCGTGGTCCGCGGGGCTCGCCCTCGCCTCCTGGTGGGCCGGCTCAAGACTGGTACGGCGGTACGGGCACCGGGTCATGCCGTACGGGCTCGGGGTGCTGCTGGCCGGACTGCTCGCCGCCGTGGCCGCGTACCGGACGACCACGCCGGGGCACTACCCGGTCGCGCTGCTGCCCGCCCTCGCCCTCGTCGGCCTGGGTGCCGGCCTGTTCACACCCGCCTTCTTCACCCTCGCCCTGCGACCCCTGCGCCCGCACGAGGTCGGCTCGGCGGCCGGGCTGCTCAACGCGGTGCAGCAGCTGGGGGCGACACTGGGGGTGGCGGTGCTGGGAAGCGTGTACCTGGCCGGGAAGGGGCTCGGCGCATCGCAGGCGGCTTGCTGGGCGGCGGTGGTACTGCTGGCCGTGGCCTGGGCGGCGAGCGGCAGGGTCGGGACGGGCGAGGGCGCCTAGGGCCTGTCGTCACATTCCCGTCTGCCCGGCGGCGCCATGCACGCTCCCCCACTGCCTCAAGGGCGTGGGAGGTGCCCCCACTCGCCGCACCGGGCGCGGACCCGAGTACGTCCAGTACGCGGGTCCACGCCCGGCACGCCGAGAGCACGCACCTGACGCCGCCGGGCCGCCCTTCGGGCAACGACGGGAAGGTGACGACAGACCGTAGGCGGCACCGCGCCGAAGGGGCGCGGGGAACCGCGCGACCGGCTTCCGCGCATCCGCAGCCGCGTACGGTCTCAACCGGACCGACGGGCAGGCGTCGTCCCAAGGGGCCGCAGGCGGGCCAGATCCGTCAGCACCGGACTCGCCGCCTTGAGCGTGCGCAGCACCGGGCTGGTCTCCAGCGCGTCGATCTCCCGCAGCGCCCCCAGCCGCCCGGTGAGGTAGCGGTGCAGATCGGCAGGGTCGCGGCACAGGGCCTGGGCGACCAGGTTGGTGCGGCCGGTCGTCGCGGCCACGAAAGCCAGTTCGTCATGGCCGGCCAGCGCGCGGGCGACCTTCTCCTGGTCCGCCGGCCGCACCGACAGCCACAGCAGGGCCCGGGTCCGCACCCCGAAGAGCCCGGCGTCCACCTCCACGTCGAAGAACAGGGCGCCCGCCGCGCGCAGTTCGGCCAGCCGCCGGGCCACGGTCGCGGGTGACCAGCCGGTCACCCGGGCCAGCTCCCCCTGCCCGGCCCGGCCGTCCCGCTCCAGCGCCGCCAGCAACGCGTCGTCCTCCGGCCCCGGTTGCCGTACGCCCTGCGCGCTCTCCCGGTACTCCAGGGCCGCCCGCTGCCTCTCGTCCAGGGCCTGGGCGCTGCGCCGCCAGTTGGCGGGGCCGCCCAGGTAGGTGTGCAGCAGACAGTGCGCGGAGACGGCGGTGATGCCGCCGGTGCGCGGGACGTCGTGCAGCAGGAGGGAGCCGGGGGAGGCGTCCTCGGCCGGGGCGTGGATCACCGCCGTGATCTCGGTGCCCCCCGAAGTCAGCTTCACCCAGGACGTGTCCGGCCGCCGCACCAGGGCCGCGGCGATGTCCTGCGCCGAGCGTGCCGTCGCCGTCAGCCGGACCAGCCACTGGGCGCGGCCCGCCCGGTCCGGGTCGGCGAGGCCCACCACGCGCAGGCCGGCCTCTGTACGCAGCCGGCGGTAGCGGCGGGCCACGGTCTGCGCCGAGACCCCGAGCACTTCGGCGATGGTGCTGAACGGCGCCCGGCCGTCCAGGTGCAGGGCGTGGATGAGGGCACGGTCGAGATCGTCGAGCATGCCCCCCATCCTGCCCGCGGCGACAACGCCCGTACGGCTCAGAGGTCGAACTCGTGCGGCGGGAGGTCCAGCGTGTAGCACGCCTCGCGCACCACGGCCTGCTCCGTCTTGTCGAAGTCGCCGTCCGCACCGCCGATCACGATGCCGATCTGGATCACGGCCCGCGCCTCGGCCGGCTTCTTCTTCGCCTTGGCGATCTCCTGCAGCACGCTCACCTTGCCGAAGGCGAAGTCGGTCGTCAGCTTGCTCAGGTTCTCCTCGAAGCGGCGCCTGAGGTCGTCCGCCGGGAAGTTCTGCAACACCTCGTTCGTCGCGATGAGCTGGGCCACCCGCTGCCGCTCCGAAGGGTCCACCGTCCCGTCGGCGGCGGCCACGAGGGCGCACATCGCCATGCTCGCGTCGCGGAACGCGCCGCTCTTCAGGTCGTTCTTCCTCGCCACCAACTGCGTCTGCATCTGCGACGCGGACTCCTTGACGCGGTCCCACAGGGCCATGCGCACTCCTCGTGTCAACTGCCGGGTGCTGCCACGGCACACCGGCGCAACTTCTACAACACCGTAGAAACTCATGGGGCGGCCGGGAAGTTCCCGCCGACCTACACTGAGTCCCCGCACACGGACCGCACACGGACGACACCGAGGAAGCAGAGGAAGGCGACAGTGGCGACAGCGCCCGGCACCGGCCACCAGGACCCCTCCGCCGAGGTGCTCACCGAGGCGGCCGCCGCCTTCGGGCTGCTCGCCTCACCCGCCCGGCTGCACATCGTGTGGGCGCTGATCCACGGGGAGAGCGACGTCACCGGGCTCGCCGAGCGGGTCGGCGGCGCGCTGCCCGCCGTCAGCCAGCACCTGACCAAGCTGAAGCTCGCCGGACTCGTCCGCTCCCGACGCGAGGGCCGCCGCCAGGTGTACTTCGTGGACGCCGCCGGACAGGCGGCCGTCGTCGACGTCGTACGCCTGCTGGTCGGCCGGCTCACCGAACGGGACGCGGCCGCCACGGTCCCGGCCCGCCGCCTCTGCGGCCTCTGACCCGGTGTCCGGAACGCCCCTCCAGGTGCTGCGGCGCCTGGACACCGGCCCGCGCGGACTCACCGACGCCGAGGCCGCCGCCCGGCTCGCCGCCCACGGCGAGAACACCCCGCCCCGCCCACGCACCCCCTCCTGGCCCCGGCGCTGGCTGCGCGGCCTGCGCGACCCGTTCACCGCCGTACTGCTCGCGCTCGGCCTGGTCTCGGCGTTCGTCGCCTCCTGGGGCACCGCCACGGTGATCCTCGCCCTGGTCGCCGTCGGCTGCGCACTGCGCGCGGCCGGCGAGCGCCGCGCCGACCGCTCGCTCACCTCCTTGCGCGAACTGGTCGCCGGCACGGCCACCGTGCTGCGCCGCACCGACGACACCGCCGCACCGCGCGCCCTCGAGGTCCCGGTGACCGACCTGGTCCCCGGCGACGTCGTCCGGCTCGGCCCCGGCGACCTCGTCCCCGCCGACGTACGACTCCTGCGCAGCCGTGGGCTGACCGTGCGCCAGGACGCGCTCACCGGCGAGTCCGCGCCCGTGCCCAAGGCCGCCACCGACCTGCCGGAGCCCCGCAGCGAGTCCTTCCTGTGCTTCCAGGGCAGCGCGGTGGTGGCGGGCGGCGCGACCGCGGTCGTCGTGGCGACCGGGGCGCACACCCGGTTCGGCGCCGCCCAGCGGGCGCCCGAGCCGCGCGAGCCCAGCGCCCTCGACCGGGCCGTGCACGGCATCGCCTGGGTGCTGGTCCGGTTCGTGCTGCTCACCCCGCCGCTGGTGCTCATGGCGGGCGCGGCGCTGCGCGGCTGGGGCCTGCAGACACTGCCGTTCGCCGTCTCGGTGGCCGTGGGACTGACCCCCGAGATGCTTCCGGTGATCGTCACCACGTGCCTCGCGCGAAGTGCCGCCCTGCTGGCCCGCACCCGCCGGGTCGTCGTACGACGGCTGCCCGCGCTGCACGACCTCGGCGCGATCGACGTGCTGTGCGTGGACAAGACCGGCACCCTCACCCAGGACCGGCCGGTCGCCGCCCGCTCCCTCGGACCCGACGGCCGGGACGACCCGGAGGTGCTGCGCTGGGCGGCCGCCGGAGCCTGGTGGACCCTGCAACTCGCCGAACTGCCCGTCCCGGACGCCCTCGACGAGGCCCTGCTCGACGTCTCGGGAGCCGTGGGGGAGGAGTACGACGGTCTCGCCGCCCTGCCGGTCGCACCCGGCCGGCGCCTCGCGACCGCCGTCCTCGCCGCCCGGCCCGGCCGCCACCTGCTGGTCACCAAGGGAGCCGCCGAGGACGTCCTCGAGCGCTGCGCCCTGCCGGTCGGCGAGCGGCAGCGACTGCTGGCGCTGGCCGCACGCGAGGCGGACACCGGACAGCGCGTCCTGGCCGTCGCCACCGCCGAACGGCCCGCCCGCACCCGCCCGTACACGCCCGCCGACGAACGCGGGCTCACCTTCCGAGGCCTGGTCACCTTCCACGACGAACCCACCCCGGGCGCCGCCGACTCCCTGCGCGCCCTCACCGCCCTCGGCATCCGGATCCACGTCCTCACCGGCGACCATCCCGCGACGGCGACCCGTGTCTGCCGGGAACTGGGTCTGGAGGTCCGCGAGGTACACAGCGCCGGGGGCGGCGGGGCTTGGGGCGGTGTACGGGGGGCCGGGGGCGGCGCCGAGCCGTTCGCGGCCGAGGCGTTCGCGATCGGGCCGTTCCCGGTCGAGTCGGCGGTCGAGGCCGTAGGAGGGCCGGCGGTCGAAGCAGACGGAGGGTTCCCGGTCGGGGCCACCACGGTGGTGGCCCGCTGTACCCCCGAGCACAAGGCCCGGGTCGTCGCGGGGCTGCGTGCTGCCGGACACACCGTCGGCTTTCTCGGGGACGGCGTCAACGACGTCCCCGCGCTGCTCGCCGCCGACGTCGGCATCGCGCCGCGCGGAGCCGTCGCGTCGGCCCGGGAGAGCGCCGACGTCGTGCTCGCCGAGAAGGACCTCACCGCCATCGGACACGCCGTCACCGCCGGCCGGCGCAGCAGCGCCAACATCGCCGCCTATCTGCGCGTGACCCTCTCCTCCAACCTCGGCAACGTCCTCGCCATGCTCGCCGCCGGACTGGCGCTGCCCTTCCTGCCGATGCTCCCGGTCCAGGTGCTCGCGCAGAACCTGTGCTTCGACGCCGCCCAGCTCGCCTTCGCCCACGACCGCCCCGCCCCGCACGAGCTGCGCCGGCCCACCGTGCTGCGGCCACCGGCCTTCCTGCGGTTCATCACCGGCTTCGGCGTGCTCAACGCGGTCGCCGACCTCGCCACCTTCGGCGTCCTCGCGCTCGCCCTGGACGGCCCCGACGCCCTGGACGACCAGGCCGTGTTCCACTCCGCCTGGTTCACCGAGAACCTGCTCACCCAGGCGCTGGTCATGCTGCTCCTGCGTGACGGCCGGGGCCTCGCCCGCGGCGGCCGGCCCGGTCCCGTCGGCGGGGCCGCCGCCCTCCTCGCCGTCGTCGGACTCGCCGTCCCTCCCGGTCCGCTGGGCGCCGCACTCGGCATGACCGCCCTGCCCGCCGCGTACCACCTGCTGCTCGCCGCCGTTCTCGGCCTGTACGCCCTGGCTCTCACCGCGGCGAGAATCCGCCACACGCGGCGCGGGCGGTGAGTTCGGGTCCCCCGAGCAGGGGCGCTCGTGCTCCGGAAGGGACTCGGTCCCGGGCACCGGTTGATCACCGCCGTCGAGTTCCTCGTCCCGTCCGGTTCCCGGAAGCCCCGGCCACCGCGCGGGCGCTGGGCCAGTCCATGCGCGTCCTCAGGAGCGAGGCGGCGGCGCGCGTCGACGGGCAACGGCGCGTTGCGGCGCGTCACGGGGCTCACCGCGCCTGCGGGGAGGCGGGGCCCGTGGCGGCCTCCTTCGGCCGTGCCGCGCGGGCGACGAGGAGGAGCAGTACGCCACAGGTGGCGACCAGGATCCAGCCCGGGCGGGACGCGTGCGCGAGCCCCGTCGGGCCGGCGCCCGTGACCAGGCCGCCGGCGAGGGCGATGCCGAGGGCGGAACCGAGTTGCCGTGCGGTGGAGGTGATCGCCCCGGCCACGCCGGCACGGGCGGGTGGCAGTCCGTTGACCGCGGTGTTGGTGATCGGGGCGTTGGCGAAGCCGAACCCGATGCCGATGAGCGAGTAGGCGGCCAGCAGCAGGAGCACACTCGTGTGCGGGGTGAGCCGGACCAGGCAGAGCCCGCCGACCGTGATGAAACCGCCGGCGAGGAGCAGCGGCAGCCGCGGTCCCGTGCGGCCGACCATGCGGCCGGACCAGGGGGCACAGAGGGTCGCTCCGACGGCCAGGGGCAAGGTGGCCACCCCCACGGCCAGCGGCGTCCATCCCCGGGTGTGCTGCAGGTAGAGGGTGTTCAGCAGCAGCGTCATGTTCAGGGCGACGAAGACCGCCACCGCGCCGACCACGGCACCGCTGAAGACCGGGCGTCCGAAGAGCCGCAGATCCATCAGCGGCTCGCCTCGGCGGGACTCGACCCGCGCGAATCCGGCTGTCGCCACCGCAGCCCCCGCGTATCCCGCCAGTGCCGCAGGCGACGTCCAGCCGATGCGCGGCCCTTCGATCAGGACGCCGACCACGACGGCGAGGACCATGGTCAGCAGGACCTGGCCGGGCAGGTCGAGCCGCCGGGCCCGCGGTGCCCGGGACTCCGGCACGAACACCGCACTGAGGAGCAGAGCGGCCGCGATGACGGGTGCGTTGATCCAGAACAGCGCCCGCCAGTCGAGCCCTGCGAGCAACGCGCCGCCCGTGACGGGTCCGGCGGCCATGCTCAGTCCGAACACCGACGCCCAGATGCCGATCGCCTGCGCCCGTTCCTTCGGGTCGGGCATCGCGTTGACCACGATCGCGAGCGCCACGGGGCTGAGCATCGAGGCGCCGATGCCCTGCAGGGTGCGGGCCGCGACGAGTACGCCCGCCGACGGGGCGAGCGCGCAGACCAGTGAGGCCGCGCCGAACACGGCCAGCCCGCACTGGAACACCCGGCGGCGTCCGAAGCGGTCCGCCAGTGCGCCGGAGGAGATCAGGAGACTGGCCAGGACGAGGGTGTAGGCGTCCACGATCCATTCGAGACCGCGCGTGTCGACGTCCAGGCCGCGCCCGATGGCCGGCAGACCCACATTGACGATGGTGGTGTCCAGGCCCACCAGGAACATGCTCAGGCAGCAGACGGCCAGTACCGTCCAGCGTCTGCGCGCACTCAGCACGGGTTGAACAGGGTGTGTCGTCGCGGTCACGGTCTACCTCTGATGTCCGGGAACAATGCCCGGCAAGCCTCGGCCCGGGCGACGGCCGCGGCCCATCAGTTTTGCGAACACTGCAAAACTGGACCCATGAACACAGGATCCGGGGACGCAGAGCTGGAGCAGATCCTCGATGGCATCGGGCCCCGGCTGCGCCGGCTGCGCAGGGAACGGGGACTCACGCTCGAGGCGCTCGCGGCCACGACCGGGATCTCGGTCAGCACACTGTCCCGGGTGGAGTCGGGCAAGCGGCGCCCGACTCTGGACCTGCTCATCCCGCTGGCACGGGCGCACCGCGTGGCACTCGACCAGCTGGTGGCGGCGCCGGCCAGCGGTGACCCTCGGGTGCACCTGCGGCCCCTGCGCAAGGAGCGCGGGAGCGTTCTCGTGCCCCTGACGCAGTACCCGGGCCGAGTACAGGTCTTCAAGCAGGTGCTGGCACCCCGCCGGCCGGAACTGGTCACCCACGAGGGCTACGAATGGCTCTACGTCCTCGCCGGTCGGCTGCGCCTCGTGCTCGGCGCGCGGGACTTCACGCTGCGGCCCGGCGAAGTGGCCGAGTTCGACACCACCGAGCCCCACTGGTTCGGCCCCGCGGACACGAGCGCGGTGGAGATCCTGCACCTGTTCGGTCCACGAGGAGACCAAGCCATCGTCCGGGCCGGACCGTCCACAGCCGATCCCGCCCCGCCGACCACCCCGAACCCACCGTCGACCACGTCATGACCGGCAGGACTCCATCAGCCCGGGGAGCGTGGCCCCGGCCGCTCCCTTGCGGAGGTGACTGCCGTAACGGCATCGCGCAACGGCGGCTCCCGTCCCCTCGCACCGTGGGGGTGCCGTCGTCCTCCGTCCCTCCCGCCCCCTCAGGCCGCCGTGCCCTCCGCCCCCTCCGCCGCCGCAGCCGCCCTCGCCTGCTTGTGCTTTCGGCGTGTGCGGCGGCTGACGCGTGGCTGCTGGTCGGGGAGCCAGCCGAAGGTGAGGCAGCTGCCGGTGATGCCCAGCAGGAGGCCGACGAAGAAGCCGCCGAGGTTGGAGGTGACCCAGGTGCCGAGGGAGACCAGGACGCCGGTGACGGAGTAGAACAGCCGCTGCGCGGGGTTGAAGAGGATCAGCAGACCCAGCAGCGCCATCAGCGTCGGCAGCAGGTATCCGGCCAGCCCCTGCATACCGATGTGCATCACGACCTTCAGTGAGGCCTTCTCGGTGAGCAGGATCTCCCCGCCGGCCAGGGCGAGCAGCAGCCCGCCCCAGAACGGCCGACGGGACCGCCAGCCACGGAAGGCCGCCCGTGCTCCCCGACGTGGACGGCCGGTCACCGCGGTCAGCAACCCGAGCCGCTGAAGCGCAGCTTGAGGCCGGGGAGCTTGAACACCCCTGCCGTGGTCGCGTAGTTGGTCTGCCGCAGGTTCCCGATGTGCACGGTGTCGGCCTGCTGGCTGAAGACCCCGATCGGACCCTTCGCGTTCGCCTTGTTCAGCGTGCTGGCGTCGTTGCCGATCTCGATGTTCCTGAACGCCGCGTTGCCGGACAGCTCGGTGGAGTCGGTGGTGAGGTCGCGCGCGACCACCTTGTCCGCACCGCCTCCCGCCGTGATCAGCAGATTGGTGCCGCCGAGGTCGACACTCTGGCACAGCTTGGTGAGCGTGGCCTTCTTGATCGCGGAGGTCACCACCAGCACCTGGCCGCCGCTGTCCCCGGCGTTCGGGCTGCCGTCCGCCATGTTGTCGAGGCCGCCGAACTGCTCGAAACCGGTTCCGTTGAGTTCCGTCGCGGTGACCGTGAACGGCATGCCGGAGATCGCGAACTGCACGCCCAGCGCCCCCTGCGCGGTGAGCACCGCGAGACCGGCAGCCACGAGCGTGGCGGGTACCGCCATCACCGCGGCCCGGCGGGCCCGGACCCGGCCCCGTCTCTCGGCGCCGGCGGGGGTCGCGGCCTGTTGTGCTTCGGACGGTGAACCGTTTCCCGGGTTCTCGGGTGTGCTGTCGGCGGACGGGACGTCCGGGGACGAGGCCATGTCTGCTCCCATGGGCATGGATCAATGCGGGTTGGGCTTCAGCGGCGCGGTGTCCTGGCGCGGACAGCGACTGCCGCGTACGCCTCCTCGCACCCCGGCGGAGCAAGGGCTTTCTCGTTACGCGGCAGTAGCCTGCGAGGAAGTTACCGCCGGTTACTTCGAGGGGTCAAGGGAGTTGTGAAAAAAGCGTGTCGGATGTGCGCGGGGGGCGACCGGGCGTCCCAACTGGCCCTGAACTCCTTGACGTTGACGTCTGATCAGGTCTACAAATTCCCCTGTTTCACGGATCCGTGGCGCCGGATCCGCCGAGCGGCACCGGCCGTGTCCCCGGCCGTCTCAGCCGACCGCTCACCTCAGCCCAGGGAAACCGTTCACATCGGTGCGGCTGCGCACGATCAATCCCCCTGGTCGTGCCCGGCCGTTCCCGGCTGTCGTCGGCTGTTCCCTGCCGGACCGGCCGAAGGCCTTCCCCCGGGCCTTCGGCCGGTGCCCGGGGCTCGGTCCGTTGCCCGGGCTGCCGCCGTCGCCGGTCCGTCGCGTACGGAGAAGGCGCCACGGCCCTGCGCCGGCGGCACCGCGCACACCACCCGCGCCACCCTTCACCGCGCCGATTCCACGACGCCCCCCTTCACCACGCCGCTTCCACGGCGCCACCCCCCACCCACCTCACCGGGACCCCACCCAGGAAAGAGGCACCCGCATGCGCACCCGATCCCTCCTCGCCCTCGCCGGCACCGCCACCGCACTCGCCCTCGCGGTGGCCGCCCCCGCCTCCGCCGACGGCAGCGCCGTCCTCACCGCCGGCAGTGCGGGCGGCGCCGCCGTGGCGACCGGCGACACCCTCACCGCGCCCCTGGCCTCCGGCACGTCCGCCACGCTCTACTCCAGTGCGACCGGCACCAGCGGCGTCACGTGCAAGTCCTCCCAGTTCACCGCCACGGTCACCGGCAACCCGACCGCCCCCGGCACAGCCACCGAGTCCGTCACCGGGCACACCTTCGACGCCGGCTCCTGCACCAGCAACGTCACCGGCGTCACCGGCGTGAGCAGCATCACCGTCGACCACCTGCCCTACACGGCGACCGTCGCCTCCGACGGCACCCTCACCGTGTCGCCGGCCGCCGGCTCCACCATCCAGACCACGGTCAAGCTGCGCACCCTGCTGGGCACCATCACCTGCGTCTACCAGGCGCCCGGTCTGACCGGGAAGACCGACAACAGCGACAGCAGCATCGGCTTCACCAACCAGCAGTTCACCAAGGCCTCCGGGTCGTCGCTGTGTTTCGCGAACGGTTACTTCACCGCCAAGTACGCGCCCGTGACGGACGGCGGCGCCCGGGTCTACGTCAACTGACCTGCAGCCAGGTCGAGTTCACCGGCGCCTGAGCCGTACTGCGAGCGTGGCGCCCCCGGTGAGCACCAGCACCGCGGCGGCGCCGCCCGTCAGTACGGGCGCCGAGAGGCCAAAGCCCGCCCGCGCGCCCTCCGCCGCCGGTGTGCCGGCGGCGGAGGGCGCCGGACGTGCCGTCTTCACCGGCGCCGCCTTCGCGTCCGCGTTCCCCGGCCCCTTCGCCCCCTTCTCTGCGAACACCACGTCGGAACACGAGTAGTAGGTGTCCGGCGTGCTGGTGTTCTGCCAGACGGTGTACAGGACCTGACGCCCCGTCCGGCCGGTGGGCAGCGTCGCATCGATGTGGTACGCCCCGTTGCGCAGGGGCGGATCGGTGACCTGGGCGAAGGGCCGCTCCGGCAGATCGGACCACCTGAGCGGTTTCCCCGGGTCGTAACCGGGCTTGGTGAGGTACAGCCGGAACGTCCCCGTGTGCGCGATCGTCGAGGCGTACGTCATCGTCAGTCTGCCGCCCGGCGTCAGCCGGGTCGCCGGCCAGTCCGGCCGGGCCAGGTCCAGGCCCCGGTACGCCGGCAGGTTCCCGCTGCACAGTCTGCCGTCCGGAATCACCTGCCGGTCACGGCCGTTCACCCCGGCCACGCGCAGGTTGTCCCACGCCGTGAACGGAGCGCCGTTCGCCGCGACCGCCGCCCGGCAGGCCGCCGAGCGGGTCGCCTCACCGCCCTCGGGGGAACAGGCGTAGACCCGGCTGACCGGGTCCGTGGGGGCTCCGTGGGCCCGGGCGGGCCCCGCCGCCCACGACAGGAGCAGGAGCGGGGCCGCGGCGGCGGCCGCCACGACACTCAGGCGGGCGGTCGTCCGGGGCGTCCGGGTCGTCCGAGTCATCCGGGACGTCTCCTCGGCGGCGCGGGAACAGGGTCTGCGGCGTCCAGTACGGCGGGGGCGTCCCGGGCGTTCAGCCGGACCGGCGCATCCACGTGCCGTGAACCGGTGGGTCCACGACCGTGAACCGGCGCATCGGTGATCCCCGGACCGGCGCATCGGTGAGTCAGGGGCGCGAAAGCACCGACCGGTTGGGATGTTTCGCGCCTGCTTCCAGACCCCGTTGAGGAGCCGGCCGTCGGCCTCGTATCGTGGCGATCATGGGTCCGGCACCCGCCGTCCCGCGGCTGTCGAAGACAGTCGGGCAACGAAGGGGAGGAACCGTTCTGGTCTCGTCCGCTCACGGATCGCCGGGGAACCGATCGCTGCCGGATCCGCCGGTGACACGTGTCGTGCCCTCGGCCCGCGCACCGGACTTCCGCCGCACATGGGTGAGTTATCGTGTGCAAGGGGTTAAAACAAACCGCATGTCCCGTTCGTACGAGTCGCGAGGAGGGGTCCCAGGATGGCGAGGCAGTTACGCGCCGAGCAGACCCGGACAACGATCATCACGGCCGCCGCCGATCTGTTCGACCGGCACGGCTACGAGTCCACCAGTCTGAGCGACATCGTCGCACACGCGAAGGTCACCAAGGGCGCCCTGTACTTCCACTTCGCCGCCAAGGAGGACCTCGCGCACGCCATACTCGAACTCAACGCCAGGGCCGCGCGGAAGCTCGTCGCCGAGGTCGACAGCCGCGGCTACTCCTCACTGGAGGCCCTGATGCGCACCACGTTCGGGGTCGCCCGGCTCGCCGTGGAGGACCCGGTGCCGCGCGCCGCGCTCCGCCTCGCCACCGCCGACGTCACCGTACCGCCGCCGCTTCGGCACCCGTTCACCGAGTGGCTCGACTTCGCGACCCGGAAGTTCACCGCGGCCGTCAGAGAGGCCGATGTGCACAGCGACCTCGACGTCGGAGTCGTCGCGCACTCCCTCGTCGCCTTCTTCGTCGGCACCCGCGTCGCCGGCCGCTCGCTCGAACCGGTCGGACGGCTTCCACGCCGGGTCGCCGAGATGTGGCACCTCCTGATCCGGGGTCTGGTCCCGGTGCACCGCCGCCCCCGCTACGTCACCCTCGCCACGCAGCTGGAGCGGGAGACCAGAACCGCCTGACGCCCGCGATACGGTGACGGACATGCCCGACACCCCGTTCGCGCCCGTGATCCTCGGCAACGAACCCGGCTCGTTCCCGCACAGCGTGCTGGCCGAACGCCACCCCGCGATCATCCGGCAGGTACGGGACGCCTTCCCGTACGGCCCCGGGCAGCACCGGGCGCTGGACGAGCTGCTGAAGAGCTGCACCCAGGGGACCGTCGAGCCGCTGCACGCCGATGCCCCGGACCGGGACCGGTGGCAGGAGTGGGGCCTGTCCGGCTGCGCCGGACGCTCCTGGTACGACGTGCCCTGGCTGTGGTCCGAGAGCTACTTCTACCGCCGGCTGCTCGACGCCGTCGGCTGGTTCGGCCCCGGCGCCTGGCAGGGCGTCGACCCCTTCCGCCCGTTCAAACGCGCCGAGCTCGACGCGCCGGAGACCGACGAGGAACTGGCCGCGCTGGACGTCCTGCCCGGCCTGCCCGAGCAGGAGCGGGCGCGCGCCCTGCTGCACGGCTCGCTGTGGGGCAACCGCGCCGACCTGGGCTTCCGGCTCTCCGCCGAGAGCGCCGAGAGCGCCGAGGGTGTCGGGAACCGGGCTCCGGTCCCGGCGCTGGTCGCCGACGACAGTGCGGCCCTGTGGTCGCTGCTGCCGCCCGGCGGCACGGCCACGCTCGTCCTGGTCGCCGACAACGCGGGCCGCGAACTCGTCCCGGACCTGCTACTGATCGCCCATCTCCTGGCCGAGGGCCGGGCTGCGCGGGCGGTGCTGCACGTCAAGCCGTACCCGTACTACGTCTCCGACGCCACGACCGCCGACGTCGTCGACGCGCTGCACCGGCTGCGCACCGCCTCCGGCGCGGCGGTCGAGTACGCGCGCGTGCTGTGGGCGGCGATGGGCGACGGCCGCCTCACCGTACGCGTCCACCCCTTCTCCTGCGCCCCGCTGCCGTATGCGGAGATGCCGGACGACCTGCGCGCCGAGTTCGCCGCGGCCACGCTGACCGTCTTCAAGGGCGACCTCAACTACCGGCGTCTGGTGGGCGACCGGCTGTGGCCGCCGACGACCCCCTTCCAGGAGACCACCGCCTACTTCCCCGGCCCGGTCGCCGCGCTGCGCACCCTGAAGTCCGACGTGATCACCGGCCTGTCCGCGGCGACCGATGCCGCACTGGGGGCCACCGAGGGCCGGCGCTGGCGGACCAGCGGCACGCACGCGCTGATCCAGGTCGACGTCAAGTGACCGTCTGACTCAAGTGACCGTCCGAGTCACGTGACATCCACCGGCAGCGACTTGACGCCGTTGATGAAGTTCGACACGAGGCGTCCGGCCGGTCCGGCGAGCCGCGGCCCGGGGAGCGCGCTCAGCACCTCCTCGTAGAGCAGCCGTAGCTGAAGCCGCGCGAAGTGGGCACCCAGGCACACGTGCGGGCCGTCGCCGAACGACACGTGCGGGTTGGGGGAGCGGGCCAGGTCGAGCCGGTCGGGACCGGTGAAGACCCGCTCGTCCCGGTTGGCCGAGGCGTGGAAGACCACGACCTTGTCACCGGCCCGGATCCGTCGCCCCGCCAGCTCGGTGTCCCGGACGGCGGTCCGGCGGAAGGTCAGCACGGGCGGATGCCAGCGCAGCAACTCCTCGACGGCGACGGGAAGTTCCGCCTGTCCCGCGCGCAGTGACCGGTACGCCTCGGGGTGCTCGGCCAGGGCGAGCAGCCCGCCGGGGGCCGCGCTGCGCACGGTGTCGTTGCCGGCGACGGTGAGCAGGAAGAAGAACATCTCCAGTTCGGTGCCGGTGAGTTCGGCGTCGGCCGCGAGGGTGCTCATGACGTCGTCCGCCGGGTGACGCCGCTTGTGTGCGGCCAGGTGACGCGCATAGGCGAACATGTCCTTCAACATCGCCGGGGAGCGCGGATCGACCGGCTTGCCGGCCTCGTCCAGCACCGGGGGACCGGCCTCGTCCGGGTCCTGGTAGCCGATGACCCGCTGCGTCCAGTGCAGCAGCAGCCGCCGGTCGCTGACCGGGACGCCCAGCAGATCCGCCAGGTTGAGCAGGGCGTACTCGTCGGTGACGCAGGCCACCAGATCGACCGTGCCGTCACCCTCCCGCGCCTGCCGCAGCGCCCCGGCGAGCAGGGTGCGTGCCCGCTCCCGGGCGAGCGTCGCGAACCGGTCGACCCGGCCCGGCGTGAACGCCCGGCTCACCAGTCGCCGCAGGCGCCCGTGGCGCGGCGGATCCTGATTGAGCATCATGCTGCGGATGAACGGCAGGTCCTCCGGGGCCGGGTCGCGGATCTGGGTCGCGCCGAGGTGGGAGGAGTACGTCGTGGCGTCCTTCAGCACCCGGACGACGTCCGCGTGCCGGGTCACCGCCCAGAACCCCGGTCCGGACGGCCAGCCGAGCACCTGCGGCTCCTCCTGCCAGGCGACCGGATGGTGGTCGCGCAGCACGCGGTAGTCGTCATGGGGCACACCGGCGGCGTACCGGCGCGGGTCGAACACATCGGGCACGGCCGGCACCTCACCCACCCTCACGCCACCCCGCCCCGCACCGCGGCACCGGCTCCCCGCCCCCCGGCAGCGCCCCGCTCCCCGCCCGCCGCCCCCGCACCGCCGACGCGCCGTACACCGGTTCGGTGATCTCCCGCGCCGGAGGGTTCCTTGCCGGTCCTGCGGGCTTCGCCGTCCGCGCGGCCTTCGCCGAGGGTGTGGCTTTCGCCGGTTCGGTGATCTCCGGCGCCGGAGGGGCCCGTGCGGGTCCTGTGGCCTTGGCCGTCCGCGTCCTCATTGCCGACGGCGCGCCCTTCGACGGTCCGGTCCCCTTCGCCGTCCGTGCGGCGTTCGCCGTCCGCGCGGCCTTGGCCCACCGCGTGACCTTCGCCGACCGAACGACCCTCCCCACCCCCGTGCCCTTCGCCGACCCCGTGGCCTTCGTCGACCCCGTGCCCCTCGCCGTTCGCGCCCCCCGCCGGTCCGGCGCCGTCCGCCCGGAGGAAGTCCTCCACCGTGCGGACGAGTTCCAGGGGGCACTCGTCCATCGCGTAGTGCCCGGCGGACGGCAATGTCACGAGTTCGGCGCGTGGGTACCAGGACATCCAGGTCTGCCGCACGACCTCGGGCGACAGGGCCGGGTCGAGTGCGCCGGCCACGGCCAGGGCGGGGACCCCGCTGCCCTCGACGTCGGCGTGGAAGTCCTCACCCGCCCACGAGTCCAGCCAGGCCCGGAACGCCTTCGCGTCGCTGCGCTCCAGCGAGCGGGCGACCATCCGGTCCAGCCAGGCGGTGGGGCGCCGGCCCCCGGTGGTGACGTCGATGATCGCGCGCCGGTTCTCCGGCCGGTGCGCGGCGTCCGTGAACAGCGCGGCCTGCTCGCCGGCCAGTGGCAGGCCCGAGGCGGGCACCGGGGAGACGCCGACGATCCGCCGCAACCGGTGCGGGGTGAGTGCGAGCAGCCGCTGTGCCACCGCTCCGCCCATGGAGTGCCCGAGGACCGAGAACCGCTCCCAGCCCAGCCGGTCGGCCAGCTCCACCAGGTCGGCGGCCGCCTCGGCCGTCGTGTACGCGCCCGCCGCGTCCCGGGCCTCGCCGTAGCCGCGCAGGTCGACGAGCGCGTACGTGAAGGCGGCGCGGTCGAGATCCGGCAGGACGGCCGCGTAGGCGGACCGGTCGGCGAACCAGCCGTGCACGGCGAACACCTTGTGGGCGCCGTCGCCGTGCACCTCATGGGGCAGCACGAAGGAGGTCATGCGCCTACCGTGGCCGGACCGCGGGGGCGCGGCAAGGGGGCCGGCCGCCGGGCGTTTCGCGGTGTTCACGCGATGGTGTGATCATGTCCCGGGCGGCGGATGGGTGCGGGGGGCCACGGGTAGGGCCCCGGCCATGACGCAGCCGTTCGAACTCCCGCACTTCTACATGCCGTATCCCGCGCGGCTCAACCCGCACCTCGACGAGGCGCGTGCCCACTCCACCGCGTGGGCGCGCGAGATGGGCATGCTGGAAGGTTCCGGGATCTGGGAGCAGGCCGACCTGGAGGCGCACGACTACGGACTCCTGTGCGCCTACACCCACCCCGACTGCGACGGACCGGCCCTCTCGCTGATCACCGACTGGTACGTGTGGGTGTTCTTCTTCGACGACCACTTCCTCGACATGTACAAGCGCACCCCGGACCGCGCCGCCGGCAAGGCCCACCTGGACCGCCTGCCGCTGTTCATGCCGCTCGACCCGGCAACCCCCGTGCCGCAGCCGGAGAACGCCGTCGAGGCCGGCCTGAAGGACCTGTGGGCGCGCACGGTGCCGGAGATGTCCGTGGACTGGCGCCGCCGCTTCTCCGTGGCCACCGAGCACCTGCTCAACGAGTCGATGTGGGAGCTGTCGAACATCAACGAGGGGCGGATCGCCAACCCCGTCGAGTACATCGAGATGCGCCGCAAGGTGGGCGGCGCCCCGTGGTCGGCCGGGCTCGTGGAGTACGCGACCGCGGAGGTGCCGGCCGCCGTCGCCGGCACCCGGCCGCTGCGCGTCCTGATGGAGACCTTCTCCGACGCCGTCCACCTGCGCAACGACCTCTTCTCCTACCAGCGCGAGGTCGAGGACGAGGGCGAGAACAGCAACGGCGTGCTCGTCCTGGAGACCTTCTTCGGCTGTACGACCCAGGAGGCCGCCGAGACCGTCAACGACATCCTCACCTCGCGTCTGCACCAGTTCGAGCACACCGCGCTCACCGAGGTCCCCGCCGTCGCCCTGGAGAAGGGCCTCACCCCGGCGGAGGCCGCCGCGATCGCCGCCTACACGAAGGGGCTGCAGGACTGGCAGTCCGGCGGTCAGGAATGGCACATGCGCTCCAGCCGCTACATGAACAAGGGCGCACGCCCCGGCTCGCCCTGGCAGCTCCCGAGCGGTCCCGGCACCTCGGCCGCCGACGTCGGCGTGCTCCTCGCCTCGGCCGCCCGGGAACGCCTGCGCGCCTACACCCATGTGCCCTACCAGAAGGTCGGCCCCTCCCCGCTGCCCGAGTTCCACATGCCCTACCGGCTCGGACTGAGCCCGCACCTCGACGCCGCCCGCCGCAACCTGGTCGCCTGGTCGCACCGCATGGGCATCCTGGAGGAAGGCGTCTGGGACGAGGACAGACTCGCCGCCGCCGACCTCGCGCTGTGCTCCGCCGGACTGGACCCGGACGCCACCCCCGAAGCCCTCGACCTCAGTGCCCAGTGGCTCGCCTGGGGGACGTACGGCGACGACTACTACCCGCTGGTCCACGGCCGCCGCCGCGACCTCGCCGCCGCCCGCCTGACCACGGCCCGGCTGTCGCGGTGCATGCCCGTGGAGGGCGGGCCGGTGCTCGTCCCGGTGGGTGCGTTGGAGCGGGGGCTCGTCGACCTGTGGACGCGTACGACGGCCGGGATGACCACCGACCAGCGGCGCACCCTGAAGGCGGCCGTGGACACGATGACCGAGAGCTGGGTGTGGGAGCTGTCCAACCAGCTGCAGAACCGCATCCCCGACCCGGTCGACTACCTGGAGATGCGGCGCGCCACCTTCGGCTCCGACCTCACCCTGAGCCTGTGCCGGATGGGCCACGGCCCCGCCGTCCCGCCGGAGGTGTACCGCAGCGGCCCGGTGCGCTCACTGGAGAACGCCGCCACCGACTACGCCTGTCTCCTCAACGACATCTTCTCGTACCAGAAGGAGATCGAGTACGACGGCGAGATCCACAACGCGGTCCTGGTGGTGCAGAACTTCTTCGGCGTCGACCAGCCGACGGCGCTCGGTGTCGTACACGACCTGACGACCCAGCGCATGCAGCAGTTCGAGCACGTCGTCGCACACGAACTGCCCGTGCTGTACGACGACTTCGCCCTGTCGGAACAGGCGCGGGCCGCCATGGACGACTATGTCCTCGACCTGCAGAACTGGCTCGCCGGGATCCTGAACTGGCACCGCGAGGCCGACCGCTACAAGGCCGAGTGGCTGGGCCGCCGTTCGCACGGTTTCCTGCCCGACCGCGCGCCCGCCGTGCCGGCCCTGTCGCTCGTACCGACCCTGTCGCTCGGCTGACGATCGCGGAATCTCCGCGTACGGAAGCGGGCATTCTGGAAACTTCGATGCATCCTCGGGAGTCCTGTGGAGTAAGGGGAACAACAGACCACGAACACACGGGGGTGTTCGGCCTTGACCGAGATCGTCGACAGGCTCACCGAGGAGACGGCGGCAGAGCGGGTACCCGCGGCGGACGAACTGACGCCGTACACGGCGCACGGCGCCCGGACGGGTGGCGGCGCCGACGGCCGGGCGGACAACGCCGTCGGACACGGCGGCCCGTACACCACGGTCCACGGCCGCATCTGGCCGTACGCCCGGGCGGACGCCGCCTGGTACCGCTTCCGGCTGGTCAACGCGTCGAACGCGCGCATCTTCGAACTCGTCCTGACCGATGCGGGCGGCAACCCGTGCCGAGGCCGCGCACCGGACAGGGAGCGGCGGCGGGGGTGGTCCGGATCTGGTGCGCGCGGTGTGGGGACCGCGGGTTTCCCAGGGAGTATGGCTACCCTCCGCCACCCTCCGGCCAGTCTCACTCGTTCGTGTCTCGTCGCGGCCCGCCGCCCCGGGTAGAGCACCAGCCGGAGGCGAGCGAACCATGGAACACACTGCGTTGCGTCCCAAGCCGATGCCCGGCCAGGACCCGCGGCAGGGCACCGGCACCCCCGTCCCGGCCCACCGCCCGCACGCCGCGCGCCGGCGCGGACGGCGGCTGCGGGCCGTGCTGTTCGGCCTGTGCACCGGCACCCTGCTGGTCCTGTCCGGCGTCGGCATCGGCACCGTCGGCGCCACGGTGATCGGCCTGAGCAGGCTCGCCGAGCTGCAGCGCCAGGCCCCGCCGGCCAGGCCGCCGGCCCGGGCCACCCCCGCCGCCACCCCGACCCCCGCTCCGGCCGCCACCCCCGGGGCGACCCTGGGCGTCGAGGCCGTCGACGCCGAGAAGGCGGGCGCACTGGTCGTGGGCGTGCACGTGCCCGGCCCCGGCTATGCGGCCGGCCTGATCCGCGGGGACGTCCTGCTGCGGTTCGGCTCCGTCCGCGTGGACACCGCCGCCGACCTCGCCCGGGCCGTCGCCCGCGCCCGGCCCGGCAAGCCGGTGCTCCTCACCGTGCGTCACACCCGCGGGGGTTACCAGCAGTTGACGGTCCTGCCGGGGCTGGTGGTCTGAGCGGGGCCGCCGCGGCCCCACCCCCCTCTCTCGGTCACCCCGGGAAACCCGCTGGTCACCATCCGCACCACGCGCCATGATGGCCCCATGCCGAGTCCCTTCCGCGCCCAGCGTGCCCCGCGGGGAGCACCGGCGATCGGCTCGCGTGACCCTGTCCGGCCGGGCAGGATGCTGCCCGAGACGCCGTCGCCCGTTTCCCCACCCGCGCCCGGAGGCCCGGATGACCGGTAGTACGCCCGCGCCCTTCACCGCCGCCGACTACAGGGCCCGCATGGAGCGCGCCGCGCGCTCCGCGGCCGACGCCGGCCTCGCGGGGCTGCTCGTGGCACCGGGGCCGGACATGGTCTGGCTCACCGGCTACACCCCCACCGCCGTCACCGAACGGCTCACCGCGCTGGTCCTCGTCCCCGGCCGGGACCCCGTCCTCGTCGTGCCGACCCTGGAGGCACCGGACGCCGAGCACGCGGCCGGCACATCCGCGCTCACCCTGCGCGACTGGACCGACGGCAAGGACCCCTACGCCGTCACCGCCGCGCTCCTCGACGGCCATGGCCGGTTCGGCATCAGTGACAACACCTGGGCCATGCACCTGCTGGGCCTGCAGCGGGCCCTGCCCGACACGTCCTACGCCTCTCTCACCGACGCCCTCCCCATGCTGCGCGCCGTCAAGGACGCCGCGGAACTGGAACTCCTCGCCGCCGCCGGAGCGGCTGCCGATGCAACGTTCGAGGAGATCCGCAAAGTTCCCTTCGCCGGCCGCCGCGAGTCCGACGTCGGCCACGACCTCGCCGCGCTGCTGCGCCGTTTCGGCCACTCCCAGGTCGACTTCACCATCGTCGGCTCCGGCCCCAACGGCGCCAACCCGCACCACGAGGTCGGCGACCGCGTCATCCAGCACGGCGACATGGTCGTACTGGACTTCGGCGGCCTGAAGGACGGCTACGGCTCCGACACCACCCGCACGGTCCACGTGGGCGAGCCCACCGAGGAGGAGCGCCGGGTGCACGATGTCGTCCGCGAGGCCCAGGAGGCGGGCTGCCGGGCCGTCCGTCCGGGAGTGGCCTGCCAGGAGGTCGACCGTGCCGCCCGCGCGGTGATCACCGACGCCGGGTACGGCGCGTACTTCATCCACCGCACCGGGCACGGCATCGGCGTCACCACGCACGAGCCGCCGTACATGATCGAGGGCGAGGAGCAGCCCCTCGTGCCCGGCATGTGCTTCTCCGTGGAACCCGGCATCTACCTGCCCGGCCGCTTCGGGGTGCGCATCGAGGACATCGTCACGGTGACCGGGGACGGCGGGCGCCGCCTCAACAACACCACGCGTGACATGGTCATAGTGGACTGAGGGACCACACGGCGACCCGGGGGACCCGCCCCCGACGACATCCAGGAACGGCGACGCGCGACCCATGACCCAGGCACCGACACCCACCGCGGACACCGTCCGCAGACTGGTCCGTTCGCTGCTCAAGGAGGGCGGCGACGGCACCGGGGGACCCGAAGTACGGCCCGTGACGGAGGGCCGCGCGCACACGTGGTGGGTCGGCACCCGCCATGTGCTGCGCCTCGCGCCCGACCGCGAGTCCTCCGCCGCCCGCCGCCGCGAACTGCGCCTGCGCGACCTGGTCCGCCCGCACGTGCCCGTCGCCGTGCCCACCAGCGTCGCGCACGGCGACTGGGCACCCGGCCTCGCCTACACCCTGGACACCAAGGTGCCCGGCGGTACGGCCGACGAGCACGACGTCTCCGCCGTCGGCGAGGCCGACCTCGCCGGGCTGCTCGCCGGGCTGCGCGCGGTGCCCGTACGGCAGGCCGAGGCCCTCGGCGTGTCGCGCACCGCCCCGCGCTCCCTGGAGGCGCTGCGCCGCATGGCCGTGCACGCCGCCGAACGGCTGGCCGCCGCCGACGAGTTCGACGCCGCCCGGCTGCACCAGCTGACCGCGCCCGGCGCGGCCCAGCTCGCCGCGCAGCCCGGCGCCGCCGTCCTCACCCACCACGGCCTGACCGGCGAGCACGTGGTGGTCAGCGCCGACGGGCGGGTCCGCGGCATCCTGGACTGGACCCAGGCGGCCTGGGGCGACCCCGCCGAGGACATCGCCGGGCTCGCCGTCGCCGTCGGCTCCCCGGCGGCCGTCCGAGCCGCCACCCTGGCCGGCTACGGCGCCCGCCCCTGCCTGCGCGGCCTGTGGCTCGCCCGCTGCGACACGGTCATCCGGCTCGCCGGCCACCTGGAAGGCCGCGCGGTGGGTTCCCTCCCCCTGCTCCGCACCCAGCTGCGCCGCGCCTGGGAGCCGATCCTCCTTGAGCGGTTGTCGGACTTCAAGGAGGAGGAACCGGAGCCGTAGCGCGCCCCGAAGGGGTCCGGGGCCGTATCGATGTGCGGTTCCGCCGCGTGGGCGCGACCGGCCACGACGCGGCCGCACGCTGCCCGGTGGGGTGGGCTGCCTAGGGCTGCGACAGGACCACGCACGACTCCCCGGGAAGCCGGAGCACTCCGTCCGGTCCCGGACCCCGCACCGGCTCCCAGGCCGCCAGGACCACCGCGGGGCGGGTGCCCAGGGGGATGGCCGCCGGCTCCTTGCCGAGGTTCACCGCCACGCGGACGTCACCGCGCCGGAAGGCCAGCCAGCGGGCCTGCTCGTCGTACGCCACCTTCGTGTCGGCCAGGTCGGGGTCGGTGAGGTCGGGCTGGCCCCGGCGCAGCGCGATCAGCTGCCGGTACCAGGCGAGCACGCGCGCGTGGGGCTCGCGTTCCGGCTCCGACCAGTTCAGGCAGGACCGGTCCCGGGTCGCCGGGTCCTGCGGATCCGGTACGTCCTCCTCGGCCCAGCCGTGCGCCGCGAACTCCCGCCGCCGGCCCCGCCGTACCGCCTCGGCCAGCTCCGGATCGGTGTGGTCGGTGAAGAACTGCCAGGGTGTGCCCGCCGCCCACTCCTCGCCCATGAACAGCATCGGCGTGAACGGCGAGGTCAGCGTCAGCGTCGCCGCGCAGGCCAGCAGGCCGGGGGACAGGTGGGCGGAGAGCCGGTCGCCCTGGGCGCGGTTGCCGACCTGGTCGTGGGTCTGGCCGTAGCCGAGCAGCCGGTGCCCGGCCACCCGCGCACGGTCCAGCGGGCGTCCGTGGTGCCGGCCCCGGAACGACGAGTACGTGCCGTCGTGGAAGTAGCCGCCGGTGAGTGTCTTGGCGAGCGCGGCGAACGGGGCACGGGCGAAGTCGGCGTAGTAGCCCTGGGACTCGCCGGTCAGCACGGTGTGCAGGGCGTGGTGGAAGTCGTCGTTCCACTGCGCGTGCAGCCCGAGCCCGTGCTCCGCGCGCGGGGTGATGAACCGCGGGTTGTTCAGGTCCGACTCGGCGATCAGGAACAGCGGCCGGCCCAGCTCCTCGGCGAGAGCGTCCACGGCCGCCGACAGCTCCTCCAGGAAGTGGCACGCGCGCGTGTCGTACAGGGCGTGCACCGCGTCCAGGCGCAGCCCGTCGATCCGGTAGTCCCGCAGCCACGCCAGCGCGCTGCCGACGAGGAACGCGCGCACCTCGTCCGAGCCCGGCGCGTCGAGGTTCACCGCCGAGCCCCACGGCGTGTGGTGGGTGTCGGTGAAGTACGGTCCGAAGGCGGGCAGATGGTTGCCCGACGGTCCCAAGTGGTTGTGCACGACGTCCAGGACGACCCCGAGGCCGAGTCCGTGCGCCCGGTCGACGAAGCGTTTCAGTGCCTCGGGACCGCCGTACGGCTCGTGCACCGCCCACAGCGACACCCCCTCGTAGCCCCAGCCGTGCCGCCCCGGGAAGGGACACACCGGCATCAACTCGACATGGGTGACCCCCAGTTCCACCAGGTGCTCCAGCCGGGCGGCCGCCGCGTCCAGGGTGCCCTCGGGGGTGTACGTGCCCACGTGCAGCTCGTACAGCACGGCACCCGGCAGTCCGCGCCCCGCCCACCGTGTACGCCACGTGTGGCGCCCGTGGTCCACGACCGCGCTCAGCCCGTCCGGGCCGTCCGGCTGGCGGCGCGAGCGCGGATCGGGCCGCACGGGACCGTCGTCCAGCGCGAACCCGTACCGGGTCCCGTCCCCGGCCTCCGCCTCCCCCGTCCACCAGCCCGCGCGGTCGGGATCACGCGTCAACGCGCGCGTCCCGGCCCCGTGATGGAGCGTCACTCGTTCCGCCTGCGGTGCCCACACCTCGAACTGCACGGACGGTTCCCCTTCGTCTGTGATGTCTCGCCTGCTCACCGTGATGTCCCGCGTCCCCATCGTGCCCGCCCGGACGATCAATCCGCCCTTGAATTCACCCTTCCCCGGTGGGTGTCGCGGAAGTACGCGCGGACCGGCGCCGATTCCCCGTTTTCTGGACACCCGGGGTTCACTGCCCGACAATCACCTGCGTGACGTCGTCCTTCGAGTTCTCCACCTACCCCGCGCGGCCGTCCGACGAGGAGCGCGACAAGGCGCTGCGGGTGCTGCGTGACGGCGTCGCCCTGGGCCGGCTCTCGCACGACACGTTCGTACGCCGCATGGAGCTGGCGCTGGCCGCCCGCCGGGCCGACGAACTGGCCGCCCTGGTCGCCGACCTGCCCCGCGAGAACCGTTTCTCCCGCGCGGTCCTCGGCACCGTCGAGGCCGTCTCCGGGTTCACCGTACGGCTGCGCCGCGCCTGGCAGGCCGAGCGGCTGCCCAAACTGCTGCTGCCGCGCCCCGCGCACGCCCACCCGCTGCGCATCGGCCGCGACCCCGCCTGCGGACTGCGCCTGAACCACGAGACCGTCTCGCGCGTGCACGCCGAACTCCGCCACCAGGCGGGCCTGTGGGTCCTCAGGGACCTCGGGTCCACCAACGGCACCACCGTCAACGGCCGCCGGGTGATCGGCTCGGTCGTCGTCCGCGAGGGCGACCAGGTCGCCTTCGGCCGGATGGCGTTCCGGCTCGCCACGAGCTGAGCGCAGACGGCCGGCCGTGCGCGAACGGGGCGCACGCTCGCGCGCGCGTGCCCTCCCGATCGGGTGAGCGGGGCTGCGGAACGCGCGCCGGCGTGCCGATGGAAGGGGCATGACGTACATCTCCAGAGTCACAGCGACGGCCGGCGCCCTGCTGACGGCCGCCGGCCTGCTCGCCGCGGCCCCGGCCCAGGCGGCACCCCGCAGCACGTTCCCCCTCACCGACAACTGGCTCTATCTCACCGTCGCCCGCGGTGAGACCGTCCAGTCCGGCGACAAGCACGGCACCCTGCTGCTGTGCGACCCGCTGCCCCTCGGGTACGCGCGCGCGGCCGAGGCCTGCGCGGACCTCGCGGCCGTCGAGGGTGACATCGCCCGCATCCCGAAGAAGAAGGTCTTCTGCCCGATGATCTTCGCTCCCGTGACCGTGCACGCGCACGGGCAGTGGAACGGACGTCCGGTCGACTACCAGCAGACCTACTCCAGCAAGTGCGTCATGGAGGCACGGACGGGAGCGGTGTTCGCCGTGGACCACTGAGCCGGGCCGGCGGGAGGCACGACGCGGGCGGCGCGGACGGCCTCACAGCTCCCGCTCACGGGCCTGCTGCGCCGCCACGAGCACCGTCCGGGACTGGTGCTCCACCTGGTGCTCCAACGGCACCCAGCGGGCCCGGAAACGCGCCGCGAAGGCATCGCACCAGGCGGTGACGAGCTGTTCCAGCCGCGGCGTCGCCCGGTCGTCCGTCTCCCGCAGCACCCGCAGCAGCATCGCCGCCGCCCGCAGCGGCAGCCGCCGCCCGAAGGCGTCCACACTGCCGACGTACGCCATCGTCGTACCGGCCGGCGGGGTGTGGATCCAGTCCTCGGCCAGGCCCGGGATCAGCTCCAGCGCCCAGCGCGCCGCCCGCAGCAGCGGGCCGTCCACACCGTCGAGGCGGGGCAGCGCGTCGCTGAGCACGTGCTCCACCTCCAGCGAGTCCCGCAGCAGCCGCTGCGCCAGACGCCGTATCGCCGCCGCCGGAGCCGGGTGCGGGGCCGGATCGTCCACCAGGTCGCTCGCCCACATCGGCACCTCCACCACGGCCGTCAGACCGCCGTACCGGTGCACGTGGTACCAGGTGCTGTGCCGTGCGTCGTCCGGCATGCTCGGGTAGGCGACACCCGTGTCCGGGCCGGGCATGACATGCACCCCGGGGCCGGAGGCCGGCCATCCGGCGGCGTCCGAGGCGCCCGTCTCCACCGGGATGTGCAGTTGCGCCGCCGACTTGGCGAACGGCTCGGCGAGCCCCGGTACGTCCCTGGTCAGCTGCACCCAGCTGCCGCCGAGATCGGTGCCGTGCAAGGTCACCTGGAGGTAGGGCCGCAGCTCGTCGATCACCCCGGTCAGCGCCCGGGTCTCGGGCGGCAGCCGGTCCGGCGGCAGCACGGACGGCGACCACTCCGGCTGCTCGGCGCCCGTCGGCCGGTAGAAGCCGAGGTGGTAGTCGAGCAGGCTGCGCGGCGCCGGTGTCACATGCAGGCTCGCGCCGTCCGGATCCGCGCACAGCAGGAAGTGCCAGGAGGTGTCCGCTCGCAGCTCCCGCTCGGCCAGCACTCTTTCGGCAAGCACCCGCAGGGTGGAGCCCCCGGTCGGCTCGTTGGCGTGGGCGCCGGCGACCACCAGCACCGCCCGCCGGGCATGCCCCACCGACAGCAGGTGCAGGGGTCTTCCCGCGCGCGAGACGCCGATCTGCCTGAGCCGGCACAGCCCGGGTTCCTGAGCGGCCAACGCCTGTGCGGAGGCGGTCAGTTCGGGAACGCTGGGATAGCGCAGCTCCGGCAGAAGACTCACCCCCGACTTGTTCCGCCCGGCTTCGCCCTCCAAGTCCCGCACGCGAAAGGTGAACTGTCAAGCATGCGGCGGGGGAGGCTACCGGGGGCGCCCGGACTCGGGCCCGGGGGCGCGGCACGGGCGGTGCGTGCCGCGCGCTCACTGCTGGTGCAGGCCGCGCCCCGCGAGCGTCAGGAACACCTCGCCCACCGCCTCCGACAGCGTCGGGTGCGCGTGCACGTGCCGGGCCACGTCCGAGGGCTCGGCGTCCCAGCCGACGATCAGCTGGCTCTCGGCGATCATCTCCGACACGTGCGGTCCGACCAGGTGCACGCCCAGCACCTGGCCGCCGCCGGCCTCGGCGACGACCTTCACCATGCCGCCCCGGCCGTGCACCATGCCCTTGGCGACGGCGGTCAGCGGCATCGTGTCGACGTCCACCTCGCGCCCGCGCGCGCGTGCCTCGGTCTCGCTCAGCCCCACCGAGGCGGTCTGCGGCGAGGAGTACGTCACCCGGGGTACGGCGGCGTAGTCCACCGGGGCCGACGGCAGCCCCGCCAGCGTCTCGGCGACCAGCAGGGCCTCCGCGAACGAGGCGTGGGCGAGGCCGGGGGAGGGCGGTGGGAGCAGGTCCCCGACCACATGGATGCCGGGCACCTCCGTCTCCAGCCGGTTCCAGTCCGCCGGTACGACGAACCCCCGCCCGTCCGTCGCCAGGCCGGCCGCGTCCAGGCCCAGCCCCTCGGTGACCGGCGCCCGGCCGACGGCCACCAGGAGCCGCTCCGCCTCCACCGTGCGCGTCTCGCCCCGCGCGGTGCGCACACGCGCGCGTACGCCGTTGTCCAGCACCTCCGGGTCCAGCAGCCGGGCACCCGCCCGCACATCGATCCCGCGCTTCTTCAGACCGCGCGTCAGATGCCGGCTCACATCGGCGTCCTCCAGCGGCACGATCCGCTCCGCGGCCTCCACCAGGGTGACCTCCGCGCCCATGGACCGGTGGAAGGAGGCGTACTCCACGCCGATCGCGCCCCCGCCCAGCACCAGGACGGACGCCGGCAGCCCCGGCGCGAACAGTGCGTCGTCACTGGTCACCACGCGCCGCCCGTCCGGCACGAGCCCCGGGAGCGTGCGCGGGCGCGAGCCGGTCGCCAGCACGATCCCACGGCGCGCGGTGAAGTCGTGCACGCCGGGGGCGGATTGCGGCTGCGCGCCGGGCACACATCCGCCCCGCACGCCCTCCACACGTACCGTGCGCGTCCCTGTCAGCCGCGCGCTGCCCCGCACCACCCGCACGCCGGCGTGCGCCAGATGCGCCTCGACCCCCTTGTGGTTGCGCGCCACGATGTCGTCCCGCGTGGCCACCAGCGCCGCCCAGTCGACCGAGTCCACCGTGGCCTTCACACCCCACCGCTCCCGCGCCTCGGCGATGCCGTCGACCAACTCGGCGGCGTGCAGCATCGCCTTGCTCGGTATGCAGCCCCGGTGCAGACAGGTTCCGCCGACCTTGTCGCGTTCGACGAGGACGACGTCCAGTCCGAGGGCGGCGGCGCGCAGGGCGGTGGCGTACCCGCCCGTTCCGCCGCCGATGACGAGGACATCCGCTGTGTTCGTGGCCCGTGTGCTCATGGCTCCACCCTCCGCCCGCCCCTTGCCATGAGTCCAAGGCAATGTTGTTGTGGGAGTCATGCAGGATGCTTATGGACCGGGGAGAGGGACGCGGAGTTGAGCCTGCGACAGATGGAGTACTTCGTCACCGTCGTCCACGAGGCGTCCTTCACCCGGGCGGCGGAGGCCCTGCACGTCACACAGCCCGCGCTCTCGCACCAGATCAAGGCCCTGGAGAAGTCGGTCGGCGGCGCCCTGCTGGAGCGCATGGCCCGCGGCGTGCGCCTCACCCCCATGGGGCGGGCGTTCCTGCCGCACGCCGAACTCGCCGTCCGCAGCGCCGCACAGGCCCGCCGTGCGGCACGTGCCACGGCCGGCGCCGAGGGCGGCGAACTGCACATCGCCACCCTGCACTCCCTCGCCGTGGGCGTCCTGCCCGACGTCTTCGCCCGCTGGCGCACGGCCCGCCCCCGGGTCCTGCTGCGCCTGCACGAGTACGCCACCGCCGAGGCCCTCGAGGAGGCCGTGCAGCGGGGCACCGCCGACCTCGCGTTCGGGCCGGAGCCCGCCGACCCGCCCGGCACCGTCGTACCGGTCGGCGAGGAGGAACTCGTCCTGGTGGTCCCGTTCGACGACCGGCTCGCCGGCCGTACGACGGTGACGCTGCCGGAACTCGCCGACCGCGCGTGGATCCGCTGCGCCATGGAGCCCGTCGTGCACGGCGAGCGCTTCCTCGACCGGGCGTGCGGGCAGGCCGGGTTCAGGCCGCGGACCGCGGTGTGGACCGAGCACACCTCGACAGCCGTGCGCATGGCCGCGGCCGGTGTCGGGGTGTGCGCCGCGCCCGCCCACATCGTGCGCGGGGCCGTCGGTGAGGACTGCACGGTCCTCAGCCCCGACCCGGCCTGGAAGCGTTCCTTGGCGGTCTACGCGCGCGTGCCCCCCGCCGGGGCCGCCGAGGCCTTCGTGGATCTCCTGCGCACCACCTGGACCGCTCTCGGAGACCTGCCGGAACGGCCGTACGAGGACTGCCGGCCGCCCGCCGCGCCCGTCCGCTGAGCCGCCTCACCCCCGCGCGACCCGCTCCAGCAGCACCACCGGCAGCCGGTCGAAGAGGTCCGCCACGCGCGCGTGCCCCGTGAACTCCCGCCCCTCGGTCAGCACGTCCGCCCACCGACCGGGAGGCAGCGTCAGCCGGGTGTCCCGCCAGCCGCCCGCCTCCGCGAGCCGCAGCGACAGCCGGGTGACCGCGGTGACCGCCTCACCGGAGCGCGCGAACGCCACACAGTGCCCGGCCGCCGGGCCCTCGGCGGTCAGCGGTTCGTACGACGCGGCCCGGCCGAAGGCGCCGGGACGCCGGGCGCGCAGCCGCAGGGCCGCCGCCGTCAGCGCGTCCTTCTCGCCGGGCGTCTCGGGCGGGAACGGCACCGGACGCCGGTTGTCCGGGTCCACCAGCGCCCGGTACTCGCCCTCCGTGCCCTGGTACACGTCCGGCACCCCCGGCATCGTCAGATGGACCAGGGCGGTGCCGAGCACATTGGCCCGGACATGCGGGTCCAGCGCCTTGCGGAACGCGGCCACCCGGTCCCCCGGCGCCCCGCACGGACCGGCGGCGACGAACGCGGCCACCGCCTCCTCGTACGGCGGCTCCTGCTCCGTCCAGCTGGTGTACATGCCCGCCTCGCGCACATGCTTCAGCAGCGCCCGCCGCACCCGCTCCTCCTCGGCGGCCCCCAGCCCGAACACCGTCTGCCAGGCCGCCCAGGCGAGCTGCCCGTCCGGTACGCCCACGCCCTCCCCGGGCTGGTTCACCTCGGCCAGCAGCTCCGCCCACCGGCCGGGGCACTCGGTGAGCACGGCCAGCGCGGCGCGTACGTCGGCACTGCGCTTGGTGTCGTGCGTGGAGACCACCGTGCCGGTGACCGGCCAGTCGTGCTGCACGCGCGCGCAGTACGCGTGGAAGTCCTCCGGGGACACCCCCGGCCGGCCCGGATCGCCGCCCACCTCGGTCGCCGACAGCAGCGGCACATAGCGGTAGAACGCGGTGTCCTCCACCGACTTGGCCCGCAGCGCCGACGCGGTCTGCGCGAACCGGGTACGGAACTCCACCCGGTCGGCGTGGTCCGGTGCCTCCGGGTCACCGGGCGGCTCGACGAGCAGCCGGCGCACGATTGCGACGGCCTCCGCCTCCTCGGGCACCACGAAGGCGAGCCGCGCCTCCTCGGCGGCCTCCTCGGTGACGACGACGGCCGCGTCCCCGGAGGTGTACGGCCGGTACACCCGCATCCGGACCAGCAGCTCCTCCACGGCCGTGCGCAGCGCCCAGGAAGCCCGGTCGCGCAGCGCGAGGTCGGGCGAGGAGGCGCACAGCCGGGTGGCGACCCGGGTGAGCCGGTCGGCCTCGGCGGCCAGCTCGTGCGTGAGCACCTTGTAGGCCGCCCGCCGGACCGTCGCCTCCCAGTTGCCGCCCCGGTCCGTCTGCGGGGCCGCGAAGGCCCGGTAGCGGCCCAGCAGTTCGTAGGCCCCCGCCTGGTCCGTGAACAGGCCGTCGACCTGGCGCAGGGCGTCGTACCCGGTGGTGCCCGCGACGGGCCAGGACGCCGGCAGCCGCTCGCCGTCGGCGAGGATCTTCTCCACCACCGTCCAGCGCCCGCCGGTCGCCTCGTGCAGCCGTGCGAAGTAGCCGTCGGGGTCGGCGAGGCCGTCGGGGTGGTCGACGCGCAGCCCGTCGATCACGCCCTCGCGCAGCAGCTGGAGGATCTTGGCGTGGGTGGCGTCGAACACCTCCGGATCCTCCACGCGCAGCCCGATCAGCTCCGAGATGCTGAAGAACCGCCGGTAGTTCAGCTCGGTGCGGGCCAGCCGCCACCACACCGGGCGGTACCACTGGGCGTCCAGCAGCTCCGGCAGCGGCAGCTCCCCGGTGCCCGCGCGCAGCGGGAAGGCGTGCTCGTGGTAGCGCAGCACGTCGCCGTCGACGACGAGGTGCTCCAGCTGGGAGCCGACCGGACCGCCGAGCACGGGCAGCAGAACCCGGCCGCCCTGTGCCTCCCAGTCGATGTCGAACCAGCGCGCGTACGGCGAGCCGGGGCCCTCGCGCAGCACCTCCCACAGGGCGTGGTTGTGGCGGGGCGCCATGGCCATGTGGTTCGGCACGATGTCGGTCACCAGACCGAGCCCGTGCTCCCGCGCGGTCCGCGCCAGCGACCGCAGGCCCTCCTCGCCGCCCAGTTCCTCGCGCACGCGCGCGTGGTCCACCACGTCGTAGCCGTGCGGGGATCCGGGCACGGCCTCCAGGACGGGGGACAGGTGCAGGTGCGAGACGCCGAGCGACGCCAGGTACGGCACGGCCGCGGCGGCGGCGGAGAACGGGAACGCGGGCTGGAGCTGCAGCCGGTAGGTGGCCGTGGGCACCTCCGGTCCGGGTCGCGCAGAAGTCATGAGAACCTACGTACCCAGCCCGCCGGCTTTCGTGTCACCGGCCCCCGCACGGACTCACGCGCGGGTACCGGGCGGCAGCCCCGCCAGGGGGCTGCCGCCCGGGCCCGTGCGACCCGCTACGCCGGCCGCTGCAGCACCGTCAGGCTGCGGTCGGGCAGGGTGATCCGGTCGCCCGCCCCGACCTTCGTACCGGACCCCGGCGGCACTCCGTCCGGCTGCGCGGTGTCGACGATCACCTGCCACTGGCGGCCGTGGTCGACCGGCACCAGGAAGTCCAGCGGCGCCGGGGAGGCGTTGAACATCAGCAGGAACGAGTCGTCGGTGATGCGCTCCCCGCGCGTGCCGGGCTCGGAGATCGCGTTGCCGTTCAGGAACACCGTCAGCGCGGACACCCGCGCCGAGTCCCAGTCCCGCTGGGTCATCTCCGTACCCTCCGGGGTGAACCAGGCGATGTCGGACAGCTCGTCGTGGGTGCCCTCCACCGGACGGCCGTGGAAGAAGCGGCGCCGGCGCAGGACCGGGTGGTCCCGGCGCAGCCACACCATCGCACGGACGAACTCCAGCAGGTCGCTCTCCGAGGACTCCGGCCACTGCAGCCAGGAGGTCTCGTTGTCCTGGCAGTAGGCGTTGTTGTTGCCGCGCTGGGTGCGGGCGAACTCGTCGCCGTGGCTGATCATCGGCACGCCCTGGGACAGCATCAGCGTCGCGAGGAAGTTCCGCATCTGCCGGGCGCGCAGCCGCAGCACCTCCGGGTCGTCCGTCTCGCCCTCCACCCCGCAGTTCCAGGACCGGTTGTGGCTCTCGCCGTCCCGGTTGTCCTCGCCGTTGGCCGCGTTGTGCTTGTGGTTGTACGCGACGAGGTCGTGCAGCGTGAAGCCGTCGTGGCAGGTGACGAAGTTGATCGAGGCCAGCGGGCGGCGGCCGTCGGACTGGTAGAGGTCCGAGGAGCCGGTCAGCCGGGAGGCGAACTCCGCGAGCGCCCGCGGCTCTCCCCGCCACAGGTCCCGCACCGTGTCCCGGTACTTGCCGTTCCACTCGGTCCACAGCGGCGGGAAGTTGCCCACCTGGTAGCCGCCCTCGCCCACGTCCCACGGCTCGGCGATCAGCTTCACCTGGGAGACCACCGGGTCCTGCTGCACCAGGTCGAAGAACGACGACAGCCGGTCCACCTCGTGGAACTGCCGGGCGAGGGTCGCCGCGAGGTCGAAGCGGAAGCCGTCGACGTGCATCTCGGTGACCCAGTACCGCAGCGAGTCCATGATCAGCTGGAGCACGTGCGGGGAGCGCATGAGCAGGGAGTTCCCGGTGCCCGTGGTGTCCGTGTAGTAGCGCGGATCGTCCGCGAGCCGGTAGTACGACGGGTTGTCGAGGCCCTTGAAGGACAGCGTCGGACCCAGGTGGTTTCCCTCGGCGGTGTGGTTGTAGACGACGTCCAGGATGACCTCGATCCCGGCCTCGTGCAGCGCCCGGACCGCCGACTTGAACTCCAGGACCTGCTGGCCGCGGTCGCCCCAGGAGGCGTACGCGTTGTGCGGGGCGAAGAAGCCGATGGTGTTGTAGCCCCAGTAGTTGTTCAGGCCCAGGTCGGCCAGCCGGTGGTCGTTCACGCTCTGGTGGACGGGCATCAGTTCGAGTGCCGTCACCCCGAGCCTGGTCAGGTGGTCGATGACCGCCGGGTGCGCGAGCGCCGCGTACGTGCCCCGCAGTTCCTCCGGGAGCCCCGGGTGACGCATGGTCAGGCCCTTCACATGGGCCTCGTAGATCACCGTGTGGTGGTACTCGGTGCGCGGCGGCCGGTCGTTGCCCCAGTCGAAGTACGGGTTGATCACCACCGAGGCCATGGTGTGCGGCGCCGAGTCCAGGTCGTTGCGGCTGTCCGGGGAGCCGAAGTGGTAGCCGTACACCTCCTCGCCCCAGCGGATGGTGCCGCTGACCGCCTTCGCGTACGGGTCGAGCAGCAGTTTCGCGGAGTTGCAGCGCAGCCCGCGCCCGGGGTCGTACGGGCCGTGCACCCGGAACCCGTACCGCTGTCCCGGCATCACGCCCGGCACGTACGCGTGCCGCACGAACGCGTCGCTCTCGCGCAGTTCCACCGCCGTCTCCGAGCCGTCGTCGTGCAGCAGACACAGCTCTACTCGGTCCGCGGCCTCCGTGAAGACCGCGAAGTTGGTTCCGGCGCCGTCATAGGTGGCGCCGAGCGGATACGCCTGTCCAGGCCAGACCTGCATGGATACGACTCTCCCAGGTGTGCCGCCGCCCTGGGGCCGCGTTGGCCCCCGAGTCTTCCGAAAGTGACGGAACCTCCCGTGTCTTGCGTCCCTCTTACCCATCGACCAGCGCACGCGACGGCGCTCGTACCCGCCGTGTGCCGAACCAGTGGGGCAACACGTACCCCCCGTGGGACCACGGGGAGCAGGGGGACCATGTGCGTGAGACAGTGCACCGCCATCTGGGAAAGTTAGTGGCAGGAGTGGCCCTCGCGACGGTGGGGACCGCCGCGGCGGTCGCGATCACCCTGCCGGGCACGGCGGGGGCGGACGCCTCGGGAGGAGCGCGCGGCGGTACGCAGGCCGGTCAGGGCCCGGACGGGGTCCGGCCCGCCGTCGTGGAACAGGCGCCGGCCGAGGGCGGCAGGGGCACCGGCCGCGACCCCCTGACCGACGGCGAGATCCGGCGGGCCGAGCGGATCGCCCTGACCGGGCAGCTGCTGCACACGGCCGAGAACGCCGCGGGGGGCCGCGGGCCGCAGCGCCTGAGCGCCGACCTCGCCGAACCCGAGGCCGGCGAGGCGGACGACCCCCGCGCGCCGCGCCGGGCCGACATCACCTTCTACGACTACCGGAACGACACCCTCGTCACCAGGACCGTCGACCTGGACACCGGGAAGGTGGAGCGGACCGGCACCCAGCGCGGCGTCCAGCCGCCGCCGAGCCGGGCCGAGAACGCGGAGGCGGCCAGGCTCCTGATCGCCGCCCCGCTCGGCGCGGGCCTGAAAGCCGACTACAAGGACGCCACCGGCCGGGAACTCACCTCCCCGGACCAGCTGCTGCTCAGCGGCGGCATCTACCGGGCGGTTCCGGGCGCCCAGCCCGCGGCCCTCGACCAGTGCGGCCAGCACCGGTGCGTCCGGCTGTTCGCCAAGGTCAGGAACGGACCCTGGATCGACACCAGGTCCATGGTGATCGACCTGAGCGCGCACAAGGTCACCGCCCTCGACCACGGCTGACCGGCCCTTCCCGCTCCTCTCCCTGCATCTCCTGCAAGGGAGCCACCGCACCTCCTGCAAAGGAGTCACCTCGTCATGCCCGAGTACCGATTCCGCCGGGCGCGCAGGGCCGCGGCCGTCGGACTGGCCGTGGCCGCGCTGACCGCCGGCGCCACGACCGCCGCCGGACCGGCCGCCGCCCGGCCGAGAACGTCCGCCGCCGCGCCCGCCGCCGACTGCAGCGCCGCCTACCGCCTCGAACAGAAGCTCTCCACCGGCACGACCTGGCGCATGTGCTGGCACTACGACAGCAAGGCCGGCCTCGTCCTGGAGAAGATCAGCTACCAGCCCAAGGACGAGCCGAAGCCGATCAGGGTCCTGAACAGCGCCAGACTCGGCCAGATCCACGTCCCCTACGACGACGGCGGGCACGAGTACAGCGACCTGACGGACGAGGACTTCGCCCAGGCGCTCATGAACCTGTCGCCCGCCGAGTGTCCCGGCGGCACCATCAGGACCGTCAAGGTCCCCGACGCGATCGACCCGTCCCACCCGGACGTCAACGGCCTGTGCACGACCACCCGTTCCCGCGGTCACGCCTACCGCCTGCACGACACCGGCACGGACAAGGTCTACCAGGCCCAGGGCAAGGACTTCCTGGTCTACACCGTCAACCAGGTCGGCTGGTACGAGTACATCACCGAGTGGCGCTTCCAGGACGACGGCAGGATCTCCATGAACGTCGGTGCGACCGGCAGTCTGTCCTGGGAGGACTACGACGCCGGCGACGGCCGCGGCTGGCCCGTCGGCAAGGGGGCCAAGGCCTATGCCACCAGCCACAGCCACAACGTCTTCTGGCGGCTGGACTTCGGCCTCGACGGCTCGTCGAAGACGAGGGTCGAACAGTACGACTCGGCCGTCAGCCCCCGCACCGGCGGGCAGTACGGCCCGACCACGAAGACCACCCGTACGAAGGTCACCAAGGAACTCGCCGGAGACCTGCAGGACTACCGCTGGTGGCGGGTGGTCAGCGCGACCGGGAAGAACAAGGACGGGCATGCCCGTTCGTACGAGATCGTCCCCGGACCCACCACCAAGTACCTAGGCCGCAGCTTCACCCGGCACGACCTGTACGTCACCGAGTACAACCCGTGCGAACTGTTCGCCAGCGACAACCCGGCGATCTGCGGCCACGGGCACCCCGCGGCGGTCGACAAGTGGGTCGGCGGACAGACCCTGACGCACCCGGTGATCTGGATGAACGTCGGCTTCCACCACATCGCGCGCGACGAGGACCAGCAGCCCATGCCGGTGCACTGGCAGGGCTTCACCATCGCCCCGCGGGACGTCACGGCTATGAATCCGCTCACTCCGCGTGACCTGGCAGGACAGAACGGCCATTGGGGCTAGCGTAGTTGACGAGAACAGTTGAGAGACCGACCTGTCCATCCGGCTGCACCGCCGACCCCGCGCGGAGTACCCTTCCTTGATCGTTGAGACGGGAAAGGCCCGGGGATCGGAAGGCGGTGCACGGGTGGGCTCGGGAGGGCTGGAGCTGCCCCCTGGTGACGAGGGTCACGAGGGTCACTCCACAGACGTCCCGCCCGGCGCGGTGTCCCTGGCCCGCCCGATGGACGCGGGATCCATCGGGCCGGAGCTGGACTGGGGCGCCGACGCCTGGCGCGAGGTGCGCACCCGCGCCCAGCGGGCCGGCCGGGCCTACATCTGGCTGAACCTCGTCGAACAACGCCTGCGCGCGGTCGTGGCCGCCGTGCTGCGGCCCATCTACGAACCCGTCCACGGGGACGACTGGGTGGTCGCCGCGGCCGGCCCGGCCGGTCAGGAGTGGGTCCAGCGCGCGGTCGCCGTGCGGGAGGTCAGCCGCCGCAAGGGCTACCTCCTCGACCCCGCCGACGACAACGTGCTCAGCTTCCTCACCCTGCCGCAGCTGCGCGAGCTGATGGTGCAGCACTGGCCGTGCTTCGAGCCCTACTTCGACGAGCGCCGCGACCTCGAACTCGCCCTCGACGAGCTGGAGGTCACCCGCAACGTCGTCTCCCGCAACCGGGCGCTGTCCGAGGCGGTCCTGAACCAGGCCGAGCGCGCCTCGGCCCGGCTGCTGGAGATGCTCGGCGCCGGCGGTGACGTGCCCTCCGCCCGCCGGCTGCCGGTGGACGCGGTCGAGGACCTGGTCGGCGACCGGTACGCGGACGTCGTGGCCGTCCACGCGGACCGGGTGCGGCTGATGCGCCAGTTCCCGGCCGAGGATCTCTTCGGCGGCGCACGCCGCCTCGACGCGATCGGCATCGGCCTCAACCTGCTGGTGCAGAACTTCTCGGGCCGCCGGCTGCTCCGGCTCGCCGAGTCCGGCTGCCGGGTACGGCTGCTCTTCCTCAACCCGGCCTCCAGCTCGGTCAAACGCCGCGAGCGCGAACTCGGGATGAAACGGGGCGAACTGAGCCGGTCCGTCGAGATGAACATCCTGCACATGCGGCGGGTCCGCTCCCGGCTGCGCGACCCGGGCGCCTTCGAGATCCAGGTCTACGACGAGACGCCGCGCTTCACCGCCTACCTGGTGGACGGTGACGGCGCCGACGGCATCGCCGTGGTGCAGTCCTATCTGCGCGGAGCGCGCGGGATGGAGTCGCCGGTGCTGGTGCTGCGCAACGGCAGCAAACTGGTCAAGTCGGACGAGGTTGGTGAGGCCGGTCTTTTCCCGACATATCGCGAGGAGTTCGAGCTGTCCTGGGCGGATTCGCGCCCGGTGTCCTGAACTGACCGTGACGGCAAGCGGAACGCGGTCCTCGGATTGTCAGTGCCGCGTGCGATGGTGGAAGCCACTGGGGGAAAGCACCACCAAGAAGGGGGACCGCCCATGGGCTGGCACCGGGAGCTGCTGATCGGCTTCGACCTGGAGACGACCGGGACCGATCCGCGCGAGGCGCGCATCGTCACCGGCGCGGTGATCGAGGTCAGGGCCGGTGAGCCCATGGGGCGCAGGGAATGGCTGGCCGATCCGGGCGTGGAGATCCCTGCCGACGCGGTGGCGGTGCACGGCATCAGCAACGAGCGGGCGGCTGCCGAGGGCCAGCCGGCCGACCGGGTGGCCGACTCCATCGCCGACGTCCTGGTGGGGTACTGGAAGACGGGCGTCCCGGTCGTCGCCTACAACGCCGCGTTCGATCTCACCCTGCTCTCCGCGGAACTGCGCCGCCACGCCCTGCCGTCCCTCTCCGACCGCCTGGGCGGCCCCGCCCCCGCCCCGGTCGTCGACCCCTACACCATCGACCGCTGGGTCGACCGCTACCGCCGCGGCAAGCGGAACCTGGAAGCGGTGTGTGCCGAGTACGGCATATCCCTCGACGCGGCCCACACGGCCCCGGCCGACGCCCTCGCCGCGGCGCGGCTCGCGTCCGCGATAGCCGACCGCCACCCGAAGATCGCCGCACTCGGCGCGGCCGAACTCCACCAGCGGCAGATCCAGTGGTACGCGGAGTGGGCGGCGGACTTCCAGGCGTTTCTGCGCCGCAAGGGCGAGCCGGACGCGGTGGTCGACGGCACGTGGCCCCTGCGGGAGCTGACCGAGAGCCAGCCCGCGTAGCGGTTTCCCGTGCGGGCCGGGCGTGGCCGGTCGCGCGGTCCCCCGCACCCCTGGGGCCTGCGGCGCGCCTGAAAGCGCCGGGGTGCGTTCAGAACGGATACCACCGCACCGTCTCGTCCCCGTCGCGCAACGACCCCACCCGTCGCCGGAACTCGGCCAGGGCCTTCGGGTTGCTCGGCGCGTGCTGGGCCACCCACGCACAGCTGGCGGTCTCCCGGGCGCCGCGCAGCACCGCACAGCCCTCCCACTCCCGCACATCCCACCCGTAGACCTCGACGAACGCCGCGTACGCGTCGACGGGCAGCCCGTACCGGTCGCGGGAGAGCGCCATCACCACCAGGTCGTGCTCGCGCAGATCCGCGGAGAAGGTCTCCAGGTCCACCAGGACCGGCCCGTCCGGCCCGACGTGCACATTGCGGGGCAGCGCGTCGCCGTGGATCGGGCCCGGCGGCAGACGGGGCGTCAGCGCCGCCGCGGCCGCCGCGAAACCGTCCCGGCGCGCCCGCAGGTACGCCGCGTCCTCGGCGTCGATCGCGTCGCCCGCAAGGCGCAGCCACCGCTCCACACCGCCCAGCAACTCACGCGGCGGCAACGCGAAAGGAGGAGAGGGCAGTGCGTGCACGATCCGCAGCAGCCGTGCCAGATCCGCCGGTTCGGCGGGACGTACGGGCTCGGGCAGCCGGTGCCACACGGTCACCGGATGGCCCTCCGCCAGCCGCGGTTCCGGCTCGGCCGCCCGTACCGCCGGCACGCCCGCCTCGGCCAGCCAGCGGGCGATGTCCAGTTCACGCCGGGCCCGCTCCAGCAGCTCGGCGTCGCGGCCCACCTTCACCACCAGGTCACCGGCGGCGAACACCGCGTTCTCACCGAGGGCGAGGAGAGCCGCGTCCCGGGCCGGGCCGGGCAGCACTCCCGCCGTGGCCAGTACGTCCCGTGCCCGTGCCTCGTCCATCGTGCCGCCTTCGTGCCGTCCAGCCGGGATGCGTGTGCCGTCCCCGGCCAGTCTCCCATTCGTCAAGGTCGAACCGTGTGCGCGGTCCCTTGACGAGGTATCGGGCCTTCACGACCATGAACACGCCAATCGCAGCAGGCGAAGGGGCTGATTCCGTGACACCGGTGGCCGACGCGCGACGGCCGGGCGGTCGCCGTGCAGCCGGGCAGGGCACCTGGTTCCTCGTCCTGCCCGCCCTGATCCCGATCCTCCTGTTCAGCGCGGGGCCGCTGCTCTACGGCGTCCTGCTGGCGTTCACCGACGCCCAGTCCGGCCGCACCCGGGCCACCCGGTGGATCGGCGCCCTCAACTTCCAGGACCTGCTGCACGACACGCTCTTCTGGGAGTCGTTCCGCATCGGCCTGGTCTGGGCGGCCGGCGTCACCGTGCCCCAGTTCCTGCTGGCGCTCGGCCTCGCCCTGCTCCTCAAGGAGGACTTACGGCTGCGCTGGCTGGCCCGCACGCTCGCCATCGTGCCGTGGGCGATGCCCGAGGTCGTCGTCGGCATCATGTGGCGGCTCGTCTACAACCCGGACGCCGGCATCCTCAACGAGACCCTGCGCGACCTCGGCCTCGGCGACGGTCACGACTGGCTCGGCGGCCTGGCCACCGCCCTGCCCGCGGTGCTCGTCGTCGGAGTCTGGGCCGGCCTGCCGCAGACCACGGTCGCCCTGCTCGCCGGGGTGCAGAACGTCCCGCGCGAACTCCACGAGGCCGCCGCGGTCGACGGCGCCGGAGCCTGGCGCCGCTTCCGCGTGGTCACCTGGCCCGTGCTCAGACCGGTGGCCCTCGCCGTCACCGCGCTCAACCTCATCTGGAACCTCAACTCCTTCGCCCTGGTCTACGTCCTCACCAGCGGCGGCCCCGGCGGCAAGACCCGGCTGCCGTCGCTGTTCGCCTACGAAGAGGCCTTCCGGTACGGCCAGTTCGGCTACGCGGCGGCCATGGGCTGTGTGCTCGTCGCCGTCGTGTCGGTCCTGCTCGCGGTGTTCCTGGCCGGCCGGCTGCGCGGAGGTGCGGACGCATGAGGACCCGCCGCCGCGCGGCACGCGCCGGACAGTACGCCGCCCTGCTCTGCTATCTGCTCTTCCTGGCCGTCCCGCTCCTGTGGCTGCTGTCCACGGCCCTGAAGTCCCCGCGTGAGCTGGGCAGTCCGCACCCGACGTGGCTCCCGCGCCATCCGGTCCTGGCGGACTTCCGGCAGGCCTTCCGGGAGCAGCCGCTCGCGCACGCCGCCCTCAACTCCCTGCTGGTGGCCCTCGCGACCGCCGTCGCCGCCGTCCTGCTCGCGACGCCGATGGCGTACGTCATGGCCCGGCACCGCACCCGGCTCGCCCGGGCCGCCGTGGGGTGGGTGGTGGTCAGTCAGGCGTTCCCCTTCGTACTGGTGATCATCCCGTTGTTCCTGGTGCTGAAGGATCTGCGCCTCGTCGACTCCCTGACCGGGCTGGTGGTGGTGTACGTCGTGTGGGCGCTGCCGTTCGCGCTGTGGATGCTCGCCGGTCATGTCCGGGCGGTGCCCGCCGAACTGGAGGAGGCGGCGGCCGTCGACGGCGCCGGGCGGCTGCGCACCCTCGTGTCGGTGACGGCGCCGCTGCTCGCTCCCGGTATCGCGGCGACGGGGCTGTTCGCGTTCGTCACCGCGTGGAACGAGTTCTTCTTCGCGCTGGTGCTGCTCAAGAGCCCCGGGAAGCAGACCCTGCCGGTCGTCCTCACCCATTTCATCGGGGCGGAGGGCGTGGCCGACCTGGGCCCGCTGGCCGCCGCCGCGTTCCTCGCCACGCTTCCCTCCCTGGCCGTCTTCGCCCTGGTCCAGCGGCGGATCACGGACGGCCTGCTCGCCGGGGCGGTGAAGAGCTGATGAGCACCCGCGTGCCCCGCACGACCCGCCTGGCAGCCGCGCTCCTCGGCGCCCTGCTGCTCCTCGCGGGCTGCTCGTCACCGGCCCACCGCGACGGCGGCCCGATCACCCTGCGCTTCCAGTCCCTCGCCTGGCAGCAGGAGTCCGTCGCCGCCGACAAGGCCCTGGTGGGGGAGTGGAACGCGACACACCCCGATGTCAAGGTCGAGTACGTCCAGGGGAGTTGGGACAGCGTCCACGACCAGCTGCTCACCTCCTTCGAGGGCGGCGAGGCGCCGGACATCATCCACGACGCCTCCGACGACCTGGCCGACTTCGCCTACGGCGGCTACCTCGCCGACCTGACCGATCTGCTGCCGTCCCGGCTCATGTCCGGCATCCCGCAGGCGAGTTGGGACACGGTCACCTTCGGCCACGGCGTCTACGGCGTGCCGTTCCTCCAGGAGCCCCGGGTGCTGATCGCCAACGCCACCTGGCTGCGCTCGGCGAAGGTGCGCATACCGACCCCCGAACACCCCTGGACCTGGCCGGAGTTCCGGCAGGTGGCGAAGAGACTCAGCGGGCCCGGCACGTACGGCGTGGCCTGGCCGCTGAAGGAACCCGTCTCCGCCACGCTCAACCTCTCCCTGTCGGCGGGCGGCCGGCTCTTCCACCGGGACGCGGACGGCGGGGTGACCGTGCGCTTCACCCCCGGTGACGCGGTCGTACCGCACACGGTCCACGACCAGGTCACCGTCGACCGCAGCGCCCCCGCCTCGACGCTGGGCAGCGGTGGCTCGGACACCCTGCCCGGTTTCTTCGGCGGCCGGTACGCGATGGTCCCGCTGGGCTTCTCCTACCGCCAGCAGATCGCGCAGCAGGCGCCGAAGGGTTTCCGCTGGGAGGTGCTGCCCGCTCCCGCGGGCGCCGCCGGGCTCACCCAGGGGGTCAGCCCGCAGACCCTGTCCGTCTCCGCCGACTGCCCGCACAAGAAGGAGGCCGCCGCGTTCATCGACTTCCTGCTGCGGCCGAAGAACATGGTCCGCCTCGCGCTCGGCGACTGGATGCTGCCCACCGGCACCCAGGCACTGAAGGACCCCGCCCTGCACACCGCGGAGAACGGGTGGGCGACCGGCACGGCCCTGGCCGGCCGACTCCGCCCGGCGCCCGCCCAGTCCGTCCGCGGCTACCCCGAGTGGAAGGACAAGGTGGCCACCCCGGCCTTCCAGGAGTACTACAGCGGCGCGATCGGCCTCCCCGAGCTGCGCAGACGCCTCGTCGAGGACGGCAACGCGGTGCTGGCCCGCTACCAGCGCTGAGCGCTGAGGAGCGCCGGACGGAAAATAGCTTTGAACGAGACGTCTCGTCTCGTCTAGGGTGTTCGTCATGACCGCTCCCGCCCACATCGCCATGTTCTCCATCGCCGCGCACGGCCACGTGAACCCCAGCCTGGAGGTGATCCGCGAACTCGTCGCCCGGGGCCACCGCGTCACCTACGCCATCCCGCCGGTGTTCGCCGAGAAGGTGGCCGCCACCGGGGCCCGGCCCGTGCCGTACACCTCGACCCTGCCCGGACCCGACGCAGACCCGGAGGCCTGGGGGGCGACACTGCTGGACAACGTGGAGCCGTTCCTCGCGGACGCGATCCAGGCGCTCCCGCAGCTCGTCGAGGCGTACGCCGGCGACGAACCCGACCTGGTCCTGCACGACATCGCCTCCTACCCGGCCCGCGTCCTGGCCCACCGCTGGGGCGTCCCGGCGGTCTCCCTCTCGCCGAACCTCGTCGCCTGGGAGGGGTACGAGGAGGAGGTGGCCGAGCCGATGTGGGCCGAGCCGTTGAAGACGCCGCGCGGGCAGGCGTACTACGCCCGGTTCGAGGCGTGGCTGCGGGAGAACGGGATCACCCGGCACCCGGACCTGTTCGCCGGTCGCCCGGCCCGCTCGATCGTCCTCATCCCGAAGGCGCTGCAGCCGCACGCCGACCGGGTCGACCAGCGCGTCCACAGCTTCGTCGGCGCCTGCCAGGGGGACCGCAGCGACCAGGGGGACTGGCAGCGGCCGGCCGGCGCCGAGAAGGTCGTGCTGGTGTCCCTGGGCTCCGCCTTCACCAAACAGCCCGCGTTCTACCGCGAGTGCGTGCGCGCCTTCGGCGGCCTGCCCGGCTGGCACCTGGTCCTCCAGGTCGGCCGGCATGTGGGTCCCGCCGAGCTGGGCGACCTGCCGGACAACGTCGAAGTGCACAGCTGGGTACCGCAGTTGGCGATCCTCCGGCAGGCCGACCTGTTCGTCACGCACGCGGGCGCGGGCGGCAGCCAGGAGGGCCTGGTCACCGCCACGCCGATGATCGCCGTCCCGCAGGCCGTCGACCAGTTCGGCAACGCCGACATGCTCCAGGGCCTCGGGGTCGCCCGGCGGCTGGACACCGAGGAGGCCACCGGTGAGCGTCTCCGCGAGGCCGCGCTCGCCCTGGTGGACGACCCGGAGGTGGCCCGCCGGCTGAAGAAGATCCAGACGGAGACCGCCGAGGAGGGCGGCACGCCGCGCGCGGCGGACCTCATCGAAGCCGAACTGCCGGGACGCGCGGGGGAGTAGGCCGCCCGGCCCGCGTTCCACCGGCACCCTGTGCCACGGCGGGGCGGGGGCGCTCCCCCCCCCAGCAGAGGGGGGACCCCCGCGCCCGCCCGTGTCGCCCCGAGGCACCCACGCCCTCAGGGACGCGGGGAACTGTGCAATCAGCCCCCGCGCTCCCGTTTCCGC
>NZ_JBSFKD010000024.1:0-62242 GCF_053598395.1 Streptomyces sp. NPDC001135 | reverse complement strand
GCTCCCGCACCCGTGCTCCCGCACCCGTGCTCCCGCACCCGTGCTCCCGCACCCGTGCTCCCGCACCCGTGCTCCCGCACCCGTGCTCCCGCACCCGTGCTCCCGCACCCGGGCGTGCTCTCACCCACCCCGCCGAGTGGGCGCCGATCCGGACCCGGGCGTCAGACCGGCAGCCGTTCGGCCTCCTCGCGCGCCGTCGGCACGGCAGCCGCCGGCGGGACCTCGTCGTGGGTGAGGTCGGGCAGGCTGTGCAGCCACGTCGGCAGGTACCAGTTGCGCTCGCCGAGCAGCGCCATCACCGCCGGCAGCAGCACCCCGCGGATGACCGTCGCGTCGATCAGGACCGCGGCGGCCAGACCCACGCCCATCTGCTTCATGGACTGCATCGACAGCGTGCCGAAGATCGCGAACACGGCGACCATGATGACCGCGGCGCTGGTGACGACACCGGCCGTGGTGACCACGCCGTGCCGGATCGCGTCCTTCGTCGTACGGCCGCGCATCCGGGCCTCGCGGATCCGGGAGACCACGAACACGTGGTAGTCCATCGACAGCCCGAACAGGATCACGAAGAGGAACAGCGGCAGCCAGGTCACGATCGCGCCGACCCCCTGAGCGCCCACCAGCGAGGCACCCCAGCCGTGCTGGAAGACGGCGACGAGGATGCCGTACGCGGCGCCCACCGACAGCAGGTTGAGCACGATCGACGTGATCGCGACGGTCAGCGAGCGGAACGACAGCAGCATCAGAAGGAAGGCGAACACGACGACGAACGCGAAGACCGGGACGACGGAGCCGAGCAGCTGGTCGTTGAAGTCGTGGTTGCCGGCCACCTGTCCGGTGATCGGCGCACGCACCCCGTCGACCTTGCCGAGCGTGGCGGGGCGCACCTCGTCGCGCAGCGTGTCCAGGCTCTTGACCGCCCGGTCCATGTCCGAGCCGCCGACCAGCGGTACGGAGACCAGGGCCACGTTCTGCGCGCCGTGCACCTTGATGTCGACCGGGCCCCGCGAGGCACCCGAGGCGATGGCCTGCTTCTTGAAGTCGGCGAGCGCCTGCCGCACGGCGGGGGCGCCGATGTCCTTGGCCTCTACGACGACCTGGGCCGGCTCGCTGCCGCCCGGGAAGGCGTCGTTGACGCGGTCGTACGTCTGCACGATCGGCAGCGACTTGCCGAACTCCTGGTCCAGCGTGAGCTGTTGCGTCTTCATGCCGAGCGCGGGCGCCGCGATCGCCAGCAGTACACCGGCCGCCACGACGACGGAGACCAGCGGTTTGGCCAGCACACCGCGCAGGACGGCCGTCCAGAACCGGCTGCCCTCCTCCGCGGCCCCCCTGCCGCGCCGGCGGGCGAGGAACGGGATCCGCCCCTTCTCGACCCGCTCGCCGAGCAGCGACAGCAGGGCCGGCAGCACCGTCACCGAGCCGACCATGGCGACCGCGACCACCATCAGCGAGGCCAGGCCCATCGCCTCGAACGTGGCGAGGCCCGTGAACAGCATGCCCGCCATCGCCACGCACACCGTGACCCCGGAGACGATGATCGCCCGGCCGCTGGTCGCGGCGGCGATCCGGAGGGCGGTGCCCGCGTCCCTCCCGGCCTGCCGCTCCTCGCGCTCACGGCGCAGGTAGAACAGGCAGTAGTCGACGCCGACGGCCATACCGACCAGCAGCATCACGGAGTTGGCGGTGTCGCTCATCGGCTGCAGATGGCTCACGAGGCCCATCAGGCCCATCGTCGCCATGATCGCGGTGATCGCGAGGGCCACCGGCAGCAGGGCCGCCACCAGCGCGCCGAAGGCGATCAGCAGGATGCCGAGCGCCACCGGCACCGCCGAGTACTCGGCCTGCTGGAAGTCGTCCCCGAAGGCGTCCTTGTACTGCTTCTGCATGCTGGCGCCGCCGATCTCCTCGATCCGCAGCGAGTGGTGCGTCTTCTGCACCCCGGCGACGGCGTTCAGCACCGGCTCGATCCGGTCGACGGCCGTCTTGGCATCGCCGCGCACGTCGAACTGCACCAGCGCGCTGCGCCCGTCCCGGGAGATGGTGTGGGTGTCGTAGGGCGAGGTCACCGCCGTGACCTTCCCGGTGCCCTCGACAGCCTCGACCACGTCGGCGACGGCGGCCCGGAACTCGGCCGAAGTCGCCGTCCCTGCACCGTCCCTGGCCTGGATCAGGACGGTCTCCGCGGCCGGCTGCTTGATCCCCGCGTCGTCGATGATCTCGGCGGCGGTGTGTGTCTCGCCCTTGAGCTGGTCGGCCTCGTCCACGTCGACGCGGCCCGCCGCCGAGCCGAGTCCCATCGCCAGCACGACGAACAGCACCCATATGCCGACGGCCGCCCAGCGGTGCCGGGCGCTCCAGCCGCCGGCGCGGGCGGCCAGCCCCCGCACCCGCACATCCCTGTTCCCCATCGCGGGCCTTCCCCCCTCGTGTGCGGCGGCGGCCCCCTGCCGCCACCTCTGCGCTTGTTCCTGTCCGACCGTACGAGCCGGACGAACGCCCCTCGTCGTACTGCCCGGTGAACTCGGCGGCCCGCCGCTCACCGCTGGGGAGGACAGCGGCCCCTTACACCTACGCGCACTTCTCGGGGACGTGTCTCGGGGTTCCCGGCTCGGGGGTGGCGCGGGCGGAGGACATGGGCTGTCCGTTCCGCCGTCAGCGCGGCGGTTTGTGATTACGAAACTTTGTTGAACAAGTCACAGGTGCGTGTAGAGGTTGATCCGGCACCCGCTGATCGGCGAGAGTTTCGCGCAGCCCCGCCCCGCGCGGGCCCGGCCGTCGTGCCCACCCCCACGGGGCACGACGGCCGCTCTAGGGTGGCCTGATGACGACCTACGCGGCGCTGTTGCGCGGAATCAACGTCGGTGGCAGCAAGAAGGTGCCCATGGCCGACCTCCGTACACTGCTGACCGGCCTCGGCCACACCGGCGTACGCACCCATCTGCAGAGCGGCCAGGCCGTGTTCACCACCGGCCACGGCGACGAGGACGCACTCGCGGCGGAGTTGAGCCGGGCGATCGAGGAACGGTTCGGCTTCCCGGTCGACGTGCTCGTGCGCGACCACGGCTATCTGAAGGCGGTCGCCGAGGCGTGCCCGTTCCCGGCCGCCGACCTGGAGCCCAGGCAGCTGCACGTCACCTACTTCTCCGCACCGGTCGCCCCGGACCGCTACGCGGACATCGACGCCGCCGCGTACCTCCCCGAGGAGTTCCGCCTCGGCGACCGCTGTCTGTACCTGTACGCCCCCGAGGGCCTCGGCCGCTCCGGACTCGCCGAGGCCCTGTCCCGCCCGCGCCTGACCAAGGGCCTGATCGCCACGAGCCGGAACTGGAACACCGTGCTCAAACTGGTCGAGCTGACGGCTCCGGGAGCGTGACGGCTCGCGAGCCCGGGAAAGTGGTCCTGGACTCGATCTCGCCGGGTACCGCCGGCCGCGGACCGGCGGGCAGCCGCCGCCGTTCCTCCACCGTGCCGGCCGCGGCCACCGTCTCGAGCAGGTCCAGCTCTTCCTCGGTGAGCGGGCCGCTCCCGCGCTCGCTCAGGATGCGCGGGATCTCCGTCACGTACCGGGATGCGGCGTCGTGGTGCAGCCGTCGCACGGACGGCGTACCCGAACCGCTCCCCGCCGGCGGTGCAGGAGCAGGCCGCGCACCAGCGCGGTGAGCCGGCGCGGATCGCGGGGGCAGGGCGGCGGCGTCCACGCCGTCCCCCGGGTCGCTGTACGGCGTCTGCCGCAGGAAGCAGTCGTCCATGTCCCGCACGCTTCCCCTCGCCCCAGAGGCAAGATCGAACAGCCGTGCCTCCCTGATCCGCATGTGCGAGGCTCTGGTCCATGCGCTACATCATCATCGGGGCGGGAGCGGTCGGCGGGTCCGTCGGAGGGCGACTGGCCCAGGCCGGGCATGAGGTCGTCCTCGTGGCACGCGGCAAGCATCTGGCGGCACTGGACGAGCACGGGCTGCGACTACGGGTCCCCGAAGGGGAGTTGACGTACCGGCTGCCCGCCGCCGGCGGACCCGGCCCGCTCGGCGAGCTGCGCGCCGACGACGTCCTGCTCCTCGCAGTGAAGACGCAGGACACCGTGGCCGCCCTGGAGACCTGGGCCGAGGCGCCCGTCGCGGGCGGCGGCACGGCGGCCGAACGACTGCCGCTCGTGTGCCTGCAGAACGGCGTGGAGAGCGGACGGCTGGCCCTGCGCCGCTTCCGGCGGGTGTACGGGGTCTGCGTCTGGCTGCCCTCGGGCTTCGAGGAGCCCGGCGTCGTCTCCGCCGCCGGCAGCCCGCTCACCGGCATCCTGCACCTCGGCCGCCTTCCGCACGGCACCGACGACACCGCCCGCCGTATCGCCGCCGACCTGGCGGACGCCCGCTTCGAGGCACCGGTCGTGCCCGACGTGGCCCGTTGGCAGTACGCCAAGCTGCTCGCGAACCTCAGCAACGCCATCGAGGCGCTGACCGGAACCCGCGACACCGAGCCCGCCCGGGCGCTGTTCGCGCGCGTGCGGGCCGAGGGGGCGGCCGTCCTCGACGCCGCCGGGATCGCCTACACGGACGCCGAGGAGGAGCGCGCGGCCCGCGGCGACAAGATCACCCTGGTGCCGCTGGACTGGGCACCGCGAGGCGGCGGGTCCTCCTGGCAGTCCCTCGCCCGGGGCACCGGCACCATCGAGGCCGACTACCTCAACGGGGAGATCGTCCTGCTGGGCCGGCTGCACGGCGTACCGACCCCGCTGAACGAACTGCTCCAGCGGCTCGCCAACCGCTTCGCCCGGGAACGCCGGGCCGCCGGGTCGATGCCGCTCGCGGACCTGGTCCGCCTGGCGGACCAGGCGGTGGGGGCGGCCGGCTGACCGCGGCTGCGCGCCGGTTGATCCGCCGGCCGGAGGGGCGTTCTGTGGGCCCCGGCGGGCGTGATCCGCCCGGGCCGGGCTTGCCGGAAGGGAACGGGGGAGAGATGGACGACTTCACGGGGGATGCCGGGCGGCGGCTCGCGGCGCGGTTCGAGGCGGACCGGCCGCATCTGACGGCTGTGGCCCAACGGCTGCTCGGCTCGGCCGTCGAGGCCGACGACGCCCTGCAGGAGGCCTGGCTGCGGGCCCGGCAGGCCGACCTCGACGCGGTGCACAACCTCACCGGCTGGCTGACCACCGTGGTGACGCGGGTCTGCCTCAACCTGCTGCGCGCCCGCCGCAACCGGCGCGAGGACTTCCTCGACGCCTACGGCCAGGCCCCCTACGAAGACGCCGGCGACCGCGCCCCCGGCACCCCGCCGGTCTCCGCCGAGGCGGGCGACCCCGTCCGGGAGGCGCTGACGGCCGACGAGATCGGGGTCGCCCTGCTGGTCGTCCTCGACACCCTCGGCCCGGCCGAGCGGGTCGCCTTCGTGCTGCACGACATGTTCACCGTGCCGTTCGAGGAGATCGCCCCGCTGATCGGGAAGACCCCCGCCGCCGCCCGGCAGCTGGCCAGCCGGGCCCGCCGTCGCGTCCGGGGCCGGCCGCCCGCGCCCGGCGCCGACGCCGCACGTCGCCGCCGGGCCGTCGAGGCGTTCCTCGCCGCCACGCGCGGCGGCGACTTCACCGCCCTGGTCGCCCTGCTCGACCCGGATGTGGTGCTGCACGCCGACGCGCTGGTCGTGCCGACGCCCGAACCGGTCACCGTGCGCGGTGCCGAACCCGTCGCCCGGGGCGCCATGGCGGCCATGGACCGCGCCCGGTCCACCGGACTCGCCCTGCTGGACGGCGAGTTCGGCCTGGTCATGGCGGAGCAAGGGCGACCGCGCCTGGTCCTGGCCTTCGACTTCGGGGCGGACGGCCGGATCACCCGGGTCGACGTCGTGGCCGAGCCGGAACGCCTGCGCGGGACGGAGATCGCCGTCGTGGACCCGGGGTACGCGGAGGCCGGTCATGCGGGGGCCGGCGGCTTCGAAGGATTGGACTACTGATCGAAGGAGTGATTGGGTCGGGACACTGGGCCAATGGGTGACTAGCGTCTTCATCATGACGTACCGCGCCACCGCCGCCGAACCCGCCACCGAGCCTGCCGCCCAAGCCGCCACCGAGCCTGCCCCGACCCGGGTCGACTTCTTCTTCGACCCGGCCTGCCCCTTCGCCTGGATCACCTCCCGCTGGCTGCTGGAGGTGGAGCGCCTGCGCCCGCTCGACCTCCGGTTCCGGGTGATGAGCCTGTACCTGCACAACGCGGGCAACGAACTGCCCGACTGGTACCGGGACTTGGTGGACCGCTCCATCGGCCCGGTGCGGGTCGCCGTGGCCGCGGCCGAACGGCACGGCGCGACGGTGCTGCGCGACCTGTACACCGCGTTCGGTGCCCGGATCCATGAACGCGGCATCAAGGACTTCGACCAGGTGATCACCGAGGCCCTCGACGAACTCGGCCTGCCCGCCGAGCTGTCGGCCGCCGCCCACGACCCGTCGTACGACGACGCCGTGCGCCGCAGTCACACGGCCGGCGCCGAGCCGGACTCGGGCGGCTACGTGGGGACACCGACCCTCCACATCGACGGAACGGTGTGGTTCGGGCCCGTGCTGCGCGCCGTTCCGCGCGGCGCCGAGGCGGCCGAACTCTTCGACAGCTTCCGGGTGCTGGCCCGCCACCCCGACCTCTTCGAGCTCAAGCGCACCCGCACCGGCGCCCTCCGTTTCGACTGACCGGCATGCACAGTGGCCGATAAACGCCCCTCGAGCCCGTCGGGTTACCCGTTCGTGTGACACATGGGCCGCGACCGGCGCAGAACGAAACGCCGCCGCGGTCCGACGTCACAGGGGAGCGCCGGACCCGGCGGCCCCTACCACGCCCACGTCCGTCAGGGCCGGCGCTCACCGAACCTCGCGACAAACCCGTCGGGCTGTCCCTAGGGTGAAGCGCGCTGACGGCCGGAGGGGGACGTATGAGCGTGACGGACAGACCGCGGGCTGCGCTGCCGCGGTACGGCAGGAACGGCGCGCCCCGGCGGCCGACCGCCCCGGAGCCGGGCCCGGCACCGACCGGGCCGGCCGAGGCGGTCCTGCCGGCCGGGCTCCTCGCCGCCCGAGGACGGGGTCAACGGACACCGGTCCTCGGACGGGTGACGATTTTCGGACGTCCTCGCCCCGGACACCGACGCGGCACGCCACCTGGAGAGCGTCTCGGGACCGCGCGGGCCGCGGGTGAACAACCGGCTCCCCGTCCCCGGCAGCGAGCAGCCCCTCGACATCGGTAACGTCAGCGGTCCCGGATTCTTCGGCCAGTCAGGGCCAACTCACCACCCCCGAGGGCCCGTTCGGGCCACAAGCGAGGACAGGACATGAGCACCTACAACTTCGGAAACCTCAACGGCCCGGCCGGCTTCGGCGACTACGGCCTCGTCGACACCAGGAACGGCACACCGGACCTCGAGATCCTCATGGCCGTCGCCGAGCGGCTCACCGGGGCACTGCGCGCCGAGTACCCGGGGCTGGCCGGCTGCGGGGAGAGCATCCAGGCCGAGCTGGCGCTGTCCGCCGAGGACGGCCTGCCGCCCAACCGGGGGAGGATCCGCACCGCGCTGGAGACCGTCGCCGTCGCGGCGGGGGCCGGCACCGGCAGCCTCACCTTCACCCAGCAGCTCACGCACGCACTCGGCCTCTGACCGGCCGAAGTCCCGCCGCAGGGACGGCCGTCAGGCGCCCAGCGCCGCCAGTGCCGGCCGGCACGCCGCGCCGTAGCGTTCCAGCAGCACTCGCGCCACCTCGGGTGCCGGGCCCAGCACGTCGGCCAGCACGTCGGCCCCGGCCGCGCCCCGCGCGATACGGTCCGGCAGGAACCCGGGTGCCAGGACGTACGGCGCCACGGCGACCCGTTCGCAGCCGAGGGCGCGCAGTTCGCGTACCGCGTCCTCGGTGCGGGGGAACCCCGGGGAAGAACCGGCGGAGGCGAACGCAGGCCGCACGGCGCACCAACCGGTGTGCCACCACTCCCGCGCGATGTCGGCGATCACTGCGATCGCCTCCGGGTCGGAGGACCCCGCCGAGGCCAGCACGACCCCGGTCGAGGGTTTGTCGGCGGGTGTCAGCCCCGCCTCGTACAGCCGCCGTTCCAGCGCCGACAGCAGCAGCGGGGAGGGACCGAGCACGTCCGCCTGGCGGATCCGCAGCCGCGCCGGCGCCTCCCGCAGCACGGCGGGGATGTCGGCCTTGGCGTGGAAGGCGCGGGTCAGCAGGAGGGGGAGGGCTACGACGTCACGTACGCCCTCCGCCGCCAGGGACTCCAGCACCCCGTGCACGGACGGGACGTTGAAGTCCAGGAATCCGGTCTCCACGCGCAGCCCCGGCCGCAGCGACCGTACCCGCTCCACGAGCGCGTGCACGGTCGCCGCGTGCCGCGGGTCACGGCTGCCGTGGGCGATGACGAGAAGAACCGGAGCGCGCATGTCAGCCCTTCACCAGCAGGCCGCGGCTGCGCAGCACCCACCGCTCGAGCGGGCTGAAGATCAGCAGGTCGATGGCGATACCGACGAACAGGATCAGGAAGATCGCCTCGAACACCATGGACATGGAGCTGGCGTTGCGGCCGTTCTCCAGCAGGGCGCCCAGGCCGACGCCCAGGTCGGGCGAGGAGGCGATGATCTCCGCGGCCATCAGCGAACGCCAGGAGAAGGCCCAGCCCTGCTTCAGGCCGGCCAGATAGCCGGGCAGCGCGGCCGGCAGGACGATGTGCCACGCCCCCTTCAGCCCCGTCGCCCCCATCGTGCGGCCGGCCCGCAGGAACAGCGGCGGCACCTGGTCGATGCCCGAGACGAGACCGTTGGCGATGGAGGGGACCGCGCCGAGCAGGATCACCGCGTACATCATCGAGTTGTCCAGACCCAGCCAGATCACCGCCGGCGGCACCCACGCCACCGACGGCAGCGACTGCAGACCGGACAGCACCGGGCCGATCGCTGCGCGCACGAACTTCACCCGGGCCACCAGCAGCCCCAGCGGCGTGCCGAGGGCCAGCGCGAACAGGAAGCCCAGCAGGCCCCGGGAGACGCTGGTCCAGATGTAGCCGAGCAGCTTGCCCTGCAGCCAGGCGTCCTTGAACTCGTTGCCCACGTCGGCCGGGGAGGGCAGCTTCGTCGGGTCGTCGACGAGCTTGAAGGAGATGAGCGCCTGCCACACCGCCAGCACCACCAGGGTGGCGACGACCGGAGGCAGGATCTTGTTGCCGAACGTCTGCCGGAACGGGGTCCGGCCGACGACACCCGCCTCCAGGGCGTCCAGGCCCGCCTCGACGCTCGCGGCGTCCTGCCGGACGGCCTTGGTCGTGTCAGTGCTGGCCATGGCGGCGGATCTCCCCACGCAGGACTTCGGTGATCTCAAGGGACAGCTCGGCGACCGGCGCGTCCTCGATGCGCCGCGGCTGCGGGATGTCCACCTGCCACTCCCGGGCCACCCGGCCCGGACGGGACGACAGCAGCACGACGCGCTGCGCGAGCCGCACCGCCTCGCGGACGTTGTGCGTCACGAACAGGACGGACAGGCCCGTCTCCTGCCAGATCCGGGTCAGTTCGTCGTGCAGCAGGTCACGGGTGATCGCGTCCAGCGCCGCGAACGGCTCGTCCATCAGCAGCAGCCGGCTGTCCTGGGCGAGCGCGCGGGCCAGGGCGACACGCTGGCGCATCCCCCCGGACAGCTCGTGCACCCGCTTGCCGTACGCGCCCTGGAGCCGTACGAGTTCGAGCAGCTGCTCGGCCCGGCCGCGCCGCTCGTTCTTCGCGACGCCGCCGAGCTTCAGGGCGAGTTCGATGTTCTTGCCCGCGGTCAGCCACGGGAACAGGGCGTGCTCCTGGAACATCAGGGCCGGACGCCCGTCGGTCGTGATGCTGCCGGCGGAGGGCTGGTCCAGCCCGGCCACCAGGTTCAGCAGCGTCGACTTGCCGCAGCCCGAGGCCCCCAGGAGGGTGACGAACTCGCCCGGAGCGACATCGAGGCTGATGTCGTCCAGGACGAGCTGCTGCCCACCGGGTCCCGCGAAGGACTTCGAGACATGCTCGATGTGCGCCGCGTGCTCGACCGACTCGGCGGCCTTGGCGAAGGTCGTGGCCATGGTCGTCACCTCCTGGGAACTCATCGGCTACGGGGGTTACTTGACGCCGAGACCGGCGTCGTCGACGGTGCTCTCACCCTCGGCCTTGAGGACCTTGTTCAGGAGGGTGAGGTCGTAGATCCCGTCCAGCTTCGGGTTCTCCAGCAGGCCGGCCTTCACGGCGTGCTGCGCCTCGGTGTGGAGGGTGGCGGCCAGCGGGTCGTCGGTGAACTGGATGGACTTCCACGCCGGGTCCAGGACCTTCGCCGGCAGGGCCTTGCCGGAGTCGCTCTCCAGCTGCTTGTTGGCCGCCGCCTTTGCCTGGTCCGGGTTGGCGTTGATCCACTTGTTGGCCTCGACCGAGGCCTTCAGAACCGCCTCGACGGCCTTCGGGTGCTCCTTGAGGAACGCCTGCCGCACGATGATGTTCGTGATCACGAACTTCTTGTCCGGCCACAGCGACGACTCGTCCAGCAGCACCTTGCCGCCCTCGGCGACCAGCTTCGACGCGGTCGGCTCGGGCACCCAGGCGCCGTCGACGGAGCCGGACTTGAAGGCGTCCGGGGTCACCTTGTTGTCCGTGCGGACGACCGACACGTCGCCCTTGCCGCTCTGCGCGTCGACCTTCCAGCCCTGCGACGCCACCCAGTTGAGGAAGGCGACGTCCTGCGTGTTGCCGAGCTGCGGGGTGGCGATCTTCTTGCCCTTGACGTCCTTCAGGGACTTGATCTTCTTCGGGTCGACGACCAGCTTCACGCCGCCGGACGCCGAACCGCCGATGATGCGCAGGCTCTTGCCGTCGGACTTGGTGTAGCCGTTGATCGACGGGGAGGGGCCGATCCAGCCGATGTCGATGGAGCCCGAGTTCAGGGCCTCGATCTCGGACGGGCCCGCGTTGAAGATCTGGTAGTCCGCCTTGGTGGCGCCCAGGTCCTTCTGGAAGATGCCCCGCTGACGGCCGACGAGCGCGGTCGCGTGGGTCAGGTTGCCGAAGTAGCCGATCTTGACGGAGTCGAGTCCGTCGACCTTCTTGGCCCCGGCGGCGATCTTGGCGGTGTCGTCGTTCTTGGACTCGGACCCGTAGCCGCAGGCTGCCAGGGTCAGCAGGGGGAGTGCGGCGAGCGCGGCTATACCGCGACGGAACAGCTTCGAGCGGTTGGCAGGCACGGGAGGGTTTCCTCTCGTTGGCCCGGCGGTCACGGTCTCTCAGGTCGTGGCCGGGAATTCGGCAAAGGGTCTTCGTCGTTTCCGGGACGGCGCCGGGTGGGGGGACGGGGCGCGCAAGCGGTGCGCGTACGTCAGCGCACACATCGCGCCACCCCGCCCTGCCCGCTGCCGAGGGCGCCGCTGCCGATGCGGCCGCCCTCCTTGGCGAACGTCGAGTAGGCGTCGGTCGTCTTCATGGTCAGAAGTCCCAGCCGTCGTCTTCGGACTGGTCCTTGACCGGCTCGGGGGAGGCGAACGACTCGCCGACCATGCCCGCGGTCAGCGTGGTGCCGTCGCTCGGGTCGATCAGGATGAAGGAGCCGGTGCGGCGCGAGTCGGCGTAGGAGTCGACCGGGAGCGGCTCGGCGGTACGGATCTTCACGCGGCCGATGTCGTTGGCGACGAGCTGTCCCGGGTGCGGGTGCAGGGACAGGTCGTCCAGGGTCAGCCGGGACGGGATGTCCTTCACGATCGCCTTGACCGTGCGGGTGCCGTGCTTGAGCAGCACCCGGTGGCCGACGGTCAGCGGCTCGTCGGCCACGTGGCAGACGGTTGCCTCCACGTCCTGCGTGGTGGCCGGCGCGTCCTTCGTCGGCACGATCAGGTCGCCGCGCGAGACGTCGATGTCGTCCCGGAGCCGGAGCGTCACCGACTGCGTCGTCCACGCCACGTCCACCGGCTCACCCAGCAGGTCGATGCCCGAGATCCGCGTGGTCCGCCCGGACGGCAGGACCGTGACCTCGTCGCCGACCCGGAAGGTGCCGGCCGCGATCTGGCCCGCGTATCCCCGGTAGTCCGGGTGTTCGGCGGTCTGCGGCCGGATCACGTACTGCACCGGCAGCCGGGCGTGGCAGTGCGCCAGGTCATGGCTGACGGGCACGGTCTCCAGGTGCTCCAGGACGGTCGGGCCGCCGTACCAGTCCATGTTCGCGGACGGCTCCACCACGTTGTCACCGGCCAGCGCCGAGATCGGGATCGCGGTGACCTCGGGCACGCCCAGTTCGGTCGCGTACGCCGTGAACTCCTCGGCGATCGCGGCGAACACGTGCTCCTCGTACCCGACCAGGTCCATCTTGTTGACCGCGAGCACGACGTGCGGGACGCGCAGCAGGGCCGCGATCGCCGCGTGCCGGCGGGTCTGCTCGACCACGCCGTTGCGGGCGTCGACGAGGATCACGGTCAGCTCGGCCGTCGACGCACCCGTGACCATGTTGCGGGTGTACTGCACATGGCCGGGCGTGTCGGCCAGGATGAACCGGCGCCGGGGGGTGGCGAAGTAGCGGTACGCCACGTCGATCGTGATGCCCTGCTCCCGCTCGGCGCGCAGGCCGTCGGTGAGGAGGGCGAGGTCCGGGGCGTTCTGGCCGCGGCTCGCGGAGGCCCGCTCCACGGCCTCCAGCTGGTCGGCGAGGACCGACTTGGAGTCGTGCAGCAGCCGTCCGACGAGCGTGGACTTGCCGTCGTCGACGGAGCCGGCGGTGGCGAACCGCAGCAGCGTGGTGGCCGAGAGAGCCTCGGTCGTGGTCGTGCTCATGCTTAGAAGTACCCCTCGCGCTTGCGGTCTTCCATCGCGGCCTCGGAGAGCTTGTCGTCGGCGCGGGTCGCGCCCCGCTCGGTCAGCCGGGAGGCGGCGATCTCGGCGATCACGGCGTCCAGCGTGGTCGCGTCGGAGTCGACGGCGCCGGTGCAGGACATGTCACCGACCGTGCGGTAGCGCACGAGCCGCTTCTCGACGCTCTCGCCGTCCCTCGGGCCGCCCCACTCACCCGCCGTCAGCCACATGCCGCCCCGCTGGAACACCTCACGCTCGTGGGCGAAGTAGATCTGCGGCAGTTCGATGCCCTCACGGTCGATGTACTGCCAGACGTCCAGCTCGGTCCAGTTGGACAGCGGGAAGACCCGGACGTGCTCACCGGGGGCGTGCCGGCCGTTGTACAGGTTCCACAGCTCGGGGCGCTGGCGGCGCGGGTCCCACTGGGAGAACTCGTCGCGCAGCGAGAACACCCGCTCCTTGGCGCGGGCCTTCTCCTCGTCCCGGCGGCCGCCGCCGAAGACCGCGTCGAACTTCTCGCTCTGGATCTTCTCCGTCAGGGGGAGGGTCTGCAGCGGGTTGCGGGTGCCGTCGGGACGTTCCTTGAGTACACCGCGGTCGATGTAGTCCTGGACGGAGGCCACATGGAGGCGCAGACCATGTGCGGCGACCACACGGTCCCGGTACTCAAGAACCTCCGGGAAGTTGTGTCCCGTGTCCACATGCAGCAGCGAGAACGGCACGGCGGCCGGGGCGAAGGCCTTCAGCGCCAGATGCAGCATGACGATGGAGTCCTTGCCGCCGGAGAACAGGATCACCGGGTTCTCGAACTCGCCCGCCACCTCGCGGAAGATGTGCACCGCCTCGGACTCCAGCGCGTCCAGGTGCGACAGGGCGTACGGGCTCTCCGTGCCCTCGCCGCCCGTCGCGGCCTTGGCGACGGTCGTCATGCCAGTCCCCTCTCGCTCAGCAGGGCGTACACCGACGCCGCGGACTCCTGCACGCTCTGGTGCTGCGACTCGATCCGCAGATCCGGCGTCTCGGGCTCCTCGTACGGGTCGTCGACCCCGGTGAGCCCCTTGAGGTCGCCCGCCGCCTGCTTGGCGTACAGCCCCTTCACATCGCGCACGCTGCACACCTCGACCGGGGTCGCGACATGGATCTCCAGGTACGACGTCCCGTTCTCCGCGTGCCGCTTCCGCACCGCGTCCCGGCTGTCCGCGTACGGCGCGATCACCGGTACCAGCGCCTTGACGCCGTTACGGGCCAGCAGTTCGGCGACGAAGCCGATGCGCTGCACGTTGGTGTGCCGGTCCTCGCGGGAAAAGCCGAGGCCCGCCGAGATGAACTCGCGGATCTCGTCGCCGTCGAGCACCTCGACGCGGTGGCCCTCCGCACGCAACCGGCCGGCCAGCTCGTACGCGATGGTGGTCTTGCCGGCGCTCGGCAGACCCGTGAGCCAGACGGTGGCTCCGGTTCTCACGTGGTTCTCCTGGGTCGAGTCGTTCGTCATCCGTGCAGCCCGCACTCGGTCTTGGCACGGCCCGCCCAGCGGCCGGCCCGCGCGTCCTCACCCTCCAGGACCCTGCGGGTGCACGGGGCGCAGCCGATCGAGGCGTAGCCGTCCATCAGCAACGGGTTGGTCAGGACACCGTGTTCGGCGACATAGGCGTCCACGTCGTCCTGCGTCCAGCGGGCGATCGGGGAGACCTTGACCTTCTGCCGCTTCTCGTCCCAGCCGACGACCGGGGTGTTCGCCCGGGTCGGGGACTCGTCGCGGCGCAGGCCGGTCGCCCACGCCTGGTAGCCCCGCAGTCCCTCTTCCAGGGGCTGCACCTTGCGCAGCCTGCAGCACAGGTCCGGGTCGCGGTCGTGCAGCTTCGGGCCGTACTGCGCGTCCTGTTCGGCGACCGTCTGCTTCGGCGTGAGGGTGATGACGTTGACGTCCATCACGGCCTCGACGGCGTCGCGGGTGCCGATGGTCTCCGGGAAGTGGTAACCGGTGTCGAGGAAGACCACGTCGACGCCCTTGAGCACGCGTGAGGCGAGATGGGCGACCACGGCGTCCTCCATGGAGGAGGTCACGCAGAACTTCGCGCCGAAGGTGTCGACCGCCCACCGGAGGATCTCCGGCGCGGAGGCGTCCTCCAGCTCACGGCCCGCCTGCTCGGCGAGCGCCTTCAACTCGTCGGCCGTACGCTGCTGGTCCTGAGCCGTCGTCATATCGCGTCGTCCCCTCCGTGGTCGGCTCGCTGAAGGCCCCGGGCGAGCAGCCCGAGGAACTTCAGCTGGAAGGCGCGGTTGCATGCCGCGCATTCCCAGGCGCCGTGGCTGCCTCCCAGGGCGTCGCTCGGACGCAGGTCCTCGTCGCCGCAGTAGGGGCAGTAGAACGGTGCGGCCCGCTCGCTCACGACAGGGCCTCCTCGGAAGCCCGCGCGGCCCAGGTGGCGAACCGCTCGCCGTCCTCGCGCTCCGCCTGGAACCGCTTGAGCACCCGCTCGATGTAGTCGGGCAGTTCGTCCGCGGTGACCTTCAGCCCGCGCACCTTGCGGCCGAAGCCCGGCTCCAGACCGAGGGCGCCGCCGAGGTGCACCTGGTAGCCCTCGACCTGCTCGCCCTGGTCGTTGAGCATGAGCTGGCCCTTGAGACCGATGTCCGCGACCTGGATACGGGCGCAGGCGTTCGGGCAGCCGTTGAGGTTGATGGTGATCGGCTCGTGGAAGTCCGGCAGGCGGCGCTCCAGTTCGTCGATCAGCGTCGAGCCGCGCTGCTTGGTCTCGACGATGGCGAGCTTGCAGAACTCGATGCCGGTGCAGGCCATGGTGCCGCGCCGGAAGGAGGACGGCCGGGCGGTGAGGTCCAGCGCCTCCAGCCCCTCGACCAGCGACTCGACCTTGTCCTGCTCGACATCGAGGACGATCATCTTCTGCTCGACGGTGGTCCGCACCCGGCCCGAGCCGTGCGCCTCCGCGAGATCGGCGATCTTCGTCAGCGTGGCGCCGTCGACCCGGCCGACGCGCGGTGCGAAACCGACGTAGAACCGGCCGTCCTTCTGCCGGTGCACACCGATGTGGTCGCGCCACTGCTGGACCGGCTGCTCGGGGGCGGGCCCGTCGATCAGCCTGCGTCCGCCCAGGTACTCGTCCTCCAGCACCTGCCGGAACTTCTCCGCGCCCCAGTCGGCGACGAGGAACTTCAGCCGGGCGCGGTTGCGCAGCCGGCGGTAGCCGTAGTCACGGAAGATGGAGACGACGCCCTCGTAGACGTCCGGGACCTCGTCGACCGGCACCCAGGCGCCGAGCCGCACACCCAGCTTGGGGTTGGTGGACAGGCCGCCGCCCACCCACACGTCGAAGCCCGGGCCGTGCTCGGGGTGCCGTACGCCGACGAACGCGACGTCGTTGATCTCGTGCACCACGTCCAGCAGCGGCGAGCCCGAGATGGCCGTCTTGAACTTCCGCGGGAGGTTCGAGTACGCCTTGTTGTTCAGGACGCGGCGCTTCATCTCCTCCAGCGCCGGCGTGCCGTCGATGATCTCGTCCTCGGCGATGCCCGCCACCGGGGAGCCGATCATCACACGCGGGGTGTCACCGCAGGCGGTGACGGTCGACAGGCCCACGCCTTCCAGCCGGTCCCAGATCTCGGGCACGTCCTCGATCCGGATCCAGTGGTACTGGACGTTCTGCCGGTCGGTGATGTCCGCGGTGCCGCGCGCGAACTCCTGCGAGACCTCGCCGATGACGCGCAGCTGCCGGGTGGTCAGCGCGCCACCGTCGATGCGGACCCGCAGCATGAAGTAGCGGTCGTCCAGCTCCTCCGGCTCCAGGACCGCGGTCTTGCCGCCGTCGATCCCGGGCTTGCGCTGGGTGTACAGCCCCCACCAGCGCATCCGGCCGCGCAGGTCGCTGGGGTCGATCGAGTCGAATCCGCGCTTGGAGTAGATCGTCTCAATGCGTGTCCGCACATTGAGACCGTCGTCGTCCTTCTTGACCTGCTCGTTGCCGTTGAGCGGGGTGAAGTGCCCCACGGCCCACTGACCCTCACCACGGTGACGGCTCACCTTGCGGCGGGGCGCGGAGGCGGCGGGGTTCGGTGGAGTGGCGGCCATGGTTCTACGTCCTTCGGGACCGATGGGAATCAGCACTGACCTGCACAGAAGCGCGCACGCGGGCAGGCGTGCGCGGCGTTGCGCAAGGAGAATCAGGTACGGGGGTTCGCGGCGGTGCTGGAGGCTCAGCTCGCCGGACAGATGGCGCTGGACATGCGGCCGAGGTCGACGTGCCGCCGACTCACCAAGGCAATTCCAGTTCCAGACATGACGGAAGCGTGTCACGGCGATCTGGACACAGTCCAGCTTTATCCATCATGCGGACACCCTTGTCCCGGAATATGGAACAAGGGTGTTGTCGCTCACATACGCCGCGGGAGGGCTTGTCCCGCCAGGTCGGACGGGCTATCAGGCGGGGTACGCCCCGGGCCACGGCCCCGGCGCCGCGACGTCGGGCTCCAGCTCGGCCTTGGTGTCGAACAGTTTGAAGCCGCGCCGCGTGTAGTTGTCCATGGCGAACTCGCCGTCGAGGCTGCAGGTGTGCAGCCACACCCGCTTCGTCGGCGTCCGCTGCGGCCACCGCTCGGCCAGGTCCCAGGCGCGGGCCGTGCCGTACGACAGCAGGTGCCCGCCGATGCGCCGCCCCCGGAAGGCGGGCAGCAGACCGAAGTAGACGATCTCGACGACACCTTCGTCCTGCGGGTCCAGCTCCGCATAGCCGGCCGGGGTGCCCCGGTCGTAGGCCACCCAGGTCTCCACGCCGGGCCGGTCCAGATGCTCCTGCCACCGGGCGTACGTCCAGCCCAGCCGGTCGGTCCAGCGGATGTCGCCGCCGACCGAGGCGTACAGGAAGCGGCTGAACTCGGGCGAGGGCACCTCGGCGCGCACGATCCGCACCTCGCCCTCGGGCGCGGCGGCGGGCAGGAGATCGGCCGGTGAGGTCTGCTCCAGGTACCAGGTGGTGACGGGGACGCTGCTCATACGGGCCAGGGAACCATCCCGCCGCACGGTCTGTCGATCGGCCTGATCAGCCCAGGGAGCGGTCCAGGCCGGCCAGGGGTATGGCGAAGAGCATGCGGTCCGACAGGGACCACACCTCGCCCGTCTCCTGCCAGTAGGACAGCGACCCCGCCGACTGCGCCCAGCAGCGGTGTGAGGCGTCCGCACCGCAGTGCGCGGCCTTCGCTCCCCCGGAGTCCTGCCGCCACAGACCGCCGTGTCCGTCCCGCGAACCGGGCAGACGTCCCACATACCAGGACGGCTGGTCCGCCCCGGGCCGCCGGTACGACAGCACGCCCCGGATCCCGGCCGCCCGCGTCCGGAAGGCCTCCACCGCCTTCACCCGCCCCGCGGCGTCCGTGGCGAGCAGCCCGCCGCGCGCGGGATCCGAGCTGAACGCATACCGCCACAGCCGCGCGTTCCGGCCCCCGTCCGGGGCGGTCCACTCCGCGGCGACCAGGCTGTCCGGCACCGTGCTCCGGTCGAGGGCGAGCGCCCCGGGACAGGGCGGGCCGGAACGCGTGCAGCGGCCCGCGGTGAAGCGGTAGGAGCCGACCGCGGGCATCACGTACCGGTAGCCGTCGGCGGACCAGCCGCCGGGCACCCGGCCGATCGCCGGCCCGTCGACACCGGCGCGCTGGATCCGGTCGAGGTCGTAGACGTACAGGGCGTCGGCGCTGCCGGTCCTGGTGGTGACCAGCAGCTTGTCCTGGTACCAGACCATCCCGGAGATCCCGGAGCCGAGCCCCCGGTAGTCACGGCCGCCGTCGACCGGCACCACCAGCAGGACCCAGCGGTAGGCGAGCCGGGCGGGGTCGTCGGCGTTCACGAAGGCGACCCTGGCCAGCCCGCGCTCGTCGGCCCGGCCGGTGGCGGCGTCGTGGGTCCAGCCGGCGAGGACGACCCGGTGGGCACCCCAGACGCCGTCGTCGTCCGCGTCCCCGGAGGTGGTCACCGACGCCGGCCGCCAGTCCGTGCCGGCGGAGTCGGCCGGGTCCCAGCAGTAGGCGCGCGTGGCGGCCGGGGCGACAGGCAGCGACGCGCGGTCGGCGGAGGAGCAGTCGGCGGACCCGCGCATCCCGCGGTCGGCGCTCGCCAGGACGGCGTCCACCCCGACCGGGCGGCCCATCGCGGCGGACAGCCGGTTCAGCGCACGGGCGGGCACCAGCCGCTCCTGGAGCCGCAGCCGGCCGGTCTCCGCCGGGGAGGAGAGCGGCTTGAGCGCGCCGGGGCTGTCGGTGACGTTGGCCTGGGAGACACTGATCAGGGTGGCGGCCGCGGTGAGCGCCAGCGCGGTCCCGGTCAGGACCGCGCGCAGTGCAGCGCCCCGTCTGCGCCGGCGATGTCTGCCGCGATGCTTCATCTCGTCCCCTCTTCCAGGGCTCCTTCGCCGCCGGTGCGCGCCGGCCGCCGACGGCCAACTGCGCCTGATGATCCGTACGTTGACGCAAGAGGCGACCGGTCAGGCCCCTAGGGGATGCTACGGCAGTCACGGCCCGCGCAGGGCGAAGTCCCCGCACATATGCGGAAGACACGCTCATCGAGGCGCGGATCCGGCACCCCGCACGGCCGTCCGGCTCCGCGTGATCGCCGGCGCCGTGGAGGAGGGCAGCAGGTCACGCGGGTCGTCCGGGAGCAGCACCTCGATCTCCGCGTCCTCGCGAAATCGATACGGCCGGTGCTGCAGAAGATCCCCGAAGTACCGCCGGATCCGGGACATCTCAGCCCGTACCGTCACCGTACGTGAGGGATCCCCGAACACATCCCCGGCCAGCGCCGCCGCACCGCGGCCGGACCGGTGGTCGGCGAGCAGATACAACAACTCGGCATGCCGCGGACTGAGTTCACGCGACCAGGAACCCGCCGACCCGGAAACCGTCAGCGTACTGCGGCCCGGCCTGGCCAGGTCCAGCACGATCCGCGTGGCGGTGCCGAGCGGCTCCTCGGCCACCCGCAGCAACCAGCCCCCGGCCAGCGGCTCCACCGCGCACGAACCCAGCGACGGCAGCCACCGGCGGCCCGGCGCCAGCGACTTGGGCAGCGCGACCCGCCGTACGTACGGCGTCCCCGACACGGCCGCCGTCCAGCCGTCCCGGTCCACCGCCAGCGCCCGCCCGTCCAGCCGGGCCAGCACCGGCGCCGCCACCGACCGCAGCCGCTCCAACGCGTTCAGATGCAGTTCCCGCAGCCGCGCCTCGGCCAGCTTGGCCACCGAGTCCACCCAGGCGAGGGTCGCCGGATGCATCGTCTCCAGCGGGCCGCTGACGTCCACGACACCGATCAGACGCCCGTCCCTGGGATCGGTGATCGGCGCGCCCGTGCAGGTCCACGAGGTGTGCGAGCGGACGAAGTGCTCGGCGGCGAAGACCTGAACGGGCCGTCGTACGACCGCCGGGGTGCCCACCCCGTTGGTGCCGACGACGTCTTCGCGCCAGTCCGCGCCGAGTTCGAAGCCGAGCCCGTCCGCCTTGCGCAGCACCGGCGGGGCCCCCTCCCGCCACAGCACCCGCCCGTCGGCGTCCGCGACGACCATGATGTGCTGGGCCACATCGGCGACCGAAAGCAGACCCTCACGCAGCACCGGCAGGACATGCCTGAGGGGTGACTCCTCGCGCCGCCGCCGCACTTCCTCGACGGACAGCAGCCCGGATCTGAAGTCGCGATCGGGATCGACACCACTGCGCAGCATCCGCCCCCAGGACTGCTCGATCACCGGCCGGGGCGCGACCCTCGCACGTCGACCGGCAAGCGTGGCGTCGCGTACCTCGCTCAGCAGCCGCGCCGCCTGTGTCGCGTCCACGGCGGCCAGGCGCGCCACGTTCATCGGCGGGTTCGCCACGGGGGTCCTCCCGAAAGGACGTCGAACATAGTTGTCAAGCCGTCCGGGCGGCGGTTTCCGGCCCGGCTGTGCCTCTCATACTGCCGCTCCGGACAGGCCGGAGGCACACACTCCGCGCACGTGCCCCGACAAGTTGCAACCCCTTGCAACCCTGGTGGACGCTCGGGGGGTGGCCGAGACTTGTCGCGTCCGCGGGCTCAACGGGCCCAGGCGGTGGGGGTGGTGCCGTGTCGGCGCAGCATCACCCCTGCCAAAATTCCGGCCGGCTTCGCACCACAGGGGCGCACCGCACCCCTTGGAGCGGGACGGCGCGGTCCGTGCTCAGGAGACCGGGCGCGCTCGTTCCACGACGGCTTCCAGATCCAAGCTCGTCGGCAAGGTACCGAACGACGCGCCGTGGTCGCCGCCCAACCGCGAGGCACAGAACGCGTCCGCCACCTCCGGTGGGGCGAAGCGGACCAGCAGGGAACCCTGGAGGACCAGGGCGAGGCGTTCCACGAGCCGCCGGGCGCGGCCCTCGACGGCGTCGAGGTCGGCGAGCTCGGTGAAGAAGTCCTTCACGGCGCGGTCGAGACGGTGGTCGGCGCCGTGCGCCCGGCCGATCTCGGTCAGGCAGGCGTCCAGCGCGCCCGGCTCCCGTTGCAGTGCCCGCAGCACGTCCAGCGCCTGGACGTTCCCGGCGCCCTCCCAGACGGAGTTCAGCGGCGATTCCCGTACCAGCCGGGGCAGGCCCGACTCCTCGACGTAACCGTTTCCGCCCAGACACTCCGCGGCCTCGACCACAACGGGCGCACAGCGCTTGGTGATCCAGTACTTGGCGGCCGGCACCGCCAGCCGCAGAAAGGCACGCTCCTGCTCGCCGCCGTCGTCGTACGCGGCCGCGAGCCGGAGCGCGAGCGTGGTCGCGGCCTCGGACTCCAGCGCGAGGTCGGCGAGGACGTTGCGCATCAGCGGCTTGTCGAGCAGCCGGCCGCCGAAGGCCTCCCGGTAGGTGCAGTGGTGGATCGCCTGCGTCACCGCCTGCCGCATCAGACCCGCCGAGCCCAGCGCGCAGTCCAGCCTCGTCGCCGCGACCATCTCGATGATCGTCCGCACCCCGCGCCCCTCCTCGCCGACCCGGCGGGCCCAGGTGCCGGCGAACTCCACCTCGGCGGAGGCGTTGGAACGGTTGCCCAGCTTGTCCTTCAGCCGCTGGACGAGGAAGACGTTGCGGCCGCCGTCGGGCAGCACGCGCGGCACCAGGAAGCAGGTGAGGCCGCCGGGGGCCTGGGCGAGCACGAGGAACGCGTCCGACATCGGCGCCGAGCAGAACCACTTGTGCCCGGTCAGCGTGTACGTGCCGGCCTCGGCGAGCGGCCGGGCCTCGGTGGTGTTCGCCCGGACGTCGCTGCCGCCCTGCTTCTCGGTCATGCCCATACCGAAGAGCACGCCGGCCTTCCGCTCGGCGGGCCGCAGCTCCCGGTCGTAGACCGTGGACGTCAGCCGCGGCTCCCACGCGGCGGCGAGCACCGGATCGGTGCGCAGCGCCGGCACGGCCGCGTGCGTCATCGACAGCGGGCAGCAGTTGCCCGCCTCGGCCTGCGTCCAGACCAGGAACCCGGCGGCCCGGCGGACGTGCCCCGACGGCCGGATCCAGGCCCCGGTCAGGCCCGCCGAGACGCCCTTGCCGAGCAGCCGGTGCCAGGCCGGGTGGAAGTCGACCTCGTCGATCCGGTGGCCGTACCGGTCGTGGGTGCGCAGCCGGGGCGGGTGCTCGTTCGCCTGCGCCGCCCACTCCCGCACCTGCGCCGAGCCGGCGGCCCGGCCCAGCGCGGACAGCTCCGCGCGCACCTCGTCGAGCACGTCCGGACCGGTGTGCCGCCCGACGGCCGCCACGAGGGCCCGGTCGGCGGTGAACAGGTCGTAGCCGACCAGGTCGGGCGGCTGGTTCGTCACGGTGTGGGTGGAGGTGCCTGCCATGATTGCGAACCTACCCGGGACGGCGGCGGTGATGGCCTCCAGAGTGGCACAGCGGCGCCGCCGGGCGCGCCGGACGCGGTTGCCCGCCCCGGAAGGTGAGGGCGGTCCGCCGCTGCGGATACCTTTGGGTCGTGCAGCCAGCAAGTGAACCCCCCGAGCGGCCCGCCGGTCGCCTCCACCGGGCCAGAGCCCTCTACCGGAACGTCTCCAAGCGCAGGACCGCCTGGCTGCTGCTCAAGGACACCGTCAACTCCTGCATGGAGTACCGCATCCTGGGCCTGGCTGCCGAGGCGGCCTTCTTCACGCTGCTGTCCGTGCCGCCGCTGCTGCTCTGCCTCATCGGGCTCCTCGCCTACGTCGACACCTGGACCGGCGCCCACACCATCCGCAGCCTGGAGACGAACATCCTCGACGCCTCGCGGACGGTCCTGTCCGACAAGGGCGTGAAGGAGATCACCCAGCCGATCCTGCACGACGTGATGAAGGGCGGCCGGCCCGACGTCATCTCCATCGGCTTCGTCTTCGCCCTGTGGTCCGGCTCCCGCGCCGTGAACGTCTTCATCGACACGATCACCGTCATGTACGGCCTCGACGGCGTCCGGGGCATCGTCAAGACCCGGATGATGTCGTTCCTGCTGTTCATCGTGGCGCTGCTGATCGGCTCGGTGGCCCTGCCGCTGATGGTGGCGGGCCCGGACGCGGTGGTACGGGTGGTGCCCTGGTCGGAGACGGTGGTGCAGGTCCTGTACTGGCCGGTCGTCATCGTCCTGTCCATCGCCTTCCTGACGACCCTGTACCACGTCTCCGTGCCGGTCCGCTCCCCGTGGATCGAGGACGTCCCCGGCGCCCTCGTCGCCCTGGCCATGTGGGTCCTCGGCAGCTTCCTGCTGCGGATCTACCTCGTGCACACCATCGAGGGCGCCACCATCTACGGCTCCCTCGCCGCCTCCGTCGCCGTACTCCTGTGGATCGGTGTGGCGGCCTTCGCCGTCCTCGTCGGCGCGGCCGTGAACGCCGCCATCGACCGGGTGTGGCCCGCCGCCGCCACGGCCGCCGCCCGCGCGGCCAACGAGCGGATCCGGGAGGCCCAGGTCGCCGAGTACGTCGCCTGGGCGGCGGTGGCCCGCGAGACCGACCCCGACGACCCCGACATGCCCTCCGAGTTCCCCGAACGCTGGTCCCGCTTCCTGCCCCCGGAGGACGTCACGTCCCGCCTGCGCACCCAGGCCAAGCACGTCCACCACGCCCACAAGACCAACGGCCGGGATCCGCACGAGCCGGACGGGGACGGGGGGACGGGGCAGCCGGAGAAGTGAGGGACGTGACGGCGCCCCACGGACACTGCCCCACGGGCGCCGCACCGGCCCGGTGAACGGCCCCGCGCCGGTGCGGGTCCCGTCCGGTCCCGTCCGTGTTCCGGTGGCGGCCGCTCCAGTGCCGGTGTCGGTCCCGTGCGGGTTCCGGTGGTCGCTCCGTGCCGGTGTCGGTCCCGTGCGGGTTCCGGTGGTCGCTCCGTGCCGGTGTCAGACCGTCCAGGTCCCGGCTGCCGCCGCCTCCCGGGCGAAGTCACCGAAGTCCCGCGGCGCCCGCCCCAGCACCTGCCGTACGCCGTCGCACACATGCCCGTTCCGCCCGTCGAGCAGGGACGCGAACAGTCCGACCAGGTACTCCACCTCCTCGGGCGGCACCCCGAACCCGGCCAGCCGCTCACCGTAGTCCCGTGGGGACACCGCCCGGTACGCCAGCTCCCGCCCGGCCGCCGCGGCGACCTCGGCGACCGTCTCACCGAAGGTCAGCAGCCGCGGCCCGGACACCTCCAGCGTCCGCCGCACATACCGGTCGCCGCCGGTCAGTGCCGCCACCACCACGTCGGCGACATCCCGCACATCGACGAACGGCTCCCGCGCCGCCCCGCCCGGGAACACCAGCTCCCCGCCCTCCCGCAGCTCCGCCAGCAGCGGCCCCTCGCTGAAGTTCTGCGCGAACCACGCGGCCCGCACGACCGTCCACCGAGCCCCCGACCCCGCGAGCGCCTCCTCCGTCGGCAGGGCCTGCTCCTCGCCGCGGGCCGAGAGCAGCACCAGCCGCCGTACCCCGAGCCGCACCGCCGCACCGGCGAGCCGGCCGACGGTGTCCGGCGCGTCCGGCGCGCCCACGTCGAACGGATGGACGAGGTAGGCGGCGTCGGCGCCGCGCAGCACCGGTTCCCACGTCGACGGATCGTGCACGTCGAAACCCCGCGCGCGGGAGGCGGCCCGGACCGTCAGGCCCGCGGCGCGCGCCGCCGCCGCGACCCGACTGCCGGTACGGCCGGAGGCACCGGTCACGACCACCGTCGACACCGCCGCGTCCGGCGTGCGCGCTTCGGCTCCCGCGTTCTCCGGCCGCTGCGTCCTCCGTGCGTTGCGCGCGTTCGGCGCGGTGCTCCGCGTGGTCTGCACCGTCTGCACCGTCTGCACCGTCTGCGTGGTCCGTGTGCTCTGCGTGTTCTCCGTGTTCTGCGTCATGCCCGTCAGTCAACTGCCCTGCCGGGCCGGGCGACATCGTCGAACCGCTCGCCCCCATAAGCGTGCGTCTACGCTGCCCCCATGGACGCACTCGCAGGTCTGCTGGACGGTCCGCGCGCGCACGGCGCCTTCATGATCCGGGCCTGCTTCGACCCGCCCTGGGCCGTGCGCGTGCACGACGAGGCGCCGCTGACCGTGATGGTCATGGCGCGCGGCACCGCCTGCGTCACCCCGGACGCGGACGGCGTGCCGGTGCGCCTCGGCCCCGGAGACCTGGCGATCGCCCGCGGCCCGGACCCGTACACCTGTGGCGACCGGCCGGACACCGCACCGCAGGCGCTGATCCTGCCCGGCGGCGAGTGCCGCTACCCCGACGGCACCTCCCTGAACGGTTCCATGGACCTCGGGGTGCGCACCTGGGGCGACCGCCCCGACGCGGGCACGGTGATGCTGATCGGCACCTATCTGATGCGCGGCGAGATCACCGGGCGCCTGCTCGCCGCCCTGCCACCCCTGCTGACCCTCCCCGCCGAGCTGTGGGACTGCCCGCTCACTCCCGTGCTGGCCGAGGAGATCGTCCGCGACGAACCCGGCCAGGAGGTCGTCCTGGACCGCCTCCTGGACCTGCTGCTCATCAGCGCCCTGCGGGCCTGGTTCTCCCGTCCGGAGGCGGCGGCCCCCGCCTGGTACCGGGCGCTGGCCGACCCGGTCGTCGGCCGCGCGCTGCGCCTGGTGCAGGACGACCCGGCGCACCCCTGGACGGTGGCCGCGCTCGCCGCCAAGGCCGGGGTCTCCCGCGCGGCCCTCGCCCGCCGTTTCACCGACCTCGTGGGCGAACCCCCGATGTCCTACCTGACCGGCTGGCGGCTCGCTCTGGCCGCCGACCGGCTGCGCGACACCGACCTCACCCTCGACACCATCGCCCGCCAGGTCGGCTACGGCGGAGCGTTCGCCCTCTCCACCGCCTTCAAGCGCGTGTACGGCGTGAGCCCGCAGGAACACCGGGCCGGCCGGGGCGGGGGCCGGCCCTGAGGGTGCGGCGCGGCTTCGGCACGGTGTGGCTGTGGTGCGGTGTGGCTGGGGCCGTGGTGCGAGCGTGGTGCGGCGCGTCTGTGGCGCGGGCGGGGGAGGGGGGCGGTTCTCCACCCGGCGAGTGATGCGGCGTTCCACCCCTCTTCCACCCGGCTCTCCACCCGTGCTCCGATCCGTCCTGCCCTGCCCCTCACCTAGCGTTTTTCCGCAGGCCGGTGCCGTCCGGCAGCGGCATGACGCAGGGCGAGGAGGCGGACGAGATGGTGGACGTGGTGGACACGACGGGCCGGGAGCAGCGGCCACGCACGGGGGCGAGGCGGCCACGCACGGGGGCGAGTACGCAGGCGAGCACGGGGGTGAGCACGGGCGGGTCCGCCCACGGTCCGCTGCTCGCGATCGCCGCCGACATCGCCCTGCCGCTCCTCGTCTACTACGCGGCTCGCGCCCTCGGGGCCGGACAGGGCCCGGCCCTGCTGCTCAGCGGCGCGCCACCCGCCCTGCGCCTGGTGACCGGCGCGGTCCGGCAGCGCCGCATCGACGGCGTGGACCTGTTCTTCACCGTGTTGCTGGCCCTCGCCGCGCTGACCACCCTGATCGGCGGCAGCACGCGGCTCCTGCTGTTCAAGGACGCGGCGCTGTCCCTCGTGGTCGGCGGCTGGGTGCTCGGCACCGGCTTCACCGGCAGGCCGCTGGCCTTCCAGCTGGGACAGCGCCTGCACCGGGGTCCGGCGGCCCGGATACGGGCGGGCCTGTGGCGGGACTCCGCCGAGTTCCGCCGGGGCCTGCGTGTGCTGACCGTGGTCTGGGGCGCCGAGCAGCTGCTCGACGGGGGAATCGGCACACTCGCAGCCGCCACGCTGCCGACCGACGTGGTGCCGCTGCTCGGCCGCGTCCTCTCCCTCCTGCTGCTCGCCCTGGCCGCCGCGGTCACCGCCGCCTACGCCCGCCGCTTCCGCACCCGGCACGGTCTTCCGCTGCTCGGCGCCCCCGACACCGGGGGCCGTGCCGGCGCTCCGACCGAGGAACGTCAGGTGGCGGCGGACGGCGCGATACACAGCCCGGCGTCACCGGCGCCCCCGGACCGGCGCCCGAGGTGAGCGGGAGATCGTGCCGCACGCCCGCCGCCTGGCGCCGTAGGCTGGCCCCGTGTACGCGGAGCGGGCGTCCCGGCTGACCGGCGCGGTCGTGTGGACGAACACCCCGGAGGGGGCCGCTGGCGGTGCCGTGCTGCCGGACGGCTGCATGGACCTGCTGTGGAGCGAGGGCCGGCTGCTGGTCGCGGGCCCCGACACCCGCCCCTACGTCCCCGAGGGCCCGCCCCGCTTCTGGGCAGGCGTCCGCTTCTTCCCCGGTACCGCGCCCGCTCTGCTCGGGGTACCCGCGCACGAACTTCGGGATCTGCGCGTCGAGTTGGCCGATCTGTGGCCCGCCGCCCGGGTCCGGCGGCTGCGCGACCGGGTCGAGGCGGCACCCGACCCGGCGACTGCGCTGGAGGACATCGCCCTGGAGCAGGCCGAGCGGACCACCGCCCCCGATCCGCTGCTGCACCGGCTGGTGGAGCGCCTGGACGAGGGCCGTCCGGTCTCCGTCACCGCTGCCGAACTCGGCGTCGGGACCCGCACGTTGCACCGCCGCTGCCTGGGCGCGTTCGGCTACGGACCCAAGACCCTGGCCCGCATTCTGCGGCTGCAGCGGGCGCTGGCGCTGGCCCGCTCCGGGACGCCGTACGCTGAGACGGCCGTCCGCGCGGGGTTCGCGGACCAGCCCCACCTCGCTCGCGAGGTGCGGCAGTTGACGGGAATGCCGCTCGGGGAGCTACTCGGCGGCGGGTAGCGGGGCGAACAGGTCGACGCCGTTGCCGTCGGGGTCGTGCACGGTGGCGTACCGCTGTCCCCAGAACGCGTCCCACGGCTTGAGCTCCCCGTGGTACCCGGCGTCCACCAGGTCCTCGTACAGGGCGTCGACCTCGGCGGGTGACCCGCACCGGAAGGCGAGCCCCACGCGCCCGCCGCTCTCGGGCGGCCGCCAGCCGGGGTAGAAGGAGCGGACGGTGTCCTCGGTGTCCAGGGCGAAGGCCAGTCCCCCGGGCAGTTCCGCGTTGACGTGCGGCTGCTCCTCGGACCCCTCGGGGAAGACGAGTCCGAGGCGACGGTAGAAGGCGAGCGAGGCTGCCATGTCGGAAGCCACCACGCCGATCAGGGCGAATTGTGCTGTCATGCCGTCACCGTAGGCAGGGGCGGAGGGCCCGGTCTTGAAGGAATCGGACACCGGAGGCCCGGGAGGAGACCCCGCGGGGCCTTCATGATCGCCGTGTCCGGGTCGAGCGGGCTGATCACCCGGGCCGGGATGCGCACCCGGTCCAGGAGCGGGGAGCGGCGTTCGTGCCGGGCGCGGTCACGGTCACCGGTCCTGTGGCTCAAGGGAGTTGGAGCGGGCCGCGGTTCCTGGCCTACCCTCGTCGCATGGCCGCGCGACCGCTGTTCCGCATCCGCACCGCGGACCACCGCCGACGAGGCGTCGTACGGCGGCGGGTGCGGCCGGCTCACCTGAACGGCGGGCCGGGTTGGGCGGGACGGCTTCCTGCGTGACGTTTCTGCGGTGAACCGGTTGCGCCATTGGAGTGAGTAAAGCTCGCTTACATGGATGGTCATGTGAGTATCTAGAGATGCTCTTGTCTTGGCAAAGGGCTTCGAGGCGCGGTGGTCCATCCGGCCCCGCGTCACCCACCCACAGGAGGAGCCGGACCTTGACCTACGGTAAGAAGCTGCGCGAGCGCATCGCCGGGCCCGGGACCACACCGCTGATCGGCGTCTACGACATGTACTCGGCGTCGATCGCGGCCAAGCACTACGACGGGATGTTCGTCTCGGGGTTCGGGTTCGCGGCCTCGTACTACGGGCTGCCGGACATCGGATTCATCGCCTGGCCCGACATGGTGGCCTTCGTCCAGCGGCTGCGGGGCGCGTTCCCGCACCATCACCTGCTGGTCGACATCGACGACGGGTACGTCGACCCCGAGGTCGCCTGTCACGTCGTCGAGGGGCTGGAGCGCATCGGTGCCTCCGGGGTGATCCTGGAGGACCAGAAACGGCCCCGCCGCTGCGGCCACGCCGACGGCAAACAGGTACTGCCGCTGGAGGAGTACCTGGAGAAGCTGCACAAGGTCCTCGAGACCCGGCGAGATCTGGTCGTCGTCGCCCGTACGGACGCCACCGACGAGCACGACATCCTGCACCGCGCCGAGCGGCTGGCCGCGACCGACGCCGACGTGGTCCTGGTGGACGGGGTGCGCAGCGTCGAGTGGATCAAGCGCATCCGCGAGGTCGTCGGAACCAAGCCGCTGCTGTTCAACCAGATCGCCGGCGGCAAGTCGCCCCGCCTCTCCCTCGGCGAACTGTCCGACCTCGGCGTCGATGTCGCGATCTACAGCACCCCGTGCCTGTTCGCCGCGCACGAGGCGATGGACTCCGCGCTCACCGTACTGAAGGCGGCCGACGGCCGGCTGCCGGAGGTGGACCCGGCCGGCGGGGTGGGTGTGAAGGCCTCCACCCGCCTGCTGGAACGCAACATCGCCCGCGAGCGGCTCACCCCCGAGGGCGTGGGCGTGTGACCGGTACCGTTCCCCGGCTCGGGATGGCGGCGGCGGTCGCCTTCGCGGTGCTTGCGGCCGGTGCGGCGCCGGCGGCATCGTCCGGCGGCCTGATCACCGTGGTCGACAACTCCCACGCCGACTCCTGGCTGGAGGTCGACCGCGCGGCCAACGTCCAGACCGGCAAGGGCACCGCCGGCAGCGACCACGACGGCAGCGCCGTGGACGCGATCGAGGCCCTCACCAGAGGCGGCCACCAGCGCAGGGAGGTCTGGGACTGAGCGACCCCGAGACGACCGGCCGCCGGACGGCAACCGTCCGCTGACCAGCGGCCGGGTACCCCGTGGGGAGGGTGCCCGGCCGTTGCCGCCACCGGCGTCACGCGGCGGGTCGCCCGCCGGACGGCGCGGCCGTCCCGTTGCGGCTCCTTCGACGTCGTGGCGCGATCACCCGCTCGGCGCCCCGCCCGCGCCGGTGCGCAGACCGTATTCCATCGTCACTGCGGGCGGGGGCCCTGTGGACAGCCGGGGGACTGTGGACAGGGCCCCGGCGCGCGCATCAGGCGACCCGGGTCAGATCCGCGTGCCGCACCTCGTGCCGCGGCGGCACGCCCTCGGCCAGCCGCTCCAGCTCCTCCACGACGATGGCGCCCAGCCGTTCGAGCTCGTTGCCGAGCGAGCCCGCGATATGCGGGGTGAGGAAGACGTTGGGCAGCTCGTACAGCGGGGAGCCCGCGGGCAGCGGCTCGGGGTCGGTGACGTCGAGGACCGCGCGCAGGCGCCCCGAGACCAGCTCCTGCGTCAGCGCGTCCTGGTCGACCAGCGCACCGCGCGCGGTGTTGATCAGCACGGCGCCGTCCGGGATGAGCGCGAGCCGGGCCCGGTCGAGCATGTGGCGGGTCTCGGGGATGTCGGGGGCGTGGAGGCTGACGATGTCGCTGCGCCGCAGCAACTCCTCCAGCGGCAGCGGCCGCGCCCCCAGGGCGTGGGCCTCGGCGGGGCTCACACAGGGGTCGTGCAGCAGGACCGTGAGGTCGAACGGCCGCAGCAGTTCCATGAGTCGGCGGCCCACGCGCGAGGCGCCGATGACCCCGACACGGCGGCCGAGGTTGCCGCTGGCCGCTGTCTCGGCGGGGCTCGGCCGGGCGTGGGTGCGGCGGTAGCGCTCACGCTGCTCGAAGGCGTCCTTGCCGAGGAGCAGGATCATCGCCAGCGTGTACTCCGCCACCGGCAGGGCGTTGCCGGTGGCCGCGCTGGACACGGTGACACCCTGTTTCCACACGGCCTCGCCGACCAGGGAGCGGACCGAGCCCGCCGCGTGCAGGACGGCACACAGCTTCGGTACGGCGGCGAGGACACCGGCGTCCAGGTGCGGACAGCCCCAGCCGGTGATCAGCACCTCGGCCGCGGCCAGCGCGTCGGCCACCGCCGGATCGGCGAAGTCCCGTACGACCAGCTCCGGATCGAGGTCGGCCGTCCGCCTCAGCCGGGCCATGAGCGGCGGGGGGAAGAGCAACGGGAGGTGCACCGGGTCCATCGCGAACACGGCCCGCGGCGGCTGAGGGCTGGGCATGACTCTCCTGACGAAACGTCGGTAGAAAACGTTTTCAGAAAGCGCCTTCTAACTTAGGTCTGCCGGGAATGGGCGGTCAATCGGTAGCGGTGGGGCCGGAACTGGCAGAGGCGTGCTTCCGCTTTCGGCGAGGGCACTGAGGTCTCCCGCTGCCCGGCGCGTAATCGGTTACCGGAACATTCGGGTGGGAACCCCGTCCGCTCAGGCGCTTCGGCGATTCGGAGCGATCGCCCGCCGAAGGTGGCGGCGGGGACTACGGCTCCCCCCGCGGCGGCCACGACCAGCTCGGCTTCGGCAACCGCGTGTACGCCACGTGACCGCCCCCCCGCTTCCCCGTCCCGCCGTAACCCGAACGGCCCTCCCGCGCGCCCGTGCACCGGAATACCGGACGCTCTTGTGGTGCTCTGTTGTTGCACAGTGCACACGTGCGCGCGTGCAGGAGTGTGCGGCGAAGGGCTGGTGGGCGATGACGGCAGACCAGGCGAACCCCGCGGCTGGGACAGACCGGACGGGCCCCGTGGTCCGCACGCCGTACGGGGCCGTGCACGGCCGGTACGAGCACGGCGTCGCGGTCTTCCGGGGCATCCCGTACGCCGCCCCGCCCGTCGGGCCCCGCCGGTTCCGCCCGCCCGAGCCGCCCGAACCCTGGGACGGCGTCCGTGACGCCGGGGCCTTCGGACCGACCGCGCCGAAACCGCCGTACTCCGAGGCGTTCGCGCAGTACCTCTCCGACCCGGAGATCCCCGGCGACGACTGCCTCAACCTCAACGTATGGACCCCGGACCCGAGCCGCACAGCCCGGCTCCCGGTCCTCGTCTGGCTGCACGGCGGCGCCCTGACCAGGGGATCCTCGGCCGTACCCGTGTACGACGGCGCCACCTTCGCCCGGGACGGCGTCGTCTGCGTCTCGGTCAACTACCGGCTCGGCATCGAGGGATACGGCCTGTTCCCGGACGCACCCCCCAACCTCGGCCTGCGCGACCAGCTCGCCGCCCTGCGCTGGGTGCACGACGCCATCGGGGCCTTCGGCGGCGACCCGGACCAGGTCACCCTGTGCGGCCAGTCGGCCGGCGCCATCAGCGCCGGCGTCCTGCTCGCCGCGCCCCACAGCCGCGGTCTGATCCGCCGCGCCGTACTGCAGAGCGGCCCGCCGGAGGCATCCGAGCGCGACAAGGTACGGCGCCTGGTGCGCCGCATGGCCACCCGGCTGAGGATCCCCGCCACCGCGGCGGCCTTCGCCACCGTCGACCGCGACCTGCTGCTGCGCACCCAGGCCGAGGTCGGCCGGCTCGGCAGCCCCGTCCTGGGCGGACCCGCCTTCGGCATCGTCGTGGACGGCGACCTCGTGCCCCGCGACCCGCTCAAGGCCCTGACCGACGGTGACGCCGCCCGCGGCGTCGAACTGCTCCTGGGCTGGACCCGCGACGAGTACCGGCTCTGGCTCGTACCCGGCGGGCTGCTGGAGCGCGTCGACCGGCTCGGCCCCGTCGCCCTCGCCGGGGCCATGGCCCGCTGCCACGCCGGCCACGAGGTGGCGCGCGGCTACCGCACCCTGCATCCCGACGCCGGCACCGCCGAGATCGTCGGCCAGATGGTCACCGACCACCTGCTGCGCGTCCCGCTGCACCGCCTCGCCGACGCCCGCCCCGGCACCTCCTACCTCTACGAGTTCGCCTGGCCGTCCCGCCTTCCGGGCCTCGGCGCCTGCCACGCCCTGGAGCTGGGATTCGTCTTCGACAGCGGTGACATACCCGAATCGAAGAGGCTGGCCGGTGAGGGTGCCCCACAGGATCTGTGCGACGCGATGCACGGGGCCTGGGTCCGCTTCGCGACGACCGGGAACCCCGGCTGGCAGGCCTGGGACGCCTCCCACCCGGTGCGGATCTTCGGCGACGGTGAACCGTATATCGCATACGGTCCACGGGATGCGGAATTCACCCTCTGGCAGACCTCGCCCACGGCCCCGGCCCCCGACCCCGCCACCGACATCCGGGCCCCCGGAGCCGAACTGGCCGCGGCGGTAAGACGGTTACGACGGTCGGTCGCAAGCCGACGCCACTGACGGCAGACGGTGGCCAGGCACCCGCGGCCACACGACGGCAACCGGTTCCCGCGCCGGGAGGCAAGCGCCCTGGAGGCCTGTGGTCCCGTGTGTACGCGGCGGTGACGCCGGGGCACGTCCACGGGCCTCGGTGCCGGACGGGCGGTTCAGGTCCTGCCCAGTGCCCGCGCGATCGAAGCGATCGCCTCAGGGCCCACCCGGCAGCATCCCCCGATGAGCCGTGCGCCGGCGTCCCGCCAGGTCACGACCTGCCCGGCGCCGAACCGCGTACGCCCCGTCCAGGCACGCGCCTCGGCGTCCCAGGCCTCCCCGCTGTTCGGATAGACCACGACCGGCTTGCCGGTGACCCGCGACGCGATCTCCACCGCGGGTTCCACGTCCTCGGGGGCGCAGCAGTTCACCCCGACCGCGATCACCTCGTCCACGTCGGCGGCGAGGCCGAACGCCTCCTCCAGGCGCTGCCCGGCCCGCGTCCGCCGACCGTCGACGGTGTACGACAGCCAGGCCGGCACTCCGAGCCCGCGTACCGCCCGCATCAGCGCGGCCCCCTCGTCGGCGTCGGGTACGGTCTCCAGCGCGAGGGCGTCCGGCGCGGCGGCGGCCAGCACCTCGATGCGCGGCCGGTGGAACCGCTCCAGCTCGGCCACGCTCAGCCCGTACCGGCCCCGGTACTCGGACCCGTCCGCGAGCATCGCGCCGTACGGCCCGACCGAGGCCGCGACCCACAGAGGCCGTCCGACGCCCTCGTCCCTGGCCTGCCGGGCGGCGTCCCGCGCGAGGTCCACGCTCAGGGTGAGCAGGCGCGCGGCGTCGTCGTGACCGATACCGCGCCGCGCGAAGCCCTCGAAGGTGGCCTGGTAGCCGGCGGTGATGGCCACGTCGGCGCCCGCGCGGAAGTAGGCGAGATGGGCCTGCGCGACCGCTTCGGGCCGCTCGGCGAGCAGCCGCGCCGACCACAGGTCGTCGCTCAGGTCGTACCCGGCGGACTCCAGCTGGTTGGACATGCCGCCGTCGAGTACGACCGTCCCGGTGGCGAGCGCGTCGGCGAGGCCGGGGGAGGTGTTGCTGATCATGTCTCGACGCTAAGGATTTGTTCCGCGATGCACCAGGGGGCAAGGGCCGCTCGGGACGGGCGCCTTCCGGCGCCCCGCCCACCGAAGGTGTGCCCCGTGCCGCCCACCCAAGGTGGCCCCCGTGCCGCCCACCCAAGGTGGCCCGTGTCGCCTACCGGAGATGACTCGTGTCATTGAGCGTCTGCACCGACGCCTCACCGTCCGCGTGGTAGGTCACCGCCGACAGCGACGCCGCCGCCAGCTCCATCCGGAACAGCGACCGCGGCGGCGCATCCAGCGCCAGCCGCACCAGGGTCCTGAGCGGGACGACGTGCGAGACGACCAGCACGGTCCCCCCGGCATGCCGGGCCAGCAGCGTGTCCCGTGCGGCCGCCACCCGCCGCGCCACCGCGTCGAGTGACTCGCCGCCGCCCGGGGGCGCCGCCGCCGGGCACTTCAGCCACGCCGTCAGGTCATCGGGGTAGTGCTCGCGCACCTTTGCGAAGGTCAGGCCCTCCCAGGCGCCGAAGTGCGCCTCCCGCAGGTCGTCCTCGACGTCTACGTCCAGGCCCAGCCGCGTGGCGACCGTCTGCGCCGTCTGCCGGCAGCGCCGCAGCGGTGAGGCGACGATCGCCTGCACACCGCCGCGGGCGGCCAGCTGTGCCGCGGCCGCCTCGGCCTGGCGCCGTCCGGCCTCCGACAGCGACGGATCCGAGCCACCACTGCCGGAGAACCGTTTCTGCGGCGTCAGTGGCGTCTCACCGTGCCGCAGCAGCACGAGCGTCGTCGGGCTGCCCCGACCGGCCGGCCGGCCCCGGCCTGCCGGAGCAGCCGGAGCCGCCTGCTCGACCGCAGGCTCCCGGTCACGCCCCGGGAGCCCGGCGTCCATCGCCTCCTTCACCGGCCGGCTAGTTCGCCGAGGGCGCGAAGTGGTCCCGCACGGAGTCGGTCTGTCTCTCCATCATGGCGATGATCCCCTCGATGACGTCGGGGTCGGCGCCGGCGGCGATCGTCAGCTCTCGTGACCACTCGAAGTAGCTGCGGTTCGGATCGTTGGTGATCGGGCGGACGCGCAGGGTGGCGAGATAGCCGGAGACGCCCGACGTCGGCGCGACGGCTCGGTAGGTGGAGGACCGCTCCACCTCGTTGCGTCCGGCGACCTCCTGCTGGACCAGGCCTTCGTTGAACACCAGCGTGAAGTCGTACCGGGCCGGCACCCGCTCCAGTGCGCCGCCCTCGGCCCAGCCCACGTCCTTCACCGCAGGTCCGGACACGATCTTCACCAGCTTCATGGGGTCGCGGACCTCGGCCCAGACGGTGTCCGGGTCGGCGTCGACGATCGTCGAGTGGTGCATCGTGTGCTTCCGCGTGATCGTCACGGGAACTCCTCGTCAGAAACGTCAGTAGGCGATGCGGTCGGCCTTGGCCAGCCACGCGTCGAACGGTGCCGTGCGGTTGGGCAGGTCCAGGTGCTCGACCGACATCGGCCACATCGACTGGGGCTTCTTCTCGAGCAGGTCGTAGAAGTTGCGGTCGTCGAAGCCGGCCACCGCGGCGTCGTGCCGGTCGGCGGAGTAGACGAGCCGGTCGACGCGCGCCCACAGCGCGGCGGACAGGCACATCGGGCACGGCTCACACGAACTGATCAGGACACAGCCCTCGAGCGAGAAGGTGTTCAGCTTCTTGCAGGCCGCGCGCATCGCGCTCACCTCGGCGTGCGCCACCGGGTCCAGGGTCGAGGTGACCTGGTTGTTCCCGGTCGCGACGACCTCACCGTCCTTGGCGACCAGTGCGCCGAACGGACCGCCGCCGTTCGCCACGCTGTTGGTGGCCAACGTGATCGCCTGTCCCATCCAGACGCGCTCGAACTCCTGGACGCTCGTCTCCTGGGTGTGCAGGGTCATGGTTGCTCCTTCGTGGAGGGGTGGAGAGGGTGGAGGGGGGTGGGTACGGGGGGCCGGCGCGCAGGGGAGGCCGTCGCGGCTGGACGCCGCAGAGCTGCTCCGGCGTGACCGGGGTGTGGGTGAGGTTCGGACCCGGCGCGTTGTGGACGGCGTTCACGACGGCCGGGGTGGCGGAGACGGTGGGCGGTTCGCCGACCCCGCGCACGCCGTACGGCGCGTCGGGGCCGGTCCTCCCGATCACGTGCACCGTCATCGGCGGCGTGTCCGGGACCGTCGGGATCAGGCAGTCGGCGAACGACGGGTTGCGGATCCTGCCGCCCTTGACCTCGATCTCCTCCGTGACGGGACACCACGACGTCGGCCCCGGCCCCGGGGTCGCCCTTGGTGACGGGCTGGTGGCGCACGACGTCGCCGCCGGGGTGGAGCCCGGGGAGCGTGTCGTCGTGTGCGGCGCGCTCGGGGTCGGTGACCGGTTCGAGCACCTCGGGGCCGACGACGATCCCCGCCACGGCGCGGCGGGCCCTCTCGGGATGACCGCCGGCGACGACAGCGGCCGGCTCGCCCTGGTGCCGGACGACGTCCTCGGCGAGGACCGGGGTGCCGGAGAACCCCTGGCCGTGCACGTTCTCGCCGGGGACGCCCTGGAGGGTGAGTACGGCGTGGACGCCGGGCTGCTGGACCGCGGGGCCCATGCCGATGGAGGTGACCCCGGCGCAGGGGCGGGAACTGCGCAGGGCGGCGCCCCCCAGCATGCCTTCCGCCCACAGGTCGAAGGAGGAGGCGTGCTCCCCGCTCACCTCGAGGGTTCCGCCGGGGCGCAGCGGGCTGTCACCGATGCCGCCGGTGACCGCCCGGTCGAGTTCCCGGGGGGTGCGGGCGGGGGAGGTCCGGCCGGTCATCGGGAGGCCTCCGCCTTGGTGACCAGATGGTTGCCGAGCACGAGGTGGTCGATCTCCGTTCCGAGGAAGCAGTTCAGCGCGTCGGCGGGGGTGCAGACGATCGGTTCGCCTGCGACGTTGAACGAGGTGTTGATCAGACAGGGGACGTCGGTGAGTTCGGTGAACCGGCGCAGCAGAGCCGCCAGCCGCGGGGTGTCCTCATCGGTGATCGTCTGCACCCGGGAGGTCCCGTCCACATGGGTCGCACCCGGGATCACATCACGGAACTCCGGCCGCACCGGGAAGACGAACGTCATGTACGGCGAACGCGCTTTGCGGCCCATCTCGAAGATCTTCGGCGCGTCCGACTCGAGCACGAGCGGTGCGAACGGGCGGAAGGGTTCGCGGTGTTTGACCCTGGTATTGATGATGTCCTTGATGTCCGGGAACATGGGGTTCGCGAGAATACTGCGGTGCCCCAAGGCCCGAGGGCCGTGCTCGAGACGCCCCTCGTACCAGCCGATGACGACTTTCTCGGTGAGCAGTTCCGCCACCTGGGCGACGACCTCGTCATCGCTCAGCCTGCTCCACACCACCCGACCGGTGAACTCCCGCAGGGCCTGCTCGATCGCCGCGTCGTCGTATTCCGGTCCGAGGTACGGAGTGATCCGCGGCGCTGACTTCCTGCCGCCGGCGTAGTCAGGGTGATGCACCCAGGCGTGGACCGCGGCGCCGATGGTGATGCCCGTGTCGCTGGCACCGAAACTCACGTCCATGTCGTCGAACCGCGACGCCTCGAACAGCGGGGTGTTGTTGAGGCAGTTCAGCGCCACGCCGCCTTCGAACAGCACATGGTTCAGATCCGTCTTGCCCTCCAGCGCGCGGAGCTGGTGGTTCGTTGTGACGGTGAGCATCTCCTGCGCCGCGGCAGCCACCCGGGCCTTGTACTCGAGGGTGTCCTCCACAGGACCGAAATGCTGCTCGAAGAGGGGCTCGAAGCCGCGCGGGTTGTCCGTCTCGAGGGGCCTGCAGAAGGTGTAGCGCCCGTCCTCGCGCAGTTCGACGATGTGCTCGAGGAACGGGTTCGGCGCGGGGGGCTCGGCGAACCCGGACAGGCCCATGATCTTGTATTCGTCATTGTTGGGCACAAAGCCCAGGTAGCGCGTGATCGCGGCGAACAACAGCCCCATCGAATGTTCCGCGCCGATGGCCGACTCGTCGAAGACGCGGATCCGGCCGTCGCGGATTTCTCCGGTCAGCGACGAGAATCGTTCGGCGCGGCCGTCACTGACGAGGAACGCGGCGTCCTTCATACCCGCCAGGTAATAGCCGGTCATCGCGTGGGCGAGGTGGTGCGGTACGAACACCACCTTGTCCGGATCGGGTGTGAAGCCGGTGCGCGCGGCGAAGTCGGCGAGGATCGCGTCATGGCCGACCGCACCGGTGAACAGTTCGCCGATGTTCTTGACGAGATCCAGCTTGGCCGGGGCCGCCATGGGCGCGGACGTGATGTCGGACAGCATTCCGTCGAGGACCTCGGCGGAGAAGTCCCAGGGGATGGCGATGAGGTCGACGTCGGAGAACTTCAGTCCCGCGGATTCAAGGCACCACCGCACCGCGTCGACCGGGAAGTCGGAGGTCTTCTTCTCGCGGTTCAGCCGCTCCTCCTCCACGGCGGCGACCAGCTCGCCGTCCACCAGGAGCGACGCACCCGCGTCGTGGCCGAGGAGGTAGTGCCTTTCGGTACCGACCGCGCCGAAGTGCTCGGCGAAGATTCCGGAAACGCGAGTGAAACCGTTGCACCCCAAGACAATCATGACAGTTTCCTTCTCCGTCCAGGGCTACTTGCCGGCCACGAGGTCACGGACGATCTCTCCGACCGCGGGTGCCTGGCACAGTCCCTGGCCGGAGAACCCCGCCGCGTAGAGGAAGGGGCGGGAGGGATGCCGGCCGATGAGACCGTTCCCGTTCGGGCTGCCGTCGAAGGCTCCGCTCCACCCGCGGTGCAGGCGGATGCCGTCGAGGACCGGGTAGGTGGTGCTGAGCTGGCGGGACAGCCGCTGCAGCCACGCCTGCCGGGACTCGTCCGGACCGGGGCGGCCCATCCCGATGAGGATGCGGTCCCTCCACGTGCGGATCCTCAGGCCGGAGGAGGCGTGCAGGGTCATCGGCAGGGTGCCGACCGGGGCGGCGGGCGCGTCGGTGAGGAGCAGTTCGATGGGATACGTGGCCATCGGGAGGTCGACACCGGCCATGGACGCGACCGTCCTCGACCAGGGGCCGGCCGCGCAGACAACGGTTTCGGCGAGGATGCTGCCCATCGGGGTGTGGACCTGCCCGTCGGGGTCGATGCCCATGACGGGTGTTTCCGTGTGCAGCACGGCGCCCGCCTCCTGGGCGGCCGCGGCGTAGCCGCGCACGATGGCGGCGGGGTCGCAGGCGTACGCCTCGGGCGCCCAGGCCGCCGCGAGGACGGAGCGTACGCCGAGCAGCGGGTTGAGTCGCACCGCTTCGGACGCGGTCACCAGTTCGACATCCACTCCTGCGGCCTGCTGGGCGGGCTGGGTACGCCGGAACTCCTCCACCTGGTGCTCCTCGGTGAACACCACCAGGAAGCCGACCCGCTGCAGACCGAGGGGGCTTCCGGTCCGCTCGGCGAAGGCCTGGTACGCCGCCATGCTGCGGACGGCGAGGCCGCCGGTGTGGGGGTCGCCGGGAAAGTAGGTCCGCAGAACGCCCGCGGTGGCCGCGGACGATCCCGATCCGAGCGTGCCGCGCTCCAGCAGGACGGTGCGGACGCCGGCTTCGGCGAGATGACACGCGACCGAGGTGCCGACGACGCCTCCGCCGATGACGACGACGTCCGTCCGTTCGGGCAGAGCGCTCATGACCGCTGACCCGCTTCGGCCGAGTGCAGCTGGCGCAGGTGGTCTCCGGTGTCCCACGGGAACAGATGCAGGTTCCACCCGCCCAGGCAGTTGACGTAGAGGGCCATCTGGCTCACCACGGCCAGGAAGTCGTCACGGTCGAGGCGGTCGAGGCAGGACAGGAAACGCTGGGTGAAGCCCCACAGCTTCTCCAGACCGCAGTAGCCCAGGAACTCGGCCGGAACACCGACCAGCAGGCGCGTCATCTGGCGCAGCGAATCCATCGGCATGCCACCGGTCACGGCCCGGACCAGGCCGCCGTAACTGGCGTACCCCAGCGGGCGGGTCTCACCGTTGACGAACAGGAGGGTGGGCAGAACCGTCTCGAAGCTGCCGGCCCCGGACGGTATCCACCCCCGGTGCAGATCGCCGAGCTCGGCCGGCTCGGACAGCCAGATCCGCTCGGTCTCGGCGTGGACGTCGCGGAGCAGCAGGTCCGCGTCGGGGTCGGCGGCGGTCAGACGGGGGATGCGGTGGCCGCCCCCCATGCCTGCCCTGCGGACCTCCACCAGGACCGGCTTCTTCGTCGCATAGACCGCATCCCACACCGCGCGTCCGGCCTCGAGCAGAGCGGGCATGTCCTGCGGCCGGACCTGGCCCACCGGGGAGGCCGGCATCGGTTCGGTCAACGTGCCGTACTTGATGCCCAGGTGCTGCAGAGCGGAACAGAACACCGTCCCGTCGGGCGCCTCGCGCCGGTCGGCAAGCCGATACGACGCGGACAGATGCAGCAGTGAATGGACAGGTGCCACGTGATACAGATGCTGCCCCGCCACCAGCGCATGCCCTTGCAGGCTCTGGTAGGGCAACGCCTCCCACAGCGCATCGGCCAGCACGGTGTTGCGGTCGTCGAGTTCCGCGGTAACGGTGATACCCAGATCAGGCCAGGAAATCTCGATATCCCGACCGGACAACGTTTCAGTCAAGGCTTTCCCCCTAGTTCGGCAAGATGTCAGGATGGTGAGCGGAGGCAAGAAGCCCACGGCACTCATCCCTTGCTTCGTCACAACTCGCCTTGCCCCGTTGCAACATCTGTGAGGAGTACACAGCCAACCGAGCGAAGTCAGCCAGGAGCGGAAGACATGAAAGCCCCCGCAGGCCGAGGCCAGGTCTTCGTAGTTTTCTACATGAACCAGCCAGGCCGGGGGTATGTGGAAACTCCTAATACTCCGGCGGTACGGCGCGGTCAGGCCGGCGTCGGGGATCTGACCGACCTGAGGCGATGACCACCCGGCTCCCCGGCTCGCTTCACGAAGAACTCCTGGCTGCTTTTAGCCGGTTCGACGGGTCCGCACCCCTCTCGTCCACAACCCCGCAACGGCGTCACGGCCGGCGTCCGGCGGGTCCGGGCCGGGCGCCGATCGGCCATCCTGAAGGTGCTGACGCGGTCGAAGGCGACGGCGGCGGGCCGGGCGGCGTCGGGGGATCCGCGTCACTGGAACTCTGGCGCCGCGAGGCCGGGGTGTACGCGCCCGGGCTCGCCGGTGCAGGGCGGGCGTCCGGGCTCCGGGGCTCCCGGCTGCTGGCCGCCGTGGACCGGCCCGACGGGGACGTGGCCCTGGGGCTGGAGGACACGCCGGGCGAGCCGGCCACCGCCTGGCCGCTCGACCGGCACGTGGAGCCGGCCCGCCGCCTCGGCGCCGCCCAGGGCGCGGCGCGCGTCGCGGACCGGCCGTGGCTCTCAGGGCGCGGCGCGCGTCGCGGACCGGCCGTGGCTCTCGCGGCGCTCCCTGGAACTGCACCGACACCGCCCGCCACTGCGACGTCCCCGCGGGCACGTACGACGTGACGATCCGCTTCGGCGGCGAGACGGCGTCGAGCACGAGCATCACGACCACCGACGAGGCCACCTACCGGGCCAACCTGCACACCCTGGGCGCGGGTGTCCGGGACCAGGGTGGCGAACCGGTGCTCGTCACCCCGATCGTCCGCCGCTGGTTCCACACCGACGGCACCCTGGACAACGGCACCTCCCTGCTGGTCAACGGCCTCGGCGTGGACCTCCCGGCCGTCGTCCGTTCCGTCGCCGCCGCCGAGCACGCCCCGCTGACCGACCTCAACACGCACACCTCCGTGCACGGCGCCACCGTCTACGCGGGCCTGGTCCGCGACGCACTTCTCACCCTGCGTCCGGTGCCCGCGGGCGTGCGGGTGGGATGAAGCCCTGGGGCGCCCCGACCGGAACCGGGCGCCCCAGGCCCCGCCAGGAAGGAAAGCACCGCCGTGATCGAACTGCCCGCCGACGACCGCGCGTCCAGCCCGTACACCGGTTACACCCGCGCCCACTGGGTGGCCGCCGCCGACGCCCTGCTGGCCGCCGTCGAGCCCTACGCCACCCCCGACCGCGCCCTCTACCACCTCCCCGGCGACCAGGTGAGCCACGCGGGCCACCACTCCGACGGCCTGGAGGGATACGCCCGTACCCTGCTGCTGGCCGCGTTCCGCCAAGACGAGACCGCGCTCGGCCGCTACGCCGACGGACTCGCGGCCGGTCCCGGCGGTGTCTGGCCGCACATCGAGGACCGCAGCCAGCCGCTCGTCGAAGCCGCGTCCGTCGCCCTCGCCCTGCGGCTGACCCGGCCGCTGCTGTGGGACCGCCTGGACGACTCCGTGCGGCAGCGCACCGCCGACTGGCTGGCGGACGCGCTCACCGCCGAACCCTGGCCGTGCAACTGGGAGTTGTTCCCCGTCACCGTCGGCGGCTTCCTCCAGGAGATCGGCCACCGGCCCCATGCGGCCCGCACGGCGATCGACCGGGGCCTGGAACGGATCGAGGGCTGGTACCTCGGGGACGGCTGGTACACCGACGGCGACGGCCGGAAGTTCGACTACTACAACGGCTGGGCCATGCACCTGTATACAGTCCTCCACGCATGGCTGGCGGACGACAGCGAACTGCTTTCTGTATACGGTCGACGGTTGTCCCGCCACCTCGCCGACTACGCCCGGCTCTTCGGCGGCGACGGCGCCCCCCTGCACCAGGGCCGCTCCCTCACCTACCGCTTCGCGACCGCGGCCCCGCTCTGGCTCGGCGCCCTGACCGGCCAGACCCCCCTGGCGCCCGGCGAGACGCGGCGCCTGGCCTCCGGCGCGCTGCGGTACTTCCTCGACGGCGGCGCGGTCGACGAGCGCGGTCTGCTCCCGCTGGGCTGGCTCGGCCCCGACACCTCACTCGCGCAGAGCTATTCGGGCCCGGCCTCCCCCTACTGGGCCGGCAAAGGCTTTCTCGGCCTGCTCCTGCCCCCCGGCCACGAGGTGTGGACGGCGCCCGAGGAACCCGCCCCGGCGGACCGCGCCGACGAGGTGCACCCCCTCCCCGTCCCCAACTGGCTGCTGCAGTCCACCCGTTCGGACGGACTGGTCCGGCTGCACAACCACGGCAGCGAGGACGTCCGCTACGACCCCTACTACACCCGGCTCGCCTACTCGACCGCGACCGTACCCACGGTGTCGTACGACAACAGCGTGATCGTCGGCGGTGATCCGGGCCGCACCCGGATCGAGCCGCTCGGCACGGGGGAGGGGTGGATCGCCTCCCGGCACACCGTGCGCGACGGGATCACCGTCACCAGCCTCGTGCTCGCCGAGGGAGCGGTGGAGGTGCGCGCCCATCTCGTGGCCGGGACCGGACCCGGCACGCCGGTGCGGGTCACCGGCTGGCCGGCGCCGGACGGGCTCCGGGCCGACCTGCTGCCCGTGTCGGGCCTGTCGGCGGAGCCGGAGGGGCTGACGGGGAGGACGGGGACGGGCCGGGCCACGCTGTTCGTGGTGCTCGCCCGTCTCACCGGCGAGTCGGATCCCCGGCCCCTCACGGACCTGGTGTCCGTGAAGGTGACGGAGGACCACGAGGAGGAACGCGAGGTGAGCGTCCGCTGGGCGTCCGGCGCGCGGGGTGTCTTCGTCTTCACCGCTTGCGGCGGGCGGGTCTCACGGCTTCAGACGGGCGATCCTGAGGCGCGTCGTGGTCGCTGACGCCCCGTCGAGAGCGGTGGCGTAGGCCGGGGTGACGGGTGCGTAGGCCCAGGTGAGGGTGGAGTCCTTGAGTACCGCGATGTCACCCGTGATCCTCGCGTTCACCACCTCGCCGCCGGCGAACTTCCCGTTCCGGTCCACGAGCCGCAGATGCGTGCCCGCGAAGGTGCCGGTGCAGCGTTCCGCGCCCCGCACAGGGGCGCGGTCCGCCGGGCCGGGCCCGCGCCCCCGCGGCACCCGCAGCACCCGGGCCCCCACCGGCAGCGGCACCCGTCCCGGGTCCGGCCACCACCAACCCCTCCGGCGCGGACCGCCTCGCCCGGGGCTCGGGGCGAGGGGCGCCCCGCCACCGAACAGCGACTACGACCGCGCGACCCCGGCACCGGAGGCGGACAGGGCGTCCACGAGACACCGCGCGAACTCCTCCGGGTGCTCCAGCACACCGAGGTGGCCGCCGGGGAACTCGGTGAAACAGGCGCCGGCCGACTCGGTCGCCGTCGCGACCGTACGGTGCAGCAGCCGGCCGCGGGAGCCGCTGCCCGCGACCAGGGTGAGACGCGCGGCAAGGGACCGCAGGGCGGCGGTGTCCGGCACGTACCCGGTGAACGGGAGCAGGACGCGGGTGAGGAAGACACCGAAGGGAGTGGCCAACTCCTCGCCGGACGCGGGCGGTTGCGCATCGGCATCCGCCGGGGCGGGCGCGGGTGTCCCGTCGAGCACGGCGGCCAGCCGGGCCCCGGCCGCCCGCGCCCCGGCCGCCCGGAACGTGCCGGCCACCTCCGCGAACATCGCCCGCTGCCGGGCCGCGTCCGCGAGGACCTCCACGACGGGCGGTTCGTGCGCGACCACGTGCGCCAGCCGTCCGGGGTGCCGGGCGAGCAGGTCCAGGGCGGCGACACCGCCGGAGCTGGTCCCGAAGACGTACGCGGATTCGCCCGGCGCGAGCACCGCCTCCAGCACCCGGTGCGCCCCCTCGCTCCAGTCCGTCACCCGCTGCTCGGCCACCGGCCGGCCCAGCCGCCCATGGGCGAGGCCGAGCGGGTCGTACGTGACCACGGTGAACCGCGCGGCCAGCCGCTCGGTCAGCGGCCCGAACCCCATCGGATGCCCGGCCCCGCCCGGCAGGACGAGCAGCACGGGACCGCTGCCCGTCACGTCGTAGTGAAGTTCCTCGCTCATGACCGGTGTTCTCCTGTTCGGGCCTCGCGGGGCCAGTGCTCCAGTGCCAGGTGCAGGGCCTGCACCGCCTTGTCCCAGGAGGCCTCGACGTCCCGGTCGGCGCCGAACCCCCCGGCGGACTCCAGGGCGCAGTAGCCGTGGAAGGTGCTGCGCAGCAGGCGTACGGCGTCGGTGAGGTCGGGCTCGTCCAGGCCGTAGGCGCGCAGCATGCCGTAGGTGATTTCGGCGGTGCGGCGCATCGCGGGGGAGTCGGCGACGAGGGACTGGTCGATCCGGATCTGGGTGGCCGCGTACCGGCCGGGGTGCTCCAGGGCGTAGGCCCGGTAGGCGCCGGCGAAGGCGGCCAGAGCCTCCTTGCCCGCGCGGCCGGCCACGGCCACCGCGATCCGGTCGATCAACTCGCCGCCCGCGTACAGCGCGAGCCGGGTCCGCAGGTCCGCGAGGCCCCGGACATGCGAGTACAGGCTCGCGTCCTTCACGCCGAAGCGGCGGGCCAGCGCGGACAGGGTGACGTTCGCGAAGCCCGCCTCGTCGGCGAGTTCGGCGGCGGCCGCGACGACGCGGTCGACGGTGAGCCCGGCTCGGGCCATCCGACACCTCCTCCTTGGATACCTAGTATCTATCCTAGGGCATCTAGGTTTGGAGGGTGCCGCTCGGGTGGCGCAGTGCCCGCCGGTGCCCCTTGATGAGACCGGGATCTTCGCGTCGAGCCGTTCGACGCGGACGACGTCGCCCCGGATGCCGAAGTACGCGGCGGGACAGCGCTTCCCGGCGGCGGTGTCGGCGGCGGTGCCGGTGTCCGCGACCGTCCGGGCGGCTGCCTTCTCCCCACCGGTCGGCGCGCCCCGATCGCCACGGACAGGGCCGCGACCAGCACCAGCAACGGCAGGACCCGGCGGACCGGTACGCCCCCGCCCGACCGGAGGTCGAAGAGACGGGCCCAGCCGCCGGCCGCCCAGCGCCACGCGCACCGGCGCACACGCCACGGCCCGCCCGAGCGACCGCGGCCCCACGGCCTACGGCCGGTAGAAGGCCACATGCACCGAGTCGGCCGGAACCCCGAACCGCTGCGCTCCAGCAGGCACCGCGGATCCTCCCGGCGCGGGGCCCGTGAGAGAAGCCTCGCGCACCGCGCGGGAAGGCTGACGCCGGACGGGAGCGGACGTGCCCGTCCGGACGGGACTCAGCCGATCGGCGCGTACACCACGCCCAGTTCGTCGATGTCGTCGCCCCGCGACCGGTGAAACCGGCGATCCATGAATGACCGGGGAGCGGCGTCCGGGCGTAGGGTGAACGGACGGCGGGAGGGCAACGGTGGGGCGCGGGACACGCAAGGGGAACAGGCACGGGGCCGCAGAGGCGCACGGCGGCACACAACCCCTGTGGCGGGAACGGGACTTCGCCGTCTTCTGGGGCGCGCAGACGCTGTCCGTCCTCGGTGACTCCTTCGCCCTGATCGCCCTGCCGCTGCTGGTGCTCGAGGCCACCGGATCGGTGGCACGGATGGGCCTGCTCACCGCCGTCGGCGGAGCCGCCGCCGTCCTCGCGGCCGTGTTCGCCGGCACCGTGGTCGACCGCGTGGACCGGCGCCGCCTGCTCATCGCCTGCGACCTCGTGCGCATGGCCCTGTACGGCGTGATCCCGCTCGTGTGGGCCTTCGGCCCGCACCTGTGGCTGCTGTACACGGTGCTGCCGGTCTGCGAGGCCGTCGGCATGTTCTTCTCCGTCGGCTACGTCACCGTCGTCCGCGGCCTCGTCGGCACCGGACGGCTCACCGAGGCCAACGGCCTGCTGAACGCCACCGCCGCGGCGGCCGGAGTGCTCGGACCGCCGTGCGCGGGACTCGTCGCCGCCTGGACCGGACCGGCCGCCGCCGTCGCCGTCGACGCGGCCAGCTTCGCCGCCTCCGCCGCGTGCCTGCGAGGGGTACGCCTGCGCGCCCGGACCGGCGACGACACGCCCGCGCCCGGCCGCGGCACCGTACGCCAGGACCTGCGCACCGGAGTCGCCTTCCTCTACCGGCACCCCCTGCTGCGCTCGCTCACGGTGCTGCTGTTCGGCTTCAGCTTCCTCACCCTCGGCCTGAACGACCTGGTCATCTACCACCTCAAGCACGACCTCGGCCACGACGACGGCGCGGTCGGCACCGTGCTGGGCGCCGGTGCTCTCGGCACCATCGCCGGGTCGCTGCTCGTCGCCCGCATCCGCCGGCTGTTCGGCTTCGGCACCGCCTGGATCGGCGCGACCGCGCTGTGCGGGCTGGCCTGCGCCGGCCTCGGCCGGGTGCACACGGTGTTCGCGGTCGCCGTCCTCACCGCAGCCTTCCTGGCCGGCGTCGGCGTCGCCGGCACCTGCTCGATGTCCCTGCGCCAGGAGGTCACCCCCGAGCACCTGCTCGGCCGCGTCACCTCCGCCTACTGGACCCTGCAGTACTCCGCCGCCCCCGCCGGCGCGGCCCTGCTCACCTGGGCCGCCGAACGCTGGGGCACCACACCGGCCGCCCTGACCGCGGGCACCACCTGCGTCCTGCTCGCCCTCACGGCCCTCATCACCCCGATCCGCAGGGCCTGACCGACGCGATGCGGCAGCGCCGTCACTCAGGCGGCCGAAACCCTCGTCCGGCCCGCGGATCGGGGCGATGAGGGCCGCCGCCACCTGCGCGAGCGGCGCCACCCTCAGCGCGAGCGGCGCCACCCGAAGACCCGCCACCCGGCCGGCAGTCCCACCGCGGGACGGGCCGGCGGGAACCCCGGCCACTGACCGATCGCGACCACCGAGACCCCCTCCCCGGCGAGCCCCCCGGGCTGCCGGCCCGCGGGGGGTGTGCCTGATCGCGCACAGCGGCCCCAGCGGCCCCAGCGGCCCCGGCAGCCACTGCCGACACACAGGCCGCGGAACCGAGACAGGCCACGGACACGGGCATCGAGTGTCAGGGAGCACCGCGTACCGGGTGAGCCACGCGTGGGCAGAGGAGCAGTCGCATCCGGCCGGCACATCACAGCGGCTGACCGGTCCCGTGGCGAGGCGCGCACCCTCGGCGGCATCCACTCGCGGTCACGCGGACCGGCGGCACTCGCGACGACGTCACCCAGCCGGGCGAACCAGCAACGGTTCCCCCGCTGGGAGTAGCGTCAGGGCGCATGGTCTCCTTGTTCGCACTGTTCGGCCCACCCGCGATCACACTCCTGCTCTTCGTCGTCGGGGCATTCCCGTACGCGTTGTGGGTCACCAGGAGGAAGCCCTCGCAGCCGGCCCGCTGGGCCGTGATAGGCGGCGCGGCAGCGATCGCCGCCTACGGAGCCGGAACCGTCTACGGGCTCGCCTTCACGAACCCGCTCGACGTGTGCGGGGACAAGACCGGCGACGGCGTGTACATGGACGCCGGGCGGGACTACAGCCTGACGTCGGTGAGCGTGGACCACTTCCCTCCGTCCCTCACCTGCCACTGGACCAGCGGCCACAGCACCGAACAGGTGTGGTTCTGGACCGCGCCCCTGCTGTACGCGGGGGCGGTCTGCTCCATCGTCTGCATCGCCCTGCTGCTCATCAACCGAACCCGGAACCGCTGAGCCCCCTCACATCGCCCATTCCGCCGGGGGTTCTCAAGGCGCTGAAACCAAAGCAACGGCGGCTCGGACCAGTCGACCGTCAACGCTGCCGATTTCTTCGGGTGTTTCCGGTATGGGGCACGTCACGCCTCGCCGACTGGATCTCTTACTGCAACCTGGTGTGCTTTCAGCCTGCAGGGTTAGGTTTCCACCGATACCAGTGATCCACGGAGGAGGATGCTTGTGACGGCACGCGACGAGGTGTTCATCGGAGGGCGCTGGCGGCCTGCGGTCGGAACCGATTCGATCGATGTGGTCAACCCGGCCAACGAACAGGTTATAGGTGCCGTTCCGGCTGGTTCCGCCGCTGACGTCGACGCCGCAGTCAATGCGGCCCGATCGGCACTGCCGGGTTGGGCGTCCACAGCGCCCACCCGCCGTGCCGAGTTACTGACGACCCTGTCCGGCGAACTCGCCCTCCGCCAGGACCAGATGGCTTCCCTCATCACAGCCGAGGTGGGCACCCCGATCGGATTCTCGCGCAGAGTGCAGGCCGGCTTGCCGGTCACCATCACGCGTTTGCACGCCAAGCTTGTGGCCGACTTCGCCTTCGAGAGGAAGGCGGGCAATTCACTGGTCCTGCTCGAGCCCGTCGGCGTCGTCGGAGCGATCACTCCGTGGAATTACCCCTTGTATCAGATCGTCTGCAAGGTCGTTCCCGCCCTCGCCGCAGGCTGCACGGTGGTTCTCAAGCCTGCGGAGCTGACACCTCTGTCGGCCCAATTGTTCACGGAGTGCCTCGCGGCCGCAGGCATCCCCGAGGGAGTCTTCAACCTCGTCACCGGCACGGGAACCGAAGCCGGAGAGGCGCTGGTACGCCACCCTGGGGTCGACATGGTCTCGTTCACGGGTTCCACGGCGGTCGGCAAGCACATCGGTTCTGTTGCCGGCGCCGCTGTCAAACGTGTCGCCCTTGAACTCGGCGGCAAGTCCGCCAACGTCATCCTTCCTGGAGCAGACCTCGCAGAGGCTGTCCGTGCCAATGTCGCCGACGTCGTCCGCAACGCGGGGCAGTCCTGCAACGCGCTGACGCGTACGCTGGTCCACGCGGATGACTATGAAGAGGCGGTTCGCATCGCCGTCGAGGAGATTGCCGCCTTTGCTCCCGGGGACCCGACCGATCCCGACTGCCGCCTGGGCCCGGTCGTGAGCGGCGCCCAGCAGGAAAAGGTCCGCGACCACATCCGTCGGGGCCTGGCAGAGGGCGCACGCCTTGTCGCGGGCGGCTCCGAGGCCCCCGACGGACGTGACAAGGGCTATTACATCCGTCCCACGGTCTTCGCTGACGTCACCGCCGAGATGAGCCTTGCTCGGGAGGAGATCTTCGGCCCTGTGCTCTCGTTCATGAGGTACGAAGACCAGGAGGATGCCCTGCGCATCGCCAATGACTCCGACTACGGCCTCGCGGGTTCCGTCTGGGCAGCCGACGAGGAGCAGGCAATCACCTTCGCCCGCTCGATGGCGTGTGGCCAAGTGACGCTCAACGGAGGTGCCTACAACCCGCTTGCGCCCTTCGGCGGCTACAAGCAGTCAGGCGTCGGTCGAGAACTCGGCGAGCACGGCCTCATGGAATTTCTGCAGACCAAGTCGCTTCAACTCTGAGCTTCTTGCACCGAGGCAGCCTGCCCGACAGATCAAGCGTGGTACTCCGGCACGGCTGAGGGACAGGCTGTTCGATGACATCTCGCTGCCGCGGCGTCTCACAGCGGTGGTCGGCGCCGAGGAGACGGCGTCCCACTTCGTGGCGGAGCGGGGCCAGGACACCGACCACGCAGGCCGGCGAATGCGGCCCGCAGGCCCGGGACCGCCGGGCCGTACAGCGTCTGGAGCATGCCGACGAGGACGAAACCCCCGCAGGACACCATCGCGGCCGGCCGGGAGAAGACCCGGCCGGCCGCGATGGTGGGACTCAGGACCGTGCCGGTCAACCGGACTGCGGGCCGCGGCCGGTGGAGAACACGAAGGAGAACTCCGCGGGCTCGGCCCTCAGGTGGTACTGGGGGAGCGGTCCGGGACCGCAGGACTGGGAACCGAGACCGTGCTGGCCGTGGTCGAGGTTGACCCAGACGGTGTCACCGGGGATGAGGTCGGTGAGGTGGTCGGCCGCGTCCAGCTGTTCGGTGGTCCAGCGGCGGGCGGTGAAGAAGAACTCCGGGGCGCCCTCGATGCGCAGGCCGCCGAGCTCCGCCCAGCGGACGTCGGCGCGGGCGCCGTTCTCCTGCGGACGGACGTACGGCGTCTGCAGATCGTCTACAGTCGACTGCCAACGGCCGACCGCAGACGACATCCTGCTGTCCGGATACGCCTCACCCGGGCCGCCGCCGTACCACTGCACACGGTCGGCTGCAGACAATCCGAAGCGTACGCCGAGCCGGGGGAGCGGCACCGTCCAGTCGCCCTCGGGTGTCACGGATACCGTCAGCTGTAGACGATCTCCGTCCGACGTCCAGCGGTATACGGTCGACAGTCCCATCTCCCAGGCGGCCGGCGCCACCCGCGTGCGGACCGTCAGCGCGTCGTCGCCCACCTCCACCGCGTCCAGCCGGTGCCGCATGCGGTGCAGGCCGAGCTTGCGCCACAGCAGGCCGTAGCGGACGTCGGTCTGCCAGACGGCGCCGTCGTCGTTGTCGGTGGTGGCCCGCCACACGTCCAGGCGCAGCCCGGTGACCTCCACCCCGCCGACCGTCTTCAGGGCGCCGGTGCGGGCGTCGAAGGCGGCCGGGCCCAGGGTGATCCGGCCGTCGCCGGGCACCGGGCGTTCGGTCGCCGGGACCGACGGCAGCCGGCGCGCGGACACGGCGAACTGGCTCCAGGCGACGACGTGGCCCTTCGGCGCCCACGGGGTGTCGGCGGCGAGCTGGGCCCGTACCGTCCAGTGGGCCTCGCCGGCCGCGGTGGCGACCGGCGGCTCGGGCAGCTTCACCTCGGCCGACCCACCGGGCGCCAGCGCGGGCACCGACAGGGGGCCGGACTCGACCGTCTCGCCGTTGACCTGGTACGACCAGGTGAACGCCAGCGCCGACAGGTCAGCGAAGTCATACGTGTTGGTGATGCGGACGGTGCCGTCGGCGGCGTCCCCGTCGATGGCGACCGGCTCGATCACCTTCTTGTACTCGAGCAGGCCCGGGGAGGGTTCCCGGTTCGGGAAGAGCAGGCCGTCGCAGACGAAGTTGCCGTCGTGCAGTTCCTCGCCGAAGTCGCCGCCATAGGCGTAGCCGAGCTCCGGATGGGCGATGCCGTGGTCGATCCACTCCCAGACGAAGCCGCCCTGGAGACGGTCGTACGACTCGAACAGCCGCTGGTAGTCGGCGAGTCCGCCGGGGCCGTTGCCCATGGCGTGGGCGTACTCGCAGAGGATGAAAGGGAGTTCACGCCGTCGGTGCGGACCGCCGTCCAGGCGGCGTCCGATGCGCTCGACCTCGGCGTGGCCGGCGTACATCCGCGAGTACACGTCCGTGTCACGGCAGGTGGGGTCGCCCTCGTAGTGCAGGAGCCGGGAGGCGTCCCGGCCCTTGATCCACTCGGCCATCGCGGTCAGGCCGCGGCCGGTGCCGGCCTCGTTGCCGAGGGACCAGACGACGACCGAGGGGTGGTTCTTGTCCCGTTCGACCATGCGGACCGCCCGGTCCAGCAGGGCGGGGGTCCAGCGGTCGTCGTCGACGGGGTTGTCCCGCCAGGCCTGCTCGGTGAAGCCGTGCGTTTCGAGGTCGCACTCGTCGATCACCCACAGCCCGTACTCGTCGCACAGGTCGAGGAAGGCCGGGTGCGGCGGGTAGTGGGAGGTGCGGACGGCGTTGATGTTGTGCCGTTTCATCAGCAGCACGTCCTCGCGCATGGTCTCCGGGTCCAGCGCGCGGCCCTTCCGCGGGTGCCACTCGTGCCGGTTGACGCCCTTGAACAGCACCGGCCTGCCGTTGACCTCGATCAGGCCGTCCGACAGCTCCACCGTGCGGAAACCGATGCGCAGCGGGATCCGCTCGCCCTCGGTGGCCAGCTCACCCGCGTACAGCCGCGGAGTCTCCGCCGACCACGGCTCGACCGGCACGGTCACGCTGTCGCCGGTCGCGATGTCGACGCCGAGTTCGGACACGGTCACCCGGCCGTCCACGTCGGAGTCGACGCGCAGGGTTCCGGTGCCGGAGCGGTGATCGTAGGAGGCGTGCACGAAGAAGTCGAGGGCGGCGCCCGCCGGGCGGTGCAGCAGGGTGACGTCACGGAAGATGCCCGGCAGCCACCACTGGTCCTGGTCCTCCAGGTAGGAGCCGGCCGACCACTGGTGGACCCGGACCGCCAGTACATTGTCGACAGTCTTCAGTAGATGGCCGACCGCGAACTCGTGCGGCAGCCGGGATCCCTTGAACTCGCCGAGGTCCGTGCCGTTCAGCCATACCCGGGCGCAGGACTCCACCCCGTCGAACCGCAGCACCGCGCCGCCCTCGGCGAGGTCCGGCCAGTCCTGGGGCAGGTCGAAGACCCGCAGATGGTCGCCGGTCGGGTTCTCGGTCGGCACGCGCGGGGGGTCGACCGGGAAGGGGTAGAGGTGGTTGGTGTAGATCGGGGAACCGTGACCCTGGAGGACCCAGTGGCCGGGGACCTGGATCTCGTTCCAGCCGCCGGCGTCGTACCCCTCCTCGGCGAAGGAGTCGTCCTCGGCGTCGGCTGTCGGCGACAGCCGAAACCGCCAAACTCCGTTCAAGGACATGGATGTGGCGTCCGAGGAGGCGTACCAGGCGCGGGGCGGCAGCGCCCCGGAGCCCGGTGAGACGTCCTCGACATAATCGGTGACGGTGCGGTGGGGACAGGACATCGGTCTCCTAGTTCAGCCCTTGATACCGGTCCGCGCGATTCCCTGCACCAGCCAGCGCTGCAGGAAGAGGAACACGAGATCTGCGGTCAGGCACGTGCCCGGCTGCCTGCCCGCCAGGGCGCCGGTCAGCGTCGAGCTGCCGTACCCCCTTCTGGTCGAGGACGTAGGTCGTGATCGAGCGGGCAGCGAGAGTTGTGGAAACGGTTCCGTCACGGACGGCCGGTTTCGCCACCGTCGCCCAGTCCTCGGCCGCCGAGGTGCGCACCGCCTGTGCCGCCCGTACCGGCGCCTTGCCGTTGAAGTGCAGGTTCAGCGCGGTGTCGGTGGTGTTGTGGTTGTTCACCACGACCACCCACCGGCCGTTCCGGTCGTACGACGACACCTCGACGCCGTCCGGGGCCCCGGTCACGTTGTGCGCGACCGCGCCCGGCCGCACGAACTTGCTGTACTGACCCAGGGCGTAGTAACGCTTGGTGAAGTACAGCTTCTGGTTTCCGTTGGCCGCGTAGTCGGGGTCGTAGTAGATCAGGCCGTCGTTCCAGCCCTGGTCGTTCCTGGTGGCCGGATCGGCGCCGTAACCGCTTGCGAGCGCCACCCACCACTGGAACGCCGAGTCATGGGCGGTCGCGAAGTCCTTGTAGATGATCCGCGACATCAGCAGGGCGTTGTCGATGGTCGGGTCGTACTCCTGGTTCCAGCCCGTGGTGCCCTTGCCGAAGCAGCAGATCTCGGTCGCCCACGGTGTCTTCCCGACCGACTTCGACGTCTCGTAGACGGTGCCGAGCTGGCCGTCGTCGGGGTCGTTGTACGTGTGGTGGGCCAGCCTGGCGACGTACTGCGCGGTGCCCGGCTGCGTGATCCACTGCGGGACCTCGCTGGTGAACTGCGTGGTCTTGCTGGACTCGTCCGCGATGATGCCGGTCTTCTGGTGCCGGGCCCGCTGTTCGGCGCCCAGCGCGCGCACGATGTCGTCGCGCTGGTCGACGGGGACGGGCATGCCCTCCTGGCCGCAGTCGGCGAAACCGTTGTCCGGTTCGTTGAAGGGGCTGATGTAGTCGAGGCGCGCTCCCTGCCGCGCGAGGTGGTCGGTGACATCGGCCACGTACGCCGCGAAGTCGCCCTCGTTCTCGGCCTTCAACCGGCCGTCGCAGCTCTTGCCGTTGCTCGTCCACCGGGCGGGCGCGCTGTTGACGAAGCCGATCAGGTCCTTCACGCCGTACCGCGCGGCGTACGTCAGGAACGTCCGGCTCCCTTTGTCCCTGCTCCAGTCGTAGGAGCCGTCGGAGGCGAGGAAGTCCTCGGCGGCACGGGCCGGGGTGGTGACCGCGACACCGCCGCCGCCGATGTTGTAGCGGTACGCGCTGAGGTTCAACCCCCTCCGGGAGAAGAGGAGTTGAGCGACCCGGGCCTGGACCTCCGGATCGAAGTGCTGGAGGTCGTTGACCCACCAGGCACCGGACGCGCCGATGTCGTCGATGGTCTGGGCGGCGTGGGGGGAAACCTCGGCAGCGGACGGGGCGGCGGTGGCCGGGGCGGCGGTGGCACGCGCGGGCGGGGAGGCCAGGAGGGCTCCGGTGACGGCCAACGCGGCGGAGGCTGTCAGCAGCAGGGATCTCTTGCGGGGGTGAGACACGTGCATCCCTTCCGTCGTCATGAAGGCGGTGCGGTACGGCTCCTTACGGGGGTGGTGCGCTTGGTGGTGCCGGTCCTCTGCCCGACGGACTGCAGCGCCCCCTCCAGCGCGAACGTGGCCGCGCCGAGGGAGACCGGGTCGGTGGGGATCGGGGAGAGGACGATCTCGGTGGCGGCCAGTGGGCGGCGCAGCGCGTGCCGGGCGACGGCCTGGCGGACCTCGTCGAGCAGCGGTTCGCCCAGCCGGGAGGCGACCCAGCTGCTGAGCACGACCACTTCGGGGTTGAGGAGATTGACCAGGTCGGAGAGGCCCGCGCCCAGATAGCGGGCGGTGTCCCGGACCACCTTGAGCGCTACCGGGTCCTGCGCGGCGACCGCCCGGGCCAGCGCGTCGATGGTGGCGGTCTGGTCCCCGGGGTGCAACAGCGCTGACTGCGGGCTCAGTTCGCGCAGGTTCTGCATGATGCCGGGCGCGCCGACGTACGTCTCCACGCAGCCGTGGTTGCCGCAGTGGCACAGCCGTCCGTCCAGCACGAGCGTGGTGTGGCCCCACTCGCCGGCGCTGTTGCTCACGCCCCGGTGCAGCCCGCCGCCGAGGGCCAGACCGGCGCCGACCCCCGTGCCCAGATTGACCACGACCGCGTCGCCGCGGCCCCGCGCGGCCCCGAACCACAGCTCGGCCACCGCGCAGGCGCGCAGCGGATTGTCCAGGTGCAGCGGATAGGCGATGTGTTCGGTCAGCAGATCGAGCAACGGCACGTCGTGCCAGTCCCAGTTGGGCGCGTACTCGGCGATGCCGGTGTCCCGGTCCACCTGCCCCGGCACGCTCACCCCGACGCCCAGCACCCGGGCCGCCTCGACCCCGGCCTGCGCCACCACCGAGCCGACGGCCGCGGCCACCTGGCCGACCACCTGCTCCGGGCGGCTCTCGCCGGGCCGCATGTCCTCGTCTGCGCGGGCCAGCACGTTCAGCGCCAGGTCGAACAGCTCGACGTGGACGTACGTCTCGGCGATGTCGACGCCGATCAACGCGCCCCCCGACGCGTTGACGGCCACCAGGCCCCGGGGCCGGCCGCCGGCCGAGTCCTCGAACCCGACCTCGGTGATCATGCGCAGGTCCAGCAGCTCGCCGACCAGTGTGGCCACCGTGGCCAGGCTGAGCCCGGTGGCGGCGGCCAGCTCCTGCCGGGAGGTGGGAGACCCGGCGATGATCTGGCGCAACACCTCGTAGCGGTTCGCGGTGCGGATGTCACGTGATGTGCGCTTCACGCGGCTGCCCCTCCCATCCCGTCCAGGCCAGGCCGGGGCGGCATGGGCACCGGCGCGAGCGCCAGGCTATGGGCTGCGGACGGCTTTCGACAAGGAGTTTGGAAAGGGGCTGTAGAAAGTCTCTGGGCGACGGTCAGCCGTCGAGGTGGCCGAGCAGGTCCCGCACGAAGGCGTTGGTGAACGTGCCGGAAGGATCCATGGAGCGGACCAGGGCCCGGAAGTCGGAGAGCCGTGCATACCGCCCGCGGAGTACGGTCGAAGGAGTCTCGAAGACCTTCCCCCAGTGCGGGCGCGGGTCGAACGGATCCAGCACCTCCTCCAGCCGGCGCACCACCGGCAGCACCGCCGTCTCGTCCCGGACCCAGGTGAAGTGCAGCGCGACCGAATCCCGTCCGTGGGCCGGGCTCATCCACTGCGTGTCCGCGGCGACCGTCCGCACCTCGCAGGTCTGCAGAACACCGGCGACCGTCGACCGGATACCGTCGATTGCATACAGCGCGTCGACGGCGGTCGACCGCGGCAGCAGATACTCCGACTGGATCTCCTCCCCGCTGCTGGGCGTGAACTCCGCCCGGAAGTGCGGCAGCCGCTCGTGCCACGGCCCGGGCACGCCCAGTTGCCCGGTGCAGTTCTGCGCGGGCATGCCCGGCACCGGGTGCAGCGGTCCCGCCGCGGGCGCGGCCCACGGGAAGTCCACCGCCGGCCGGTCCGTGCGCCGCTTGACCCACACCTGCCTGAAGCCCGGCTCCCGCCAGTGCGTGAACAGGCTCACGCTGTACCCCGCAGCCGCCACGGCGTCGAAGTCCAGCCCCGCCAGCGGGAGTTCGGTGTAGACCCGCTGCTCCACCTCGTACGCCGGCTCCAGGTCGAGCGTGAGCGCGGTGACGACGCCGAGTGCGCCGAGGGAGGTCACGGCACCGTCGAACCGCGGGTCGTCCCGGCCCATCGTCCCGGCCCCGCCGTCCGCGACGACCATCTCCACCTCCCGGACCGCCGACGCCAGCGGGCCGTTGTCCACCCCCGAGCCGTGCGTGCCCGTGGCCACCGAACCGGCCACCGAGATGTGCGGCAGGGATGCCATGTTGGGCAGGGCGAGACCGTGCGCGTGGACCGCGCGGGCCAGTTCGGCGTAGCGGACCCCGCCCGACACCCGGACCGTGCGCGCCGCCGCATCGACGTCGATCACCCGCGGCAGCCCGGCGGTGGACAGCAGTACGCCGTCCGGACCCGGGTCGGCGATCCGGTTGAAGGAGTGCCCGCTGCCCAGCACCCGCACCCGCGCACTGTCCGCCACCAGCGCCGCCAGTGCGTCGAGTGTGCGCGGACGGTGGAACTCCCGCGCGGTGTAGGTGAGGGTGCGCGCCCAGTTGGTGACCGTCCCGGCGGTCTCGGCCGTCCCTGTCACAGTTGCGTCCCTCCCGGAGAGTCCGTCTGGGCCGACCCTCTCATCCTGCCCGGCACAGGAGGGAGACGTGCTGCGGATTTCGTTGTCTACGTCAGCGCTATTGGCGTATCCGAAATCTTCCTGGCTCCGTGAATGCGATATCGGTACCTTCTCCTCCATGACCCAGGAACCCCTGCCCGCCCGGCTGCCCGTCACCGACCGCACTCGCCACCGCCGCCTGCGCGAGCAGGGCAGTGTGGAGCGGGCGGAGCTGGAGGCGATCCTCGACGCCGGGTTCGTCTGTCATCTCGGTGTGCTGGTGGACGGGCGGCCGGTCGTCGTGCCCACCGTGTACGGGCGGGACGAGCGGTGGCTGTATCTGCACGGGTCCGTGGCCAGCCGCAGTCTCGCCGCGGAGACGCCCGTGTGCGTGACCGTGACGCACGTGGACGGGCTGGTGCTCGCCCGGTCCGTCTTCGAGCACGGCGTCAACTACCGCAGCGCCATGATCCACGGCACGCCGCGCAGGATCACCGACCCCGAGGAGAAGCTCGAGGGCCTGCGCCGGCTCACCGAGCACTCCGCGCCGGGCCAGTGGTCGTACGCCCGTCGCCCCAGCCGCAAGGAGCTCGCCGCCACCACCCTCCTCGCCCTCTCCCTAGAGGAGGCCTCCGTCAAGATCCGCAGCGGTGCCCCGGACGACGGCGACGGACCCGACGCGGCCCTCGGCCTGTGGGCGGGGGTCCTGCCGCTGACCACGCTCTGGGGTGCGCCGGAGCCCGACCCGGCACTGCCCGCCCGGGCCGCCGTACCGGAACACATCGGGCGCCGTGCGGGGACCCGGCACGGCTGACCCGCAGGCGGGGGCATACGGTGTCAGACGTACGCCTGAACCGGGAGGAGACAGACGGATGGGCAGTCGTACCGCGCTGGTCGAGGATCTGATGGAGCGGTTCCCGCACGTGCCACGGGAAGCCGTCTTCAAGGAGGACCTGCTCCGCGGCGGCGTCGCCTTCGACCCGTCCGCCCTCAGCGACAACGAGAGCGGCGAGGTCAAGCCGAAGTCGTACTTCATCTTCTCCTTCGACCACGGCACCCTGCCCGAACTCGGCGAGGCGGCACTGCGGCGCCCGCCGGAGGAGATCATCCTCACCGGCGGCCCGTACGACCTGCGCCGCACCGTCGTCTCCGTACGGGTGAACCCGGCCTCGCCGTACCGGGTGGCCGCCGACGAGGAGGGGCTGCTCGGGCTCTACCTCGACGGAAAGCGCATCGCCGACGTCGGTGTGCCGCCCATGCCGGAGTACTACCGGCACACCCTCTCCAACGGAAAGTCCGTCATGGAGGTGGCCCCGACCATCCAGTGGGGCTACCTGATCTACCTCACCGTCTTCCGGGTCTGCCAGTACTTCGGCGCCAAGGAGGAGTGCCAGTACTGCGACATCAACCACAACTGGCGCCAGCACAAGGCCGCCGGTCGACCGTATACCGGAGTCAAGGACGTCGAGGAGGTCCTCGAGGCCCTCGAGATCATCGACCGGTACGACACCCAGAAGGCCTCCACCGCGTACACGCTGACCGGCGGCGCCATTACGAAAACGGTTGCCGGGCGGGACGAGGCCGACTTCTACGGCCGCTACGCCAAGGCCATCGAGGAGCGCTTCCCGGGCCGCTGGATCGGCAAGGTCGTCGCCCAGGCGCTGCCCAAGGCGGACGTACAGCGGTTCAGGGACTACGGCGTGCAGATCTACCACCCCAACTTCGAGGTGTGGGACCGCCGGCTGTTCGAGCTGTACTGCCCCGGCAAGGAGCGGTACGTCGGCCGCGACGAGTGGCACCGCAGGATCCTGGACTCCGCCGAGGTCTTCGGCGCGCGCAACGTGATCCCCAACTTCGTGGCGGGCGTGGAGATGGCCGAGCCCTTCGGCTTCACCACCGTCGACGAGGCGATCGCCTCCACCACCGAGGGCCTGCGCTTCTTCATGTCGCACGGCATCACACCCCGCTTCACCACCTGGTGCCCGGAGCCCACCACCCCGCTCGGCAAGGCCAACCCGCAGGGCGCGCCGCTGGAGTACCACATCCGGCTGCTGCAGGCCTACCGCCGGACGATGGAGGAGTTCGGGCTGTCCTCCCCGCCCGGCTACGGCCCGCCCGGACCCGGCCGCGCGGTCTTCTCCGTCAGCTCCTTCATGGACAGCCTGCCCGCGGACGAACCCGTGGCGGAGGCGGCCGAGGTGTGATCCGGTGCGGCGGCGGGCCGGCGGCTCGGCTTCCGGACGGCTCGGCGACGCGGCGGCTCGGCGACCCGGCGTACGGTGAGCGCGGCGGCGCCCGCATCCGTACCAGAGGCCGGATGCGGCGGACCCGTCGCGTCCCGCGTCCGCCCCGCCACCATCGGTAACCGGATCTGAACAGGCCGCTTGTCAGTTGTGTCGAGGACGTGAAAGGCTCTGAGTCTGCCGCGAGGTTTCCTGCAACTCCCTTTTTACCGTGGTGAGTTGACCTCGCTCGTGGATGCAGGAGTCCCATGCCCGACCTGCCGACCCCTCAGGACGCCACCGAGTCCGCGCTGTTCGCGGAGGGCTGGGACGCGGTGCTCAGCTACGCGGACCTGTGCACCTCCGGTTCCCTGACGGCCCATCAGCTGGCGACGGAGGCGTTCACACTCGGCATGCGGGAGGTCCGAGCCGCCGCGCGCACCCATGTGCGCGGCGCGGGCCGCCGCACCGCGCGGCTGCCCACGATCCCGGCCCTGCTCACCGCCGTACGCGACACCGCCGCCGCCTGGGAGGCCGACGGGCAGGGACACAAGCTCGATCCCGACCTCCGGCTGTGGCTCAACTCCCCGAAGGCCGCCCGCTTCCCGGGCCCGCCGCTGGAACGCCCGCTCGCACTGCGCGGCCTGAGGGACATGCAGGAGGCCGACGCCTCGCTGCTGTGGCTGGCCGAGGTGGAGGCGCTGCCCCTGCCCGCCGTCGCCCGCCGGCTCGGCCTGGACCCGGTCACCGTCGCCGACGAACTCGAACAGGTCCGCACGCTGTTCCGGGACCGCTGCCACCGCGCCCACCTCGACACCCCGATGGACGCGCGGTGCCGCTCCTACGCCCGCCTGCTGGACGCGGTCACCCGCTCGCCGGCCGCCGACACCCCCGACGACCTCTCCCGGCACCTGGCGACGTGCGTGCGGTGCGCCGAGGCCGCCGCCTGTCTGCGGCTGCACGGCGGCGGGCTGCCCGCCGCACTGGCCGGCGGTGTCATCGGCTGGGGCGGCCTCGCCTACCTGGAACGCCGCCGCCGCGCCGCAGAGGTCCGCCTCGGCGCGGGCCGCCCCGGCGGCGCCGACCCCACCGGCGGTGATCCGGCGGAGGGCACCGGCCGCAGCCGTGTCCTGCGCGGCAGCCTGCTCGCCGCCGCCGTGCTGCTGTCGGCGCTGGCGCTCGGCGTGTCGATGATGCCGTTCGGCGGCTCCGGCGACGACACCGCCGCCGCCCGCGACGACCGGCAGCCGGTCGCCGACCCCAGCGTCTCCCGTGCGACCGCCGCGCCGGCCTCGACCGCGGCGGCACCCGCCGTCACCCCCTCCGCGCCGCGTACGACCGCCGGTTCGCACCGTACGCAGCCCGACCCCGAACCGCAGGGGGCCTCCTCCGCCACGCACCGGCCCGGACCGGGCCCCCGGCCCACCGCACCGGCGGCCACCTGCCGAGTCTCCTACGTCCTCGTCAACCAGTGGCCCGACGGCTTCCAGGCCACCGTCACCGTCACCACCGACCGCCCCCTCGACGGCTGGCACGTGTCGTGGGCCTTCCGCGACGGCCAGCGGGTCGGCCAGATGTGGGACGCCACCGCCCGCCAGACCGGCTCCCGCGTCACCGCCACCGCAGCCGACTACAACAGGACCGTCGCCGCGCACGGCACGCTCTCCTTCGGTTTCCTCGGCACCTGGCACGACAGAAACCGGTCGCCGTACGGTTTCACGCTCAACGGGGCGGCCTGCGGGGGCGGTTGAGCAAGCGGAGCGGATCCTGTTTCACCAGTCGAACGGATCCTGTTTCACGCGGCGAACGGATCCGGTTTCACCCGGCGAACGGTGCCTGTCGGGGCGCTAGGTGGCCGAGGTGCGGCGGCCGCCCCGGCGGTCGGAGCCGCGTCCGCCGGTGCCGCCGGTGCCGCCGGCACCGCCCGTGGCGCCGCCGGCCGCCGTTCGCCGGCCGGATCCGCGGACAGCCTTGCC
>NZ_JBSFKD010000023.1:0-155985 GCF_053598395.1 Streptomyces sp. NPDC001135 | reverse complement strand
GCTCGAAGCTGTTCCGTCGCGGTATAGCCGCGCTCGCCGCACTCCCCCTGCTGACCCTGGCAGCCTGCGGCTACGGGCTCCCGTCGTCGCCCGGAGGGCAGACGGGAGTGTGACGACAGGGCCTAGGGGGTTTCGTGTCGGTCATGTGCGGAGCCGGATGACCGGCGCGGCAGCGGGGGGTGGCCGGGTAGCCGTGGCGCGCCGCGCGGGTGTCCTGATGGGGGTCGGTTGGTTCCCTTGCGGCGTTCGCGCACACGGTGGTTCGGGCCGGCGCGGGTGCCGTCGTACGGCGGAGGGCCGCATCCCCGGTTCCGGGGATGCGGCCCTCGACTGCCTGTGCCGGCGCTTACTTGCGGATCAGGTTGCGCAGCACGTACTGCATGATGCCGCCGTTGCGGTAGTAGTCGGCCTCACCGGGGGTGTCGATGCGGACGACGGCGTCGAACTCGACACCGGTGTCGGTGGTGACCTTGACCGTGCGCGGCGTGGTGCCGTTGTTGAGCTCCTCGACGCCCGCGAAGGAGAAGGTCTCCTCGCCGGTCAGTCCGAGGGACTCGGCCGTGGCACCCTCCGGGAACTGCAGCGGCAGGACGCCCATGCCGATGAGGTTCGAGCGGTGGATGCGCTCGTAGGACTCGGCGATGACGGCCTTGACGCCGAGGAGCGCGGTGCCCTTGGCGGCCCAGTCGCGGGACGAGCCGGAGCCGTACTCCTTGCCGGCCAGGACGACCAGCGGGATGCCGGCGGCCTGGTAGTTCTGCGAGGCGTCGTAGATGAAGGAGACCGGGCCGCCGTCCTGGGTGAAGTCGCGGGTGTAGCCGCCCTCGGTGCCCGGCGCGATCTGGTTGCGCAGGCGGATGTTGGCGAACGTGCCGCGGATCATGACCTCGTGGTTGCCTCGGCGGGAGCCGTAGCTGTTGAAGTCGCGGCGCTCGACGCCGTGCTCGGTGAGGTACTTGCCGGCCGGGGTGTCGGCCTTGATGGCGCCGGCCGGGGAGATGTGGTCGGTGGTGACCGAGTCGCCGAGCTTGGCGAGGACGCGGGCGCCGGTGATGTCCTCGACCGGGGCCGGCTCCATGCCCATGCCCTCGAAGTACGGGGGCTTGCGGACGTAGGTGGACTCGGTGTCCCACTCGAAGGTGTTGCCGGTGGGGACCGGGAGGGACTGCCACTGGGCGTCGCCGGCGAAGACGTCCTGGTAGGACTTGGCGAACATGTCCTCGCCGATGGCGTTGGCGACGACGTCGTTGACCTCGGCCTCGGAGGGCCAGATGTCCTTCAGGTAGACCGGGTTGCCGTCCTGGTCGGTGCCCAGGGCGTCACGGGTGATGTCCACCTTCATGGAGCCCGCGATGGCGTAGGCGACGACCAGCGGCGGGGACGCCAGGTAGTTCATCTTGACGTCGGGGTTGATCCGGCCCTCGAAGTTCCGGTTGCCGGACAGGACCGAGGTGACGGCGAGGTCGTGGTCGTTGACGGCCTTGGAGACCTCCTCCGGCAGCGGGCCGGAGTTGCCGATGCAGGTGGTGCAGCCGTAGCCGACGAGGTTGAAGCCCAGCTTGTCCAGGTACGGGGTGAGGCCGGCCTTCTCGAAGTAGTCGGTGACGACCTTCGAGCCCGGGGCGAGGGTGGACTTGACCCACGGCTTGCGGGTCAGGCCCTTCTCGACGGCCTTCTTGGCGACGAGGGCGGCGCCGATCATGACGTACGGGTTGGAGGTGTTGGTGCAGGAGGTGATGGCCGCGACCGTCACCGCACCGTGGTCCAGCTCGTAGGTCGTGCCGTCGGGGGCGGTGACCTGGACCGGGTTGGACGGTACGGCACCGGTGCCCTGGCCGTGCTGCGGGGCGCCGGCCCCGTTCTCCTCGTGGCCGTAGGCCGGGGCGTCGGAGGCCGGGAAGGACTCGGCGCTGGCCTCGTCGACCACGGACGCGGCGGCGGCCGGGGTCTGGGCGACGGGGGCCTCGACGTAGTTGAGGACGTCCTTGGCGAACTGCTGGGCGGCCTCGGCGAGGACGATGCGGTCCTGCGGGCGCTTGGGGCCGGCGATGGAGGGGACGACCGTGGAGAGGTCCAGCTCGAGCTTCTCGGAGAAGTCCGGCTCGGCCTTCGGGTCCAGCCAGAGGCCCTGCTGCTTGGCGTAGGCCTCGACGAGGGCGACCTGCTGGGCGGAGCGGCCGGTCAGGCGCAGGTAGTTCAGGGTCTCGTCGTCGATCGGGAAGATCGCGGCGGTGGAGCCGAACTCGGGGGACATGTTGCCGATGGTGGCGCGGTTGGCGAGGCTCGTGGCGGCGACGCCCTCGCCGTAGAACTCGACGAACTTGCCGACCACACCGTGCTTGCGGAGCATCTCGGTGATGGTGAGCACGAGGTCGGTGGCGGTGGTGCCGGGCTGCAGCTCGCCGGTGAGCTTGAAGCCGACGACGCGCGGGATGAGCATGGAGACCGGCTGGCCGAGCATGGCGGCCTCGGCCTCGATGCCGCCGACGCCCCAGCCGAGGACGCCGAGGCCGTTGACCATGGTGGTGTGCGAGTCGGTGCCGACCAGGGTGTCCGGGTAGGCCTTGCCGTCGCGGACCATCACGACACGGGCCAGGTGCTCGATGTTCACCTGGTGGACGATGCCGGTGCCCGGGGGGACGACCTTGAACTCGTCGAAGGCGGTCTGGCCCCAGCGCAGGAACTGGTAGCGCTCCTTGTTGCGGCCGTACTCCAGCTCGACGTTCTGCTTGAAGGCGTCGTTGGTGCCGAACTTGTCGGCGATGACGGAGTGGTCGATGACCAGCTCGGCCGGGGCCAGGGGGTTGATCTTGGCGGGGTCGCCGCCGAGCTCCTTCACGGCCTCACGCATGGTCGCGAGGTCCACGACGCAGGGCACGCCGGTGAAGTCCTGCATGATCACGCGGGCCGGCGTGAACTGGATCTCCTGGCTGGGCTGGGCCTGGGAGTCCCAGGTGCCGAGCGCGCGGATGTGGTCGGCGGTGATGTTCGCGCCGTCCTCCGTGCGGAGCAGGTTCTCCAGCAGGACCTTGAGGCTGTACGGCAGGCGGGCCGAGCCCTCCACCTTGTCCAGCCGGAAGATCTCGTACGACTCGTCGCCCACCTGCAGCGTGCTGCGGGCGTCGAAGCTGTTCGCCGACACGACAGTCTCCTTCATTGATGTGCGCGTACCACCGTCAATCGTGCCGCCACGCCAGGTTGGCCGATCCGGTGAGGTCAGGCTAAGTTAGGCAAGCCTTACTGGAGTGGCGGCTACGGTGCGCCTCGGCAGATATCTCGATGTCGAGATAACTCTAGTACATGGGCGCTGGATGGTCATGCCCAACCCGGCCCGGCGCGCACCGCGGGCCGGCTTCAGCGGCGGCTACCAGCTCAGATCGGTGGTCATCTTGGCCGGGGCCAGGGCGGTCACGTGACCGTGGTCGCCGTACACAGACCGACGCCAGTGGGCGAACGCCTTGGCGGCGTTGCGCAGCTCTACGTCCTGCCACACGCCGTAGTCGACCCACACATCGGCCTCCGTGCGACCGCTGTCGTCGGGTGTGCGGACGCAGACCCTTGTGACATGGGCGGCGATGGCGGCGTCCGCCTTCGGGGCGCTCGTCGTCAGGTACGTGCGGAATTCGCGCGCCATCGGGAACCAGCGGTGCGGACCGGCCCCCGGCACGCCCGCGCCGTCCTCCGTGGTGTCGTCCACGGGCGGCCCCTGGTCGTCGCTGGTGGTGTCGGGGAGGTCCTGGCCGCCCTGGTCGTCGGTGGTGGTGTCCGGGAGGTCCTGGCCGCCCTGGTCGTCGGTGGTGGTGTCCGGGAGCCCCTGGTCGTCCTGGTCGTCGGACGTCACGTCGGGCAGCCCCTGGTCGTCGGACGTCGTGTCCGGAAGCCCCTGGTCGTCGTCCGTGGTCTGCGGATCCTGTTCCTCGATGTCACAGGTCCTGTCGGCCACGGTCGCCCGCGGTGCCGGTGAACCGCCCCGCGCCGCGTCCGCGTGCCGCGTACCGCAGGAGACGAGCGAGCAGCAGCCGACGAGCAGCGCGGCGACGAGGCGGCGGCGCATCCTGGTCCTCATGTGTATCCCCATGTGTATCCCCCTTCGCGGACTGAGAGGGACACGCGTGGGCCGGGGTTGCGCGGGTAACCGAGCGTCATGCGACATCGACCGATTTGCCCAGAACTTTCCGGATGGCGGGCTGCCGCCGCGCCAGGCGGCGATGACGGACCGTCACGCGTGTCACCCGAACGGACCCCCCAACAGGCGCCATCTCATATCTGAGATAACCTCAACCCCATGGCAGACGACTACCTCGTACGCATCGGCAAGCTCATCCGTGACGCCCGGCAACACCGAGGCTGGACACAGACGCAGCTGGCGGAGGCGCTCGGCACCAGCCAGAGCGCGGTCAACCGCATCGAGCGCGGGAACCAGAACATCAGCCTTGAGATGATCGCCCGAATCGGTGAAGCCCTGGACAGCGAGATCGTGTCGCTGGGGTACGCGGGTCCGATGCACCTGCGCGTCGTCGGCGGCCGCCGGCTGTCCGGTGCCATCGACGTGAAGACCAGCAAGAACGCCTGTGTGGCGCTGCTGTGCGCCTCGCTGCTCAACAAGGGCCGCACGGTGCTGCGCCGGGTCGCGCGGATCGAGGAGGTGTACCGCCTTCTGGAGGTGCTGAACTCCATCGGTGTGCGCACCCGCTGGATCAACGACGGCGTCGACCTGGAGCTGGTGCCGCCCGCCGAGCTGGAGATGGCGGCGATCGACGCGGACGCCGCCGTGCGCACCCGCTCCATCATCATGTTCCTCGGCCCGCTGCTGCACCGCATGGACCACTTCAAGCTGCCGTACGCGGGCGGCTGCGACCTGGGGACGCGGACCATCGAGCCGCACATGATCGCGCTGCGCCGGTTCGGCCTGGACATCGCGGCCACCGAGGGCCAGTACCACGCCCGGGTCGACCGCACGGTCCGCCCCGACCGCCCGATCGTGCTGACCGAGCGCGGCGACACCGTGACCGAGAACGCGCTGCTGGCCGCCGCCCGGCACGACGGCGTGACGGTCATCCGCAACGCCTCCTCCAACTACATGGTCCAGGACCTGTGCTTCTTCCTGGAGGCCCTCGGTGTCAAGGTCGAGGGCATCGGCACCACCACGCTCACCGTGCACGGCGTGCCGAACATCGACGTCGACGTCGACTACTCCCCCTCCGAGGACCCGGTCGAGGCGATGAGCCTGCTGGCCGCCGCCGTGGTGACCGAGTCGGAGCTGACGGTGCGCCGGGTGCCGATCGAGTTCCTGGAGATCGAGCTGGCGGTCCTGGAGGAGATGGGCCTCGACCACGACCGCAGCCCCGAGTACTTCGCGGACAACGGCCGTACGCGGCTGGTGGACCTGACCGTGCGGCCCTCCAAGCTGGAGGCACCGATCGACAAGATCCACCCGATGCCGTTCCCGGGCCTGAACATCGACAACGTCCCGTTCTTCGCGGCCATCGCGGCGGTCGCGCAGGGCCAGAGCCTCATCCACGACTGGGTCTACGACAACCGCGCCATCTACCTCACGGACCTCAACCGCCTCGGCGGCCGGCTCCAACTCCTCGACCCGCACCGGGTGCTGGTCGAGGGGCCGACCCGCTGGCGTGCGGCCGAGATGATGTGCCCGCCCGCCCTGCGTCCCGCCGTGGTCGTCCTGCTGGCGATGATGGCGGCGGAGGGCACCTCGGTCCTGCGCAACGTGTACGTCATCAACCGGGGTTACGAGGATCTCGCCGAGCGGCTGAACTCGGTCGGGGCGCAGATCGAGACCTTCCGGGACATCTGACCCCCGGATGCCGCCGCCCCCTGTCCGAGGCGAGTGGACGCGGGTCGCGACGGGGTGCGGCGGCATGCGGGCCGGTGCGGGAGTGCAGACCACTCCACCTCCCAAAGGGGAGTGGGCCGGATTCACCCGCGGCCGTGCGGGCCCTAGTGTCGCCGGCATGAGAGCTCATTCCGCGTACGGCCGCCCGGCTCACGGCTCCGGCCCGTTCGTCTTCCTGGCGATCGCCTACGCGGGGATGTGGGCGGCCATGTCCCCGCTGCTGGCCAGAGGCTACGAGCGCAGCGACGGCCGATCCGGACCGGACGGGCTCGCCCAGGCGTGCATCGGCGTCGCCATGTTCGCGCCCGCCCTGGCCGCCGTCCTCGTCATCCGGTACGTCGAGCCTTCCCGCCCGCTGCGGCAGGCCCTGGCCCTGCGTCTGCCGCGCCCCCTGGGCCGGGCACTGCGGGCCTGTCTGACGGCCCTCGCCGTACCGGCGGGGCTGACCCTCGCGGCCCTCGGCCTGGGCACGGTCACCGGGACCTACCCCTTCGGTGAGCTCGACGGGGACCGCTTGGGCGCGTGGGCGGCCCGGGTCACGGTGACCCTGCTCGTCTCCCTCCCCCAGTTCGCCGGCGAGGAACTGGGCTGGCAGGGGTACCTCTTCCCCCGCCTGGCCCGCTCCGGTGAACCCCGGAACCTGGTGAGGGCGTACGCCGCTACCGGCGCCGCCTTCGCGCTCTGGCACGTGCCCACGCTGCTGATGGGCGGGCAGTACCCCGGCCGCCCCTGGTACGTGGCCGTGCCCGCCATGGTGATCAGCTGCGTGCTGGGGGTGCCGGTCTTCGCGTGGCTCCGGATCCGCTCGGGCTCGATCCTGCCATCCGTCCTCGGCCATGCCTTCGTGAGCACGGTCAGCGTGGGCATGGTCGGTGTCCTCGCCGCGCCGGATGCCGAACCGGACCCGCTGACCATGGGCTTGTTCGGCTGGCCGGGGTGGGTGGTCATGGGGGGGTTCGTCGCGTTCCTCGCCGTGACAGGGCGGCTCGGATTCGGGGACCGCCCGGCCGGTGACCGGAAGTGAGACCAGCCCGTCAGGAACGGGCCCGCGGCTGCCCCTCCATCGCCTCCACCAGGCTCCTCGGGCGCATGTCGGTCCAGTGTTCCTCGACGTAGTCGAGACAGCGCTGGTGGGTGTCCTCGGGGTGGGCGACCTGCCAGCCCGCGGGCACCTCCGCGAACGAGGGCCACAGGGAGTGCTGGTTCTCGTCATTGACGAGGACCAGGAAGCGGCCGTCGGGATCGTCGAAGGGGTTCTGCACGAGGGAGTCCTTTCGTTCCGGGGCCGAAACGCGGCAGGGCCGGGCGCCCGCCGCCTCTTGTCCGAGGAGGTCTGACCTCAGACTGCCGTCCGCCGAGGCCGGCCACCATGCCTTTAAGCCGGGGCGAAACAACGCAGGCGGGCCGGAGCCCGGGCCGCCGGGAAGGAGCACCGCGCCCATCGCGGGGGACGCCCGGGGGGCAGTCTTCTGCACCCGAAGACTGCAGTTGGCTCTCCTGCCCCGGGGGACCGGCGGAGTTAGGTTCGCTGGGCGGGCCGCGGGAACGCGTCCGCTCACAGTGGTTCACCTCGCAAGGAACGGGAATCGACATGTCTCAAACCCCCAGCTGGAAGCCTTCGAAGGAGCGCCCCCTGTGGCCCTGGGTGGTCGGCCTCATCATCATCGTGGGCATTTGCATCAACGTGGCACTCACTGTCTGAGCGGCCGGGCGGGAGCGGGAGGCGCCCGTCACCGGACGTAGGAATGGAAGCCACGCCCGCCCTTCCGTCCCACATGGCCTTGCCGTACCAGGTCCGCCAGAAGGGTGCAGGGCGTATACCGTTGGTCCTTCGTGCACTCGAGCAGCACGTGCAGGGAGTCCAGCACGGTGTCGAGTCCGATCAGGTCCGCGGTGCGCAGTGGTCCCATCGCGTGCCCGAAACACTCCTGGAAGACGCGGTCCACCGTCTCGGCGTCCGCCGTGCCCTCCTGAAGGACGGTCGCCGCGTCGTTGATCGTGGCCATCAGGACCCGGTTGGAGACGAAACCGGGTGCGTCCTGCACCACGATCGCCTTCTTGCCCAGGGCGGAGAGCAGGTCCAGGGTCCGGCGGAGGGTGTCCTCGGCGGTCTGCGCGCCCCTGATCACCTCGACCGTGTCCTTGATGTGCGCCGGGTTCATGAAGTGCGTGCCGATGACACGGCCGGGACGGCGGGTGACGGCGGCCAGCCGGGCCACGGGGACGGCGGAGGTGCAGGTGGCGAAGACGGTCCCGGGCGGGCAGATGCCGTCGAGCTCACGGAACAGGGCCTCCTTGACGGGAATGTTCTCCCGTACGCACTCGATGACGACATCGGCGCCGGACAGTTCGTCGAGGGCCTCGCTCCAGCGCACCGGTCCGGGCTCCGGACCGTCCGCCCTGCGGGGGCCGCGCAGCAGGCGGGCCAGGCGGACGCCGTCGCGTATCCGCTGCGGGCCGGCGGTCAGCGCCTGCGGGTCGCGGTCCACGACCACGACGCCGAATCCCGCCTCGGAGGCGCACTGAGCGATCCCGGTGCCCATCGTGCCCGCTCCGACGACGCCCACCGTGAGGCGCCGGGCCTCTTCGACGACGACCCGCACCGGCCCGTCCCCGGCGGCCGGCGGCTCCTGGCCCGCGTAGCGCAGCAGGAGCCGCCCGTCCGTCTGCTCGGCCACCTCGAACCCCCCGAACCGGAGGTTCACCAGCATCACGCGGTTGACGTCGGTGGGGACGAACTCCGCGGCGGGACGGCGCCCGGCGGCGAGCGTCTCACGGACCACATGCCCGAGGAAGGCGGGACCGACCCCGCGTGACATCACCCGGCAGGACAGCAGCAGGAGCTTGAGCACACTGGTGTCCCCCTCGTGCTCCACGAGGGCGAGCCCGATGGTGCCGTAGGAGCCGAAACGATCCTCCAGGTCGGCGACCAGCACCTCGTGCCGGGACGACCCGCACAGGGTCCGCAGTTCCTCCAGGTCGTAGGTGCGCCCGGTGGTGTTGAGCTGGTGCGTGCGGACCGTCAGCTCGCGGGCGCGGTGCAGGTCGGCCTCCGCGGCGCGGCGGACGGTGAGCACGAGGCCCAGGGAGGCCAGGAACGCGGCGGGGGCGCCGGTGTGTTCCTGCTGGGCGCGCCGGCGCAGCCACTCGCTGCGGTACAGCAGACGGCGCTCCCCGGCCTCCCGGGTGGGGAAGGCCACCTGGAACTCCGGCAGTCCGGTGAGCCGGCCGGCGTCCTGCGCCGCGTAGCACCGCACCAGGGGCAGTGCCGCGGCCACCTCCGCCCGTTCGACGGGGTCGTTGTCGATGAACGCCACGGTGTCGAGTGCGATGCCGAGGGTGTCGGCGATGCGGCGCACCGCTTCCGACTTGTCGCCCCAGCCGATGTCGAGGACGGTGAACAGTTCCTCCAGGCCGTGCCGGGCCAGGTGAGCGCGGGCGGTGTCATGGTCACCCCGGCTGGCGACGGCGTGCAGGACGCCCCGCCGGTCCAGGGTGCGCAGGGCCTCAACGGCGGCGGGGCGGGGGTCCGCTCCGTCGCCCTCCAGCACCGTACCGTCCCACAGGGTGTCGTCGAGGTCCCACACCAGGCACTTGACGGTGGGAGCCGGCTGCTCGGCGGTCATCGGGTGTCCTCCTCTGTCTGGTTCCCCGGTGCGGCCCCGGGGCGGAAGCCGTACCGGCGCAGGAGCCTGTCGGCGATGTGCAGTTCGGCCACGTGAGCGGAGCCCTCGATGATCTCCATCACCTTGGCGTCCCGGAAGAACCGCCCGGCGGTGCTGTCCGGGGCGCACCCCGCCGAGCCCAGGGTGCTGACCGCTCCCTGACCGGCCGAGCCCGCGGCCCGCGCCGCCGCGTACTTGGCGACGATGGTGGCGGCCACCGCCTCCGGCGACCGCTCCTCGCGCAACCGGGCGGCGCGCAGGCACAGCTGCCGGGCCGCCTCGGTCTCCACGGCGCAGCGGGCCAGTTGCGCGCGGATCAGCTCGTGCTCGGCGAGGCGTACACCGCCCTGACGGCGTGCGACCGCATGGGTGGCGGTGGTCTCCAGGCAGGTCTCGGCCATGCCGACGCATCCCCAGGCGACGGTGAAGCGCCCGTGGTCGAGGGCGGTGGCCACGACGTGCGACAGGCCGAGCCCGGGGCGGGCGACGACGTTGTCGCGGGGCACCCGGACCCCGTCGAAGCGCAGGTGGGCGATGTGGGCCGCGCGCATGCCCAGTTGCCCGGTCACGGGTTCGCGGGTCAGGCCGGGACGGTCCCCGTCGACCAGCACGGCGGTCGGGCGGCCCCCCGTCGTGCCGAGGACCAGGACGTCGTCCGCGCTCTGCCCGAAGGTGACCCACCTCTTGCGGCCGGTCACGACCACGTGGTCGCCGTCCTCGTCGACGGTCGTGCGCACGTGGCCCAGTTCGGTGCCCGCCTCCTCCTCGGTGGCGGCGAACGCGGCGAACCGCTCGCCGGTGGCCAGCCGGGGCACCCAGCGGTCCCGCTGCTGCCGGGTGCCCCAGCGCAGCAGGGCCGCGGCGACCATGTCCTGGACGGTGAGCAGTCCGCGCAGCGCGCTGCACACGCCGCCGATCCGTGCCGCCACCTCGCCCACGTCCTCGGGGGTGCCGCCGAGGCCGCCGTGGGAGGCGGGGATGCCGACGCCCAGCAGCCCGGTGGCGGCCAGTTCCCCGCGGACGTCCGCGGGAAGGGAGCCCCGTGCGTCCCAGTCGGCCGCCCGGTCGCGCACGGACCGGGCGAACGAGGCGGCGGCCCGGGCGGCGGCCGTCACGCGGTCACCCGCGTTCCCCCCGGCGAGGTCTTGCGCCCGACGTACCCGGCGATGCTCGCGGCGGTCCGGAAATTGTCCAGGTGCAGGTCCTCGACCTCGACGACGACGCCGAACCTCTGCTCGACGAAGGTCACGAGCTCCAGGGCGAAGAGCGAATCCACCAGTCCGCGGGCGAAGTAGTCGTCGTCGGGGCCGACTTCCTCCCCCGTGGCGGAGCCGAGGAATTCCAGTATCTCGTCCGTCACCGTCGTCACGGTCTTCTTCTCCTGTGGGGTCATAGGTAGTCGGTCCCGTCTTCCTCGCCGGCCCGCACCAGCAGCAGGCTCCATGCCGCCACCGGGCTCACATTGATCAGTACGACGTGGTCGCCGTCGGAGATCTCCTTGCTCTCCAGGGCGGAATACAGGTTGAGGAGGATGTCGTTGGGGCCCAGGTGGCCGTACTTCCTGAGGTTCTGCCGGCAGGAGGGCAGGATTTCCAGGTCCAGCGCGTCCTCGATGAAGGCGAATCCGCCGGACGAGAGGTTCTGGCTGGCGAACCCGGCCACGTCCCCGCGTCCCAGCCCGTTGCGTTCCAGGAGCCGGCCCAGCAGGTCCCGCAGCCGGTTCCGGGACTCGACGGCCAGCCGGAACGAGTAGGCGGCCGGGTCCCGGCACTCCTCGCGCCACTGGTCGTCGGGCCGGTCCCGGTAGACGACGTGGAAGAGGTCCCAGTAGGCGCCGTTGGACTCCTGCACCATGTCGACGACCGTGACCGGGCCGGTGCGGGACAGCACCAGGGCCTGGCCGCTGTCCCCGTTGACCGTCACGGGGTGGCGGTAGCGCACCGGTGTGGCCGGTTTGCTGGCGTGCGCCACCAGGACGTGCCGCACGTCCTCGTCGGCGGCGAGCAGCCCACGCGCCGCGAACAGCGCGGGGGACACGGACACGCAGCCCAGCCCGCCCACCCCGAAGGTGAGCGCGTGCCGTACCCCCAGCCGCTCCTGGAGCCTGGTCGTCTCGGAGGCGACGAGTCTGCCGGGAGCCCGGGGCTCCACCACGATCAGCGCGTCGACGTCGTCGGGCCCGAGCCCGGCGCCGTCCAGGGCCGTGTGGGAGGCCGCGACGGCCAGAGAGGTGCCGTCCGACTCGTCGTCGACGCACACCGCCTCCACGCCCAGGCCGAGGAGGGACGCGCGTTGCCCCGGGGAGAGGGCCGCGAGTTCGGGGAGGTCCCGTATGGCGGTCCGGGTCGTGGGCAGATGCCAGGCGGCGGAGCGGACGGCCAGCGGCGCACCCATCTCAGCGCTCCCCCGCGAGTTCGGTGAACGCGTCGACGAGGTGATCGGCCAGCTCCTCCACCCGCTGTGCGGGGGTCGTTCCGTCGTGCACGAGGTGGATCACCAGCTCTTCGCCGATCATCATGCTGGACAGTGCGAACGGCACGTACGCCAGCAGCGAGCGGTGCTGGACGACCAGCGGTTCGGAGCGGATCCACACCGGCCCGTCACCGACCTTCAGGGCGTCGCCTCCGGTCGCCGTGTGCTCGACGAGGACCTGCGGCTCGGGCAGGGCACGCAGCCGGTCGGTGACCGGCCCCGCGGGGCTCAGCCGGCGCAGGATCCCGTAGCCGACGCCGTCGTTGGGCACCGCCCGCAGCCGCAGGGCGGCCTCGGGCAGGACCTCGCCGGCGTGCCGCGCGCCGGCCGGGAGGAGGACAGGGAAGGCGTGGGTGAACCAGCCGACCGAACGCGACCGTGGGGCCGGCCGCAGGGTGTTCGGCGTCCCTTCGCCCACCGTCATCAGGTAGGCGTCGGAGCAGCCGGTCCAGCGGCTCCACGCGCAGGCGGCCGCCGTCAGCGCCGCCTCGCGCCCCTCGGCACCGCTCTCCCGCAGCGCCTGCGCCACCCGGTCCCCGCTGAGGGCCCGGCGCACCAGCAGCGGGCCGCCGGGGCGCGGTGCCGGGGCGCCGGGGCGGGCTTGCGGGCCGCCGGCGGCCCGGCCGCCCTGCAGTACCGCGGTCCAGTACGCGGCCTCGCCCGCCACCTCGTCGGAGTCCGCCACGGCGGTCAGGTGCCGGCTCCACGCCCGCCAGGCGCGGCGGTCGCGGGGGTCGCGGGGGTCGGCGGGCGCCCCGGCCCGCTCGCGGAGCGCGGCGTTGAGGTCCTCCAGGAGGGGGACCGCCGAGATGTGGTCGTAGGCGAAGTGGTGGACGACCAGGGTGAGCAGACCGGTGCGGCCGGGGCCTCGGTCGTAGAACCGGGCCCGCAGCATCGAGCCCCGGAAGGGGTCGATGTCGGCGATGAGTTCCTCCTTGTCGGCCTCCAGCACGGGGAGTTCGGCGCCCTCGTCCAGTACCGGCAGCACCTTGACGTCCAGGGGGGCCGGCAGCGACGTCGCGTCGAGGGACTCGATCCGGCGGCCGATGGCGTTGCGGCGGAACCGGAAGCGCAGGGGTTCGTGCAGCTCCAGCAGGCGGTCGAAGGCGGCCCGCAGCGCTTCAGCGCCGACGGCCGGGTCGGTCTCGAGGACCTCGGCGACGACGAAGTCGCGGGCGCCGTCGCGGGCGTTGTCCAGCAGGCCGTGCATCAGCGGCGTCAGCGGCAGCGGCCCGTCGTCCGCCGCGGCCGGCGGCGCGGGGACGGGCGCGGCGGCGTCGGGGCCGGCGGCCGGGGCGCCGGCCGCCAGGTCGCGCAGCACGGGCCGGCTGATGACGTCGTGGGGGGTCAGGGACAGGCCCGCGGCCTCCGCCCGCGCGGCGACGGCCACGCTCAGCACGGAGTCACCGCCGATCGCGAAGAAGTCGTCGTACGGGCCGACGGCGTCGCGGCGCAGGACGTCCGCCCAGATCCCGGCGAGGATCCGCTCGGCCTGCGCGCTGCTCCCCGCGGGCCCCGCCGCCTTCGAGTGGTCCTCTCCCGCCGGTCCGGTGCGGTTCTGCATGCTCATCATCCCCTTGCGATCGGTCTTTCCGCCGGTTGTCCTCGGGAGCCGTCCGTCGTGGGCGACGACGCGAGCGGGCACCATGGGGGCCGGCAGCCGGGCCGCCGCCCAGGCGGTCACCTCCGCGTCCGCCGGGAGGCGGTCACCCGCGACGTGTGCCGTCAGGCGCACGGTCCCGCCGTCGTGCTCCGGGAGGCCGGGGAGGACGACGGCCTCGCGTACGGCCGGGTGTTCGAGCAGGACGCGTTCGATCTCCGCGGGTTCGACGCGGTGTCCGCGGAGCTCCAGCTGGTCGTCGGCGCGGCCGTGGAACCGGAGCGTCCCGTCCGCGGCCAGGCTCGCGAGGTCGCCGGTGCGGTACATGCGCGCGCCCGGACGGGCCGTGAAGGGGTCCGGCAGGAAGCGTGCCGCGGTCCGGGCCGGCAGGCGGTGGTAGCCACGGCCGACGCCCGCACCGCCCAGGTACAGCTCCCCCACCTCGCCGCGCGCGCAGGGGCGTCCGTCCGGTCCGAGCACGTAGGCGGCGGTGTTGTCGATCGGCACGCCGATGCCGGGCGGGTCGGTGTCCGGTCCCGGCAGCACCTCGGACCAGGTCGCCACCACGGCGCACTCCGTGGGTCCGTAGAGATTGAGGACGCGGAAGGGCACGTGCTCCGGCGGGCGGGTGCGCAGCCGGTCCCCGCCGGTGGCCAGGACCCGCAGCGCCAGGTCCGGTACGACGGGGTACTCGCGCAGCACCACGTCGGTGAGGGCGGTGGGCAGACAGGTCACCGTGATCCGGTGTTCCGCCATCCATCGCAGCAGCGCGGCGGGACTGAGCAGGGCGTCGTGCAGGACATGGAGCGTCGCGCCGTGCAGCAGGGCCGCGAGGGTCTCCAGGACGCTGCCGTCGAAGCTGGGGGGCAGTGTCTGCGCGACCTGGTCGGCGGGGCCCAGCCCGGTTCGGGTGCCGTACCACGTCAGCAGGTTGAGCAGGGAGCGGTGTGTGACCTCGCAGCCGTGCGGCCGGCCCGTGGAGCCGGAGGTGAAGGCGACGTAGGCGGGCTCGTCGGGCCCCGGGTCGGCGGGCGGGTCGGCTCGCCCGGACCGCCCGCCGGGCTCGCGCGGCCCGGTCGGCACCTCCCGGGCGCCCGGGCAGGGGGACGCGAGGCCCTCGCCCAGGACGACGACCGGGCAGTCCAGCGGGCCCAGCATGTCCGCGACCCGCGCCTGCGGCAGTGCGGGGTCCACCGGGACGAAGGCGGCGCCGGCCCTGAGGACGCCCAGCCAGCCCACCAGGAGCTCGGCGCCGCGGGCGGCCTTGACCGGGACCGTGCTCCCGGGCCGGGTGCCGGCGGCGTGGAGCCGCCGGGCGAGCCGGCCGGCCCGGGCGTCGATCTCCGCGTAGGTGTGGGTCTCGCCCGTGAGGTCGTCGACGATCGCGGGTCGGTCGGGATCCTCGGCGGCCCGGCGCGCGACGGCCGCGTGCACGGGCTCCGCCGGCAGCGGCCGTTCGGCTCCCCGCAGCACCGCGGTGGCCGGGGCCGCCGGCGCCGCGGGAGCCAGGTCGGCCACCTTCCGGTCGGGGTCGGCCATGGCCGCGCCGACCAGGTCCTGGAAGGAGCGTGCCAGTTCCTGCATCGTCGAGCGGTCGAACAGGTCGACGGCGTACTCCAGGTAGCCGACCATCGGGCCGCCGTCCTCGTCGTTCACGCCGATGGTCAGGTCGACCTTGGAGGTGCCGGGGGCGATGCCGCCGAAGGTGCCGCTGCCCGGGGAGGCGGTGAGCCCGTCCAGCGCCTCGGAATGGGCGGCGGTGTTCTGGTGGGTGTAGGCGACGGTGTACAGCGGGTGCCGGGCGGGGTCCCGCTTCGGCCGGAGGTCGGAAACAATCTTGCCGAAGGGAACCTCCTCGTGGTCGAGCACACCGGTGACGGTCCGCGCGCAGCGGTGGACGAGTTCACGGAACGTCAGTGCGCCCTCGACCCGGGTGCGGAACGGCAGCACGTTGTTGAAGTAGCCGATCAGGTCGTGGGTGTCCGGGTGGTAGCGGCCCGAGGTGGCCGCGCCGACCACCACGTCCTCCTGGCCGGCCCACAGGTGCAGCAGGGCGTCGACCACGGCGAGCAGGGTGACGAAGGTCGTCACGCCCTCCCGCCCGCTGAAGTCGCGCAGCCGTCGGCCCTGTTCCGGCGGGAGCTCGAAGCGCAGCAGGTCACCGGCGTGGGACTGGACCGCCGGCCGGGGCCGGTCGAGGGGGAGTTCGGCGGGCCGCAGGCCGGCCAGCTGACCGCGCCACCAGCGCAGGCCGTTCTCCAGCCGGTCGCCGTCGAGCCGGGACCGCTGCCAGGCGGCGAAGTCGCCGTACCCCACGCGCAGTTCCGGCAGGCTCGGGGTTCCTCCGGTCCTGCGCGCGGCGTAACAGGCGGCGAGGTCACGGAAGAAGACCACGGGCGACCAGCCGTCGAAGACGATGTGGTGCCAGGTGACGAGGAAGACGTGGTCCTCCTCGGCCTGTTTGACCAGCGTGGTGCGCAGCAGCGGTCCGGTCGCGAGGTCGAAGTGCGCCCGGGCCTGCGCCCGTACGAGGCCGCGGACCTCGTGTTCCGGATCGGGCAGGGCGCTGACGTCGATGACGTCCAGGTCGGGGTACGGGGCGTCGTGGCGTACGGACGGAACGCCGCGCTCCTCCTCGATCCGGGTGCGCAGCACGGCGTGCCGTGCCACCACGTCGTGCAGGGCCGCGCGCAGGGCGGCCACGTCCAGGGGGCCGGAGTAGCGGATGTCACCGGGGATGTTGTAGAGCGGGCCGGGCGGCGCGAGCTTGTCCAGGTACCACAGCTGTTCCTGGTTGTACGACAGCGGGATCCGGGTCCCGGCGGGCAGGACGGGGACGGGCCCGTCCGCCCAGGCCCCTTCCTCCGCGCGCCGACGGCCGATCAGCGCGGCCATCTCACGGACGGTGCGGTGCCGGTAGAGGTCGTCGAAGGTGAGCCGGACCCCGAAGCGCGCCCCGGCCTCCCTGAAGAGGGTGATGCCCGCCAGGGAGTTGCCCCCGAGGTCGAAGTAGTCCGATCCCGGTCCCACGCCCGGGTCCTTCAGGACGCGGGACCACAGGTCGGCGACGGCCCGTTCGAGATCGGCGGGGTCCTCCGCCGCCGGCCGGGGGGAGACGGCCGGCGCGGGGGCCTGTCGGGCGGGCCGGGTGGCGGCCGGCGCCGCGTGCCAGCAGGAGACGGACTCGAAGGGGTAGGTGGGGAGTTCGGCGCGCGGGATCCGGCGCCCCGCGTAGTACCGCTCCCAGTCGATCCCGGCGCCCCGCTCGTACAGCCCGGCGAGCGCCGTCAGCACGCCGTCGCGACCGGTGCCGCCGATCAGCGGCACGACGGTCAGCTCGGGGGCCAGGTCCCGGATCCTTCGGGTCAGGGCCCCGTCCCGCCCCAGTTCGACGAGGAGCGCCCCGTCGCGGACGAAGTCCTTGACCGCACGGCGCAGCCCCCGGTCGTCGACGTGGTCGCTGAGCTGGGTGCCGGCCGCCTCCCGCAGGGCGTCCGCGGCGGCCGTCCGGCCCCGGGCCACCCGTACGGCGAGGTTGCCCGGGCCGGCCCCCACGAGTCGACCGGTGTCCAGGCCGAGCGACTCGGCCAGCCGGTACAGGGCGAGCTGACGCACCATCAGTTCTGTGGCCCCGGCGGGACGGTCCGCCCGTGCGCCGAAGGAGTCCTCCGCCGTCGCCAGTGGGGGGAGTTCGTCCCGCAGCCGGTGCCAGAACGCCTGGTCCTGGCCCGGGGCCGCCCCGACGTCGCCGTCACCGGAGAACAGCAGGACCACCGGTGCGGCGGATGCCGGGTGTTCCGGACCGGCCGGGGTGCGCAGCGCGGCCAGCAGGGCGGGCACGTCGGGCACGGTGAACGCGCGTCGGTGCGGATGGTCGTCACGCCCCCGGTTGAGCGCGTGGGCGACCGTGGCCAGGTCCAGGTCGGTGCCGGCCAGGAAGCCGGCGAGGAGCTCCGCCCGGCGGTCCAGGGCAGCGGCCGAGGCGGCGGACACCGTGACGAGTTCGGTGCCCCGGGGCCTCGGTCCGTCGTCCCCCCGGCGGTCGGGTGCCTCCTCGACGACCACGTGCACGTTGGTCCCGGTCAGGCCGAACGAGCTCAGCCCGGCCCGGCGCGGCAGGCCGTCGCCCGGCGGGTCCCAGGGCCGTGGCTCGGTGGCCACGCGGAGCGGCCCCTGCGGACCGAGCGCGGCGTTGGGGGTGCGGAAGCCGGCGGTCGGGTAGATCGTGGCGTGGCGCAGGCCGGCGAGCACCTTGCACAGGCCCGCCATACCGGAGGCGTGGTCCAGGTGCCCGACGTTGCCCTTGACGGCCCCGATCCAGCGCTGTCCGGACGGCCCGCGGGGTGCGCCGGCGGCCTCCAGGGCCATCCGCAAGCCCCCCGCCTCGATCATGTCGCCGAGCGGCGTGCCCGAGCCGTGGCACTCGAAGTACCCCGCGGTGCCGAGGGGGACGCCCGCGTCCTGCCAGGCGGCGCCGATCACCTCGGCCTGCGCCTCCTTGCTGGGGGCGCTCATGCTGGCGGCGCGGTAGCCGTTGTGGTTGACGGCGACACCGCGCACCACGGCGTGGATCACGTCGTGGTCGGCGACGGCCTGGGACAACCGCTTGAGGACGACGATCCCGCCGCCCTCTCCCCCGGCCGTGCCGTCGGCCTCCGCGTCGAAGGGGCGGCACACTCCGCCGGGCGACTCGATGCCCGGCAGCGGGTCGTGCCCGGCCCGCGGTCGCAGCAGCGTCTGGACGCTCACGCCGCCGGCCACGGCCAGGTCGGCCCGGCCCTCGCGGAGTTCGGTGACGGCGCCGGCGAGGGCGGCCAGGCTGCCGCTGCACGCGGTGTCCACGACGAGGACCGGGCCGGTCAGGTCGAGGAGGTAGGCGACGCGGGCGGAGATCGCGGACGGCAGGGTGCCGAGGATCTGCCGGGGGTCGTCGTCGTGCAGGAGGTCCGCGTAGCGCGGGTCGGGTGCGCTGAGCACCACCGCCGTCCGGGTGCCCCGCAGGGCACCCGGGGCGTAACAGGCGTGCTCGACGGCCTGGTGCACCAGGTGGAGGACGAGGCGCTGGTGCGGGTCCATCAGGTCCGCCTCGCGCCGTGACAGTCCGAAGAAGTGGTGGTCGAAGAGGTCGATCCGGTCGAGGTAGGCGGAGGGCGCGTAGGCCACGGCGGGGTCGCCGCCCGCGTGGCGCACCCGCTCCGGCCCGGGGTCGCCGAAGGCGACCTGCCCGGTGCGCAGGTTCTCGTGCAGCGCGCCGAGGTCTTCGGCCCCGGGCAGGGCGAAGGCCACCCCGATGATCGCGACCGCTTCCCGCCGTGTCCCGCCCGTGCCGGTCCCGTCGGCCCTGTCGCCCATGTCGTCGCCTCGCCTCACAGTACGTAGTCGTTTCCGTCGTCGTCGGCCGGGCCCCCGGTGCGTTCCGCCAGGAGGCGGGCCATCGCCTCGACCGTCGGACGGTCCAGAAGGGCGGCCACCGGGATCTCGGTCCCGCCGAGGGCGCCCAGCCGTCCCGCGAGTTCCAGCAGCGTCAGTGAGGAGCCGCCGGCCTCGAAGAACTTCTCGCGCGCCCCGATCTCCTGCGGGCCGCGGTCCAGGAGGTCGGCCCAGAGCGCGGCCACGGCCCGTTCGGCGGCGGTGCGCGGGGCCGGGCCGGTGTCCTCGCGCGGCACCGGGGCGGCTGCCAGCGCCTGCCGGTCGACCTTGCCGCGGGAGGTGAGCGGCAGGGCCTCGACGAGCCCGATGGCGGAGGGCACCAGGTGTGCGGGCAGCCGGTCCGTCAGATGGGCGCGGATCGCCGCCGCCGTGGGCACGGGCCCGCCGGGCGCGGGCACGATGCGGGCCGTGAGCCGCCGTCGCTGCTGCGTCCCGACGGCGACCACGGCGGCCTGCGCCACACCGGGGTGCGCCCGGAGCACCGCCTCCACCTCTCCGGGCTCGACGCGGAACCCCCTCACCTTGACCTGGTCGTCACTGCGGCCGAGGAAGCGCAGAGCGCCGTCGGGCTCCCGGACGACCACGTCGCCGGTGCGGTACATGCGGCTGCCGGGCGGCCCGTACGGACAGGCGACGAACCGGCCGGCGGTCAGTGCGGGGCGGCCCGGGTAGCCACGGGCCAGGCCGGGTCCGGCCAGGTGGAGTTCGCCGGGGACGCCGGGCGGCACCCGGCGCAGCCGGCGGTCCAGCACCAGGGCGCGCATGCCGGGGACCGGGGAGCCGATCGGGGGCTCCCGGTCGCCGTCGAGGCGGCTGCTGACGGTGGCGCACACGGTGGCCTCGGTCGGCCCGTAGGCGTTGAACATCCGCCGGCCGGCGGCCCAGCGGCCGGCGACCTCCGCCGGGCAGCGCTCCCCCGCCACGTGGAGCACGAGGCCGGTGGGCAGGCCGTCCGGGGGCAGGACGGCGAGCACGGCCGGGGGCAGCGTGACGTGGGTGACGCCGTACTCGGTGACGGTACGGACCAGTTCCGGCCCGGGCAGCAGCCGCTCGGCCGGCACGGTGACCAGCGCCGCCCCGGTGAACAGGGCCATGGACAGCTCCCAGAACGCCGCGTCGAAACTCACCGAGGCGAACTGCAGGACCCGGTCGCCGGGGCCTGGGCCGGCCGCGCCGCACGCTCCGGCGAGCATCCCGGTCAGGCCCTGGTGGGTCACGGCCGTGGCCTTCGGCCGTCCCGTCGAACCCGACGTGTAGATCACGTACGCCGCGTTGCCGGGCCGGATCCGGGGCCGGGGGGCTGTTCGGCCGGGCTCCTGGTGCGGTTGCCCGTCCACGGCCACGACCGGGAGTCCCGCGGGGCACCACGCCGGGACGGTGGCGTCACCGGTGACCAGGACCGCCGCGCCCGCGTCGACCAGCATCCAGGCCAGGCGCGCGGCCGGCAGGGCCGGGTCCAGCGGCAGGCACACGCCGCCGGCCTTGAGGACCGCCAGGACCGCGACGGCCAGGCCGGGGCCGCGGGGCACCGCGACACCGACGACGGTCTCGGCCCCCACCCCGTGCTGCCGCAGGAGACGGGCCAGCCCGTCGGTGCGCGCGTCCAGTTCCGCGTAGGTGACCTCGCCCCCGGTGCCGACGACGGCCGTCGCGGCGGAGGTCCGCGCCACCTGCTCCGCGAACAGCTCGTGGGCGCACCGGGGTTCGGGCGCACCGGGCGTCGCGGCGCCGTCCGGTCCGGGAGGCAGGGCCACGTCGCACACCGGGCCGTCGGGTACGGCGGCCAGGGCGGTGAGCAGCCCGCGCAACTGGCCGGCCAGCCGCAGCGTGTCCTCCTCGTCGTACAGCCCGGGGTCGTACCGCATCTCGAAGACCAGGTCAGTGGTGGTGTAGACGAGGAGGGACAGGGGGTAGTGGGTGGAGTTGCCGGTCTCCAGGGCGGTGACCCGCAGTCCGTCCGACGCGACGGAGCCGGGCTCGACGGGGACGTTGTCGAAGGCGACCGCGGTGTGGAACAGGCTGGTCCCCGGGGGCAGGCCGGCGTTGGCCGCCTGGTTCGGCAGCGGGAACGCGTCGTGCTGCCGGGCCCGCGCCTGCTCGGCCTGCAGGGTGCGCAGCCAGTCCAGGACCCGGGCGTCCTCGTCGACGCGCACCCGCACCGGGAGGGTGTTGATCAGCAGCCCGATGACGGACTCCGCGCCGGCCAGCTCCGGGCTCCGGTGGGAGACGGTGGCGCCGAAGACCACGTCGTCGGTGTCGCCGTGCCGGGCCAGCAGCAGCGCCCACGCCGCCTGGACGAAGGTGTTGACGGTCAGGCCGTGGCGGCGCGCGGCGTCGCGCAGCCGGCGGTGTCCGGGCCCTGAGAGGGTGACCGTGCGGGCGGCGGAGGGCCGTGGGCGGTGGCCGACCGCGGGCGTCCGCCCGTACGGCAGCGGCGTCGGGCCGGGGAAGCCCTCCAGGGCGGCCCGCCAGAAGGCACGGTCACCGGCGTCGTCGCGGGCGGCCAGCCAGTGGACGTAGTCCCCGAAGGGCCGGCGCGGCGGCAGGACGGGCTCGCGGTCGCGGGCCAGTGCCGCGTACGCGGTGAAGACGTCGGACAGCACCTCGGCGATGCTCCAGCCGTCGACGAACAGGTGGTGGCAGCTCCACACCACCTGGACCTCGTCGTCGGTCAGGCGGGCGACGGCCAGCCGCAGCGGGACGTCGCGGCGGGGGTCGCACTCCTCGGCCCGGACCTCCTCCAGCAGACGCTCCAGCAGCGCGCCCCGCGCCCCGGTGGGGACGTGCCGCCAGTCGCGGTGGGCCACGGGAACGGTGAAGGCCGGGCGGACGGTCTGGACGTGCCGCCCGGTGCCGTCCCTGCCGACCAGGCTGCGCAGGGCGGGCGTACGGTCGACGACCTCCTGCCAGGCACGGGCCAGGGTGTACGGATCGGTGACTCCGGTGATCGTCACGACCACCCGCCGGGCGTAGACGTCGCTGCCGTCACCGGCCAGGGAGTGGAACAGCAGCCCGGCCTGCAGCGCGGTGAGGGGGTATGTCGCGGCGGCCGGCTCGGCCGGGCCGGTGTCCGGCCGCGCGCAGGTCGCGGGCCGGGCGGGCGGACGGCCGGTGTACGTCCGGGCCAGCGCACGGACGGTGCGGCGCAGGAAGACGTCCTCGGGGGTGCAGGCGAACCCCTCCGCGCGGGCCCGGGCGACGAGCCGCACGCTGGTGATCGAGTCGCCGCCGAGGGCAAAGAAGTCGTCCTCGACGCCCACGCGTTCGGTCTCCAGGACCTCCTGCCACACAGCGGCGAGCGCCTCCTCCTGCGGTGTCCCCGGCGGGACGTACGCGGTTTCCGCGTCCCGCCGCCCGTCAGGGGCCGGCAGGGCCCCGCCGTCCACCTTCCCGCTGGCGTTCAGCGGGAGGGCGTCGAGCGGCACGAACGCCGAGGGGATCAGGTAGGGCGGCAGCAGGCCGGCCAGGAAGCGGCGCAGCCCGGCGCCGTCCGGGGCACGGGTGCCCGGGCGGGCGACGATGTGGGCGACCAGCCGTGGGCCGTCCCCCGGTCCGTCGTCGCGCGTGGTCACGACGGCCTCGGCGACGTCGGGGTGCCGGAGCAGGGCCGCGGTCGCCTCCGCGGGTTCCACGCGGTACCCGCGGATCTTCACCTGGTGGTCCGCGCGGCCGAGGAACTCCAACGTGCCGTCGGACCGCCGGCGCACCAGGTCGCCGGTGCGGTACATGCGGTCGCCGGGGCGGCCCCAGGGGTCGGCCACGAACCGTGCGGCGGTGTCCGCGGGGCGCCCGTGGTAGCCGCGGGCCAGTCCGGCGCCGGCGATGTGCAGTTCGCCCGTCACCCCGGTCGGCACCGGGCGCAGTCTCGCGTCCAGGACGTAGTGCCGCACGCCGCGCACGGGTGCGCCGATGGGCAGCGGGCGGCGGGGCCCGGGGACGTGGCCGCGCGGCATCAGGTGGGCCGTCGAGCACATGGTCGTCTCGGTCGGCCCGTAGAGGTTGGCGAAGGGGTGGGTGGCCAGCCAGGCGGCGGCGGTCCCGGGGGGACACACGTCCGCGGCGGAGCAGACGCGTTCGAGTCCCGGCAGGTCGGCGGGGTCGAGGAGGCCGAGGAGCGCGGGCGGGAGCATGAGCACGGTGACCCGGTCCTGCCGGATCCGCTCGGTCAGCCGGGCCGGGTCGGCGGCCGCGCCCGGCGGGGTCATGCAGACGGTCGCGCCGTTCATCAGGGGCATGAGCACCTGCCAGATGCCGCCGTCGAAGCCGAAGGAGAGGTGCTGTGCCATGCGGGCGCCCGGGCGCAGCCCCAGGGAGTGCCGGCTGTCGGCGGCCAGGTTGCACAGCGCCGCGTGCCGCACCGCCACGCCTTTGGGGCGGCCGGTGGATCCCGAGGTGTAGACCACGTAGGCGAGGTTGTCGGGGTGCACCGGCACGTCGGGCGGGGTGGGCGGGCAGCGGTCGACGGCCGCCTTGTCGGGCTCGCGGTCCACGCACACCACGACGACGGCGGCGTCTTCGGGGAGCAGGGGGAGGTGGCGCTCGTGGGCGAGTACCACCCGCGGCGCGGCGTCGGCGACCATGCGGCCCAGCCGTTCCGCGGGCTGGGCCGGGTCCAGGGGGACGAACGCCGCGCCGGTCCTGAGGACGGCGAGCGCGGCGACGACGAGGTCGGCGCCTCGGTCCAGGCACAGCCCGACGAGGTCCTCGGGGCCGGCGCCGCACGCGGCCAGGTGGTGGGCGAGCCGGTTGGCCCGGCTGTCCAGCCCGGCATAGTCGATCGCGGTTCCGTCGCCGGTCAGGGCCGTGGCGTGGGGGGCGCGCCGGGCGTGCGCGGCGATCGTCTCGTGGACGAGGCCGTCGGTGACGGGGTCCCCGGTGGCGTTCCAGTCCGTCAGCAGCCGGTCGCGTTCGGCGCCGGGCAGCAGTTCGAGCCGCGCCAGGCGGAGTCCGGGGTCCTCGGACACGGCGGCCAGCAGGGTGGTCAGCCGGGCGGCCATCGCCTCGGCGGTTGCCCGGTCGAACAGGTCCGTGGCGTAGCGGAGTTCGGTGTCCAGGCCGTCGCCGGTGTCCTGGAACTCGACGGTGAGCTCGAAGGCGGCGCCGACGGCGGGGAAGCCGGTCTCGGTGACGGACAGCCCGTGGAAGTGCCGTTCTCGTGCGGGTGCGTTGCGCATCAGCACCAGGGCCGGGACCAGCGGGGTGCGGCCCGCCTCGCGTACCGGTGCCAGGTCCTCCACGAGCCGGTCGAACGGCAGCTCGTCGTGGGCCACCGCGTCCAGCACCGCCTCGCGGACCCGGCCGAGCAGCGCGGTGAAGGGCAGGTCCTCGTCCACGGTCGCCCGTATCACGACGGTGTTGACGAAGAAGCCGACGAGGTCGTCGAGGGCGGCGTGGTCCCGGCCCGAGGTCACGGTGCCCAGGGCGACGTCCCGTTGCCCGGTGTGCCGGGCGAAGAAGGTGTGGCAGGCGGCGAGGAGGGTGGTGAACAGGGTGGTGCCGTGTGCGTGGCCGATCCGTCGCAGCCGTTCGGCCACGTCGCCCGGGACGCGGGTGCGGACCACGTCGGCGGCGCCCGCGGCGGTCGTGGTCCTCGTCCGGTCCGCCGGCAGCGCCAGGGGGATCACTCCGGCGAGCCGCTCGCGCCAGTGCTCGCGCAGCTCGCGGTCACGGCCGCCGGCGAGTCCCCGCCGTCGCCAGACGCTGTAGTCGGCGTAGCGGACGGGCAGGGCCGGGAGGTCCGCCGGGGTGCCGGTCGCCACGGCCGTGTAGTGCGCGCCCAGTTCGGCGGCCATCACCTCGTACGACCAGTCGTCGGTGACGATGTGGTGGGCGGCCAGGACGAGTACGTGCTCGGTGTCGGACAGCCGGACCAGCCGGGCCCGCAGCAGCGGTCCCCGCTCCAGGTCGAAGAGGCGCCCCGCCTCTTCGCGCAGCAGCCGCTGCACCTCCTGCTCGCGGCCCGGCTCCGGCAGGGCCGCGAGGTCGGTGTGCTCGGCGGCCATGGGGAACGGCGGGTGCACGACCTGCAGGGCGCGGCCGTCGGCGGTCTCGAAGGTCGTGCGCAGCGCTTCCTGGCGGGCCACGAGCCGGGTGAGGGCCTCGTCGAGGGCGCCGGGGTCCAGGTCGCCGGTGAGGCGCAGGGCGCAGCCGGTGGTGTACTGCGGCCCGGGGGCGTAGGCGTGCAGGAACCAGAGCCGGTGCTGGGTGGGGGCCAGGGGCAGGGTGCGGCGTCCCGCCGCGGCTCCCGCCATCCCGTGGTCCGGCCCGCCGGTGCCCAGGGGCGGGAAGTCCTCGGCGGCCCGGGCCAGGGCGGCCACGGTGCGGTGGTCGAACAGGGCCCGTACGGGCAGGTCGGCGCCCAGGGCGGTGCGTGCCCGGACGACGGCCTGCATGGCGAGCACCGAGTCGCCGCCCAGCGCGATGAAGTCGTCGTGCACGCCGACGCCGGGCACGCCGAGGACGTCCGCCCAGATGGCGGCGAGCAGGCGTTCGGCGTCGGTGCGCGGTGTGCCGTGCCCGCTGTCCGCCGGGTCGGGGCGCGACGGCCCGGGCAGGGCCGCGCGGTCCACCTTGCCGCCCGGCAGCACCGGCAGCCGGTCGAGGGGAACGAGCACCGAGGGCACCATGTGGTCCGGGAGCTGCCGGGCGAGGACGGCGCGCACCTCGGCGAGGTCGGGCAGTCCCGGCCCGGCCGGCACCACATGGCCCACGAGGCGGCCGGCCCGCACGGTCACCGCGGCGGCGGCCACGCCGGGATGACGCACCAGCGCGTTCTCGACCTCTCCGGTCTCCACCCGGAAGCCCCGGACCTTGACCTGCTCGTCCCGGCGGCCGAGGAACTCCAGCACGCCGTCCGGCCGTCGGCGGGCCAGGTCCCCGGTGCGGTAGAGGCGGCGGCCGGGCGTGTCCGGGTCCGGCACGAAGCGCTCCGCGGTGGTGCGGGGGCGCCGGTGGTAGCCGCGGACCACGCCGTCGCCGCCGACCCACAGTTCGCCCGGCCGCCCGTCGGGGACCGGCCTCATACGGTCGTCGAGGACGTGCACGGCGGCTCCGGGTACCGGGGTGCCCAGGGGCACGAGGGGGCCGTCCGGCACCTGGCCGGCGCGCAGCACGTACGCGCAGGTGTCGATGGTCGTCTCGGTGGCCCCGTAGGCGTTGACCACGGTGGTGTCCGGGTGCACCAGGGACAGCAGCTCCCGGCAGTCCTCGGCGAGCCACGCCTCCGAGCCGACCGACAGGAGGCGGAGCGGCGGCAGGGTACGGTGGCGGGCCGCCGCCTCCCGGGCCAGGGCCTTGGCGAGGCTCGGCACCAGCTCCATGGCGTCGCCGCCCGTCTCGTCCAGGAGGCGCAACAGCAGCGCCGGGTCGGTGACGGCCTCCCGGGGCGCGATGACGATCGAGCCGCCGGCGAAGACCGAACGCAGCAGGTCGGCCATGAACAGGTCGACCGAGAGGCTGCTGACCGACAGGAAGCGCAGCCGGGCCCTGCTCAGTCCGTGGAGTTCCTCCCAGGCCGTCTGGACGGCGCTCAGGTTGCGGTGCTCCACCACGACGCCCTTGGGGGTGCCCGTCGAGCCGGAGGTGTACATCAGGTAGGCGGCGGTGTCCGGGCCGATCGCCACGGTGCCGCGGTCGAAGCCGTCCTGCTCGCCCGGTTCCCCGGACGCCTCCTCGACACAAAGCACGTCGGGCCCGCCGCTGAACAGCCGTCGTGCGAGGGGAGCGGTGGTGAGGACGAGCGGCACGCCGGAGTCGGCGGTCATCCATGCCAGCCGATCGTGCGGGTAGGCCGGGTCGAGAGGGACGAACGCCCCGCCGGAGCGCAGTACGGCGAGGACACCGACGGCCATGTGCACGCCGCGGTCCACACACAGCCCCACCAGTGTCTCCGGCCCGACGCCTCGCCCGGTCAGACGCCGCGCGAGCCGGGCCGAACGGCGGTCCAGCTCGGCGAAGGTGAGCCGCTGGGCGCCGGAGACGACGGCGGTCGCCTCCGGGGTACGGGCGACCTGTGCGGCGAAGAGGTCGAGAACGGTCATGCCCGCCCCCGGTCCCGCCGCGTCGTCCCGGCGTCGAGGAAGGCGGCGAGGAAGGTCGGATCGGGCGACTGGCCGCGACGGAGCCGGGCGGTGGTTTCGTCGAGCACGTTCATCCGGTACCTGGATCTCCTGGGACGGGGCGTGGTCGGACGGTCGGGGCCGGAGCCCCACCGCTGATCCGCCGGTGGCTGCCGGCTCTAGGCGGTGGGCTCACGCAGTTCGAGCGTGCAGCACTTGACGCTGCCGCCGCCCTTGAGCAGTTCGGACAGGTCGGCTCCGACCGGCCGGAAGCCGCGTTCCCGCAGTTGGGCCGCGAGGCCCGTGGCGGACTCGGGCAGTACGACGTTCAGGCCGTCGCTCACCGCGTTGAGCCCGAAGACGGCGGCGTCCTGGGGGCCGGCCAGCACCGCGTCGGGGAAGAGTTCCTCCAGAACCGCGAGGCTGCCCGGGCTGAACGCGGCCGGGTTGTAGGCGATCTCGTCCGTGTCCAGGACCGTGAGGGCCGTGTCCAGGTGGTAGTAGGAGGGGTCCGTCAACTGGAGGCTGACGACGGGGCGTCCGAAGAATTCCTGGGCCTCCGCGTGGCCGGCCGGGGAACTCCTGAAGCCGGTGCCCGCCAGAATCCAGCTGCCCGTGCAGAGGAAGTCTCCCTCGCCCTCGTTGACGTGTTCGGGATAGTGCAGCTCCGTGAATCCGTTCGAACGGAACCAGTCCAGGTATGCCGGGCCTTCCGGAACCCGCTCGGCGTTACGGAAGTGCGCGCCGAGCACTTTGCCGTCGACCACCGTGGCGCCGTTGGCCGCGTACACCATGTCCGGCAGCCCCGGCAGAGGATCGATGAGGTCCACACGGTGTCCGAGGTCCAGGTACAGCCGCCGCAGTCTCTCCCACTGGGCGACGGCCAACTCGGTGTCCACGGGCTTGTCCGGGTCCATCCACGGGTTGATCGAGTACGTGACCTCGAAGAAGGAGGGACGGCACATCAGGTACCGGCGCGGACGTGCCTGCCGGCCGGGTCGGGACGCCGGGCCTGCGGAAGACGGGATCGGTGCGGTCATGTCCTACAGACTGCCGCCGCGGAACAACGCCCACCATGTCTTTAAGGCGACGTGAAATGAGCCTGATCAGCAGCGCCCGAAGCGTCACCGGGAAATACCGGGGGCGGCTTCTTTCGTTTTCGGCGGGCGGGGACGGCCGGGCACGGCAAAGGGCGCCTCAAGACCGGGGGATTGTCCTGAGGCGCCCTGTCAGCCGGGCGCGGGGATGCAACGGGGAATGTGCCATTCCCGGCGACCGGCCGGGTGTGCGGTGAGCGTTTCACTCGCCCCGCGCCACCCGGGCTTTGCGACCCGTGATTCCAGGGGTCAGTATTTCTTGGAGTCGGTGCAGGTCTTCCGTAATTCCCTGAGCCGGTCGTTCTGTTCGGTGAGGTAGCCCAGCACGGTTCGGGCCCCGCTGTCCTTCGGCTCGGCCCGGCGCAGTGATCGGGCGGTGGACTCGATGGCCTTGCGCAGGTCGCCGTCCGGAGCCTGCCTCGCAAGCTCGTCGAGCTTGTCCGCACGCTCACGTACGTCCTTGCGGGCCTTGGCGGCGTCGTCGGGGAACGGGTTGAAGAAGGACAGTCCCAGCACCTTGGCGCACACCTCGACCCGGTCCGCCGTCTTGGCCTCGGGCTTGCACGCGGTCACTCCAAGGGACAGCGAACAGACGGCGGCCAGGGACAGCGCCACCCATGGACCCGGACGTCGACGCGCTCGGGCCGTACTCCCTCGTGCTGCCAACGTTTCCACCGCGGCGGCTCCTCTGCTCTGCGTCTTCGGACGGGCTTCATCGTCCCTCGCGGGGGCCGCGTCGCACACGGGTGCGGATGCCCAGAACGGAGGTGCAGTGCGCTGCACCATCACGCCTCAGAGGTCCTGGCTCACATGGAGGTCGGACATGGCCACCAGGATGCGACGGTCGCCGGTGAACGGCTCCCGGGCGTGGGTGGCCAGGAAGTTGTCGACCACGAGGACGTCCCCACGCTGCCAGGGCAGCGACACCGCGGCTTCCTTGTACAGGTTGCCGATCAGTTCCACGGCCTCGTCCTCGATGGGGGTGCCGTCGCCGTAGAACGCGTTGCGGGGCACCCCCTGCGGGCCGTACTCGTCCAGGAGGTAGTCCGCCACCTCGTCGGGGAGGGTGGAGACGTGCCACATGTGCGCGTGGTTGAACCACACCGTCTCGCCCGTGTGCGGATGCCGGGCCACGGCCTGGCGGACCGAGCGGGTGCGCAGCCCGTCGTCGCCGACCCAGGTGAACTCGGTGTGCGAGGCGCGGCAGTACGCCTCCACCTCCGCCCGGTCGGTGGTCTGGAAGACGTCCTGCCAGGGGATGTCCAGCCCGGGGCTGTAGTTGCGCACGTAGCTGACGCCGTGGCGCTGGAAGCGCTCGCGTATCTCCGCGGGGATCTTCGGGAAGACCGCGCGTTCGCTGGCCACGGGGGTGGCGCCGCCGTGCGGGGACGGGCGGTCTCCGTAGAAGTACAGGACGCTCGGCCAGTTGTGGGAGTACGACATCTCGTGGTGGAAGGCGATCCACAGGTCGGCGGCCAGCTCGGTGGAGGTGAAGACCTTGTCGGCGATCTCGGTGCGCGGCGCCGCCCGTTCCAGATAGTCGAGCAGGTCGGGCGAGTACGCACGGGCGGCGCTCCCGAAGTCCTCGGGGTCCTCGACCGCGAAGCCGCGGAACAACAGGGCGCCGTGGCGCCGGAGTTCCTCGCCCAGACGCGCGCGGTTGGTGCTGATCCACTGGTCCAGGCGCACCCCCGGCTCGGTGGCCTCGATGCGCAGGAGGAAGGGCTCGGGGTCCACGGGGGCGGTCACCACCCGGCCGCCGGCGAAGGACGTTCCCGGGTCGGACGTGGTGTTCTGCTGGGTCACGAAGGGTCTCCAGTCGGTGGAAGGTGAAGGCACGGAGGCCGGGGTGAGGGCGGGAAGGGCGCGGCGGGTCCGGCGGTCCCGCCCTCGGCGCCACGGCGTCAGGCAGCGGGCTCGCGCACCTCCAAGGTGCAGCACTTCACGCTGCCGCCGCCCTTGAGGAGCTCGCTCAGGTCGATGCCGATCGGCTCGAAGCCGCGCTCGCGCAGCTGCCGCGCCAGGCCGGTGGCCGCCTCGGGCAGCACCACGTACCGTCCGTCGCTGACGGCGTTCAGCCCGAAGACCGCCGCGTCCTCCGGGGAGGCCTGCACCGCGGCGGGGAACAGCCGCTCCAGCACGGCGCGGCTGCCCGGGGAGAACGCCCGCGGGTTGTACATCACCTCGTCGTCGGACAGCACCGCGAGCGCGGTGTCCAGGTGGTAGTAGCGCTCGTCGGTCAGCACCAGGCCGATGACGGGACGGCCGAAGAACTCCTGGGCCTCGGCGTGCGACTCGGGCGCGCTGCGAAAGCCGGTGCCGGCCAGTATCCGGCTCCCGGCCACCAGGAAGTCGCCCTCGCCCTCGTTGATGTGGGCGGGGTCGTGCAGTTCGGTGAAGCCGTGGTCCCCGAACCAGGCGAGGTGGGCCGGCCCCTCGGCGGACCGCTCGGCGTTGCGGAAACGGGCACCGAGGACCTTGCCGTCGACCACCGTGGCGCCGTTGGCCGCGTAGACCATGTCGGGGTATCCCGGGAGCGGGTCGATCAGCTCCACCTCGTGCCCCAGCTCCAGATACAGCGCCCGCAGCTTCTCCCACTGGGCGACGGCCAGGCCGGTGTCCACCGGCTTGGCCGGGTCCATCCACGGATTGATGCGGTAGGTGACGTCGAAGTACGTGGGACGGCACATGAGGTAGCGGCGCCGACGGGCCTCACGGGCGGGCGCGGTGGACTGCGCTCGGTGCGTCATGTCTCTCCTGAACAGGCGTGGGTGGACTGGCGATGGTGGGGCAGGCAGGAGCACACGGTGTGTGCCGCGCGCGACGGTGTTCAGGCGGTCTCGCGCACCAGCTCGCGCAGGCCGTCCACCATGCCCCTCAGCAGCCCGGCGACGGATTCCCCGGTGTACCGGCCGACGGGATAGGCGCAGCTGAACTCCATCCGCCCGTCCTCCACCGAACCCACCACGTCCAGCGGGTACACCCGTCGCTCCGCGGGCTCGTGCTCCGCGCCGCCGTGCGGGACGGGGCGCACCACCAGCTCGTCGCCCGTGAACGCGGAGCCGAACTGCCCCAGATAGTTGAAGCCGACGAGCGCCCGCACCGGCTCCAGCGGTGTGCGGCCGGGGGCGAGATGGCGCAGTGCGCCGTAACCGATGCCGTGCTGTGGCACCGCGCGCAGCTGCCGCTTGACCGTGCGGACCGCCACGGGCATCGGTGCGTCGGCCGGCACGGCCAGGTGCACCGGATGGGCGGCGGTGAACCAGCCGACCGTCCGGGACAGGTCGACACCCTCCAGGATGTCCTCCCGGCCGTGGCCCTCCAGCTCGATCAGTGTGCGCTCCTGACCGGTCCAGGCGGTCAGTGCCCGCCCGAGCGCGGCCAGCAGCACCTCGTTGATGCGCGCGCGGTACCTCCCGGGAACCCGGCGCAACAGCGCGTCGGTCTCCTCCGCGCCGAGCCGCTCCCGCACCGCCCCGGCGTCGGCGACCCGTCCCGGATCGGGGGTCCCGGGGGCGTTCGCCGTGGTGGCCCGCCAGTGCTCGGCCTCGGCGTCGAAGCCGCCCGCCGCCGTGAACTCGCCCAGGCGTCGCGCCCACTGCCCGAAGGATGTGCTGCGCGGGCCGAGGTCGGCGTCCTTGCCGGCCGACAGCTGCCCGTACGCGATCCGCAGGTCGTCCAGCAGGACGCGCCAGGAGACACCGTCCACGGCCAGGTGGTGCACCGTGAGGAAGAGCCGGGGTGCCCGGCCGCTGCCCAGGTCGAACAGCACCGCGCGCAGCAGCGGCCCCTCGGTGATGTCCAGGCCCGTCTGGGCGGCCAGCACCGCCTCGTCCACGCGGCCGGACACCTCCTCGTCCGGGATGCCGGACAGGTCGAGCCGTGCGAAGTGCCAGCGGCCCTCGGCGTGCTCGGTGACCTCCTGCCGCCACCGGCCGTCGGCGCGGGTGAAGCGCAGCCGCAGCGCGTCGTGGCGGCCGACGAGGGCCTCGAGCGCGGCACGCAGGGCGGCGGCGTCGGTGTCCGACGCGAGTTCGAGCATGACGGACTGGTTGAAGTGGTGCGGATTGACGGTATGGGTGTCGAAGAACCAGTGCTGCACGGGGGTCAGCGGCACCGGCCCGGTGTCCGGCTGCTCGTCCTGCGGCGCTCCGGCGGTGTCGGCGGTGCGCATCACTTCGGCGAGCCGGGCCACTGTCCTGAGCTGGAAGAGTTCCTTGACCGTGAGCTCCCATCCGGCCTGCCGGGCACGGGAGACCACCTGTGTGGACAGGATGGAGTCTCCGCCGAGGTCGAAGAAGCCGTCATGCACGCCGACCCGCTCCACGCCCAGGACGGTGCGGAAGATCTCCGCCAGGGACTCCTCCCGTCCGGTGCGCGGTGCCACGTGCTCCTGCCGCGCGGTCACCGGCATGCCGGCCAGCGCACGCCTGTCCACCTTGCCGTGCGCGGTCAGCGGCAGCCGGTCCAGCACGGCGAAGGCCGACGGGACCATGAACTCCGGGAGCAGCGCGGTCAGTTCGTCGTACAGCCGTCCGGGGTCGAGTTCGCTGCCCGCGGCCGGCACCACATAGCCGACCAGTTGCTTGCGCCCGCCGTGCGCCAGTGCCAGGACACACGCCTGGTCCACGCCGGGCAGCCGCGCCAACACGGTCTCGATCTCGCCCAGTTCGATCCTGAACCCGCGGATCTTGACCTGGTCGTCGGTGCGTCCCCGGAAGTCGATGTCCCCGCCGGGGAGCCAGGCGCCCAGGTCACCGGTGCGGTACAGCCTGGCGCGGGGGTTGTCGCTGAAGGGATGGCGTACGAAGCGCTCCTCGGTCAGGCCGGGGCGGTCGAGGTAGCCCTTGGCCACCCCCCGTCCGCCGATGTAGAGCTCGCCGGTCACGCCGACGGGCACCGGCCGCAGCTCCTCGTCCAGGACGTAGACCTCCACTCCCGGGATCGGTTTCCCGATGGGCAGCCGGGCCGCCGCCGCGGGGATCTCGCCCTCGAACAGGGTCGCGCCGACGGTGGTCTCGGTGGGCCCGTAACCGTTGACGAAGCGGTGCCGGCCCGACCAGGCGCGGGCCAGTTCGATCGGACAGCGGTCACCGACCGCCAGCACGGTGGAGCCGGCGGCGAGGTCGGCCGGGTCCAGTGCCGCGAGTGCCGCGGGCGGCAGACTCAGCAGCACCGGGCCGCCCTTGGCCAGACGGGTGACCAGTTCGGGGCCGATGGCGTCGGCTCCGCGTTCGGGCAGGCACAGCGTGGCGCCGGAGGTGAGCGCGACGAAGGTCTCCCACACGGCGCCGTCGAAGCTGTGCGAGGACAGCTGGAGCACCCTGCTGCCCGCACCGAGCCCGAACCGGCGGGAGGTGGCCGTGACCATGTTGACCAGTCCGCGATGGCGGAGCAGCACACCCTTGGGGGTACCGGTGGATCCGGAGGTGTAGATGACGTACGCCAGCGCCTCCGGCTCCACCCACGGCTCGGCGATGGCGGGCGCGGCCGTGCCGGTGCCGGGCCAGGGCTCGTCCACGGCGACCGCGCGGGTGGCCGAGCCCGCGAAGTCGTCCAGCAGGGAGCGCTGGGTCAGCACGACCGGCGCCTTGGTCTCCGAGATCATCAGTGCCCGTCTGGCGGGTGGGAAGGCGGCGTTCAGCGGGAGGAAGGCGGAACCCGTCTTCAGGGCGGCGAGGGTGGCCACCACCAGGTCCGGGCCGCGCTCGAGGCAGATGCCCACCACAGAGCCGGCCGCAACTCCCGACGCGGTCAGCCGCCGGGCCAGCTCCGCGGCCCTCTCCTCCAGTTCGCCGTAGGTCAGCCGGTGGTCACCGCACTCCACGGCGACCACCCCGGGGTGCTCGGCCGCGCGCCGGGCGATCAGTTCGTGCACGCACACGTCGTCGGTGTCCGGTGCGGGGGTACGGGCCCAGTCGGCGGTCAGCCGCCGGTGCTCGTCATCGGTGAGCAGCGTCAGCTCCGCCAGCGGCCGGTCGGGGGTGGCCGCGATCGAGCCGAGCAGCGTCACGAGGTGCCCGCACAGCCGCCGCACCGTGGCGGCGTCGAACAGGTCGCCGCTGTACTCCACGTCCACGCCCAGCGAGCCGTCGGACCGCTCCTCGAAGCCCAGGACCAGGTCGAAGCCCGTGCTGGCCTGGGGAAGCCGGTACTGCTCGACCTCCAGTCCGCTGAGCTCCAGGCGCGCTTCCGGGGCGTTCTGCAGGACGATCAGCACCTGCGCCAACGGCATCCGCCCCGCGTCCCGCTCGGGCTGCACCGCGTCCACCACCTGCTCGAAGGGCACGTCCTCGTGCTGGAAGGCGTCCAGCACGGACTCGCGGGTGGACGCCAGAAGGGCGGCGAACGGCATGCCGGGCTCGACCTGGGCACGGAGCACCAGGGTGTTCAGGAAGAAGCCGATGACCTCCTCCAGGCCGGGGTGCTTGCGCCCGGCCACAGGCGTGCCGACGGCGATGTCGGACTGCCCCGTCCAGCGGGCCAGCAGCACCTGGGTGGCCGCGGTCAGCGTCATGAACAGCGTGGCCCCGCACCGCCGGGACAGCGCGCGCAGCCCGTCGGCCACCCCGGCCGGTACGTCGACGGACTCCACGTCCCCCGCCGAGGTCCGTACGGCGGGCCGGGGCCGGTCGGCGGGCAGTTCCAGCGGCGTCAGACCGGTCAGCCGGCCCTTCCAGTAGTCCAGCGACCGTGCCAGCGAGGCCTGCGACAGCTGGGCGCGCTGCCACACCGCGAAGTCGGCGTACTGCAGCGGCACCGGAGCCAGGGCGGCGGCCCGGCCCTCTCGTCCGGCCCGGTACAGCTCGCCGAGCTCCCGGGTGAAGATGCTCAGCGACCAGCCGTCGTGGTTGATGTGGTGCAGGGTCAGTACGAGGATGTGCTCCCGCTCCGCCAGGCGGACCAGCAGGGCCCGCAGCAGGGGGCCGGTGCGCAGGTCGAAGGGCCGGGCCAGGTCCCGCGACACCGCGCGGTCCAGCTCGGCCTGCCGGCCGGGATCCACGAGATGGCTCAGGTCGAGCTGCTCGCAGGGGACTTCGGACGCGTCGTGCGGGATCTGCACCGGCCTTCCGTCGACCGAGTCGAAGGTGGTGCGCAGGGCCTCGTGCCGCCGCACCACACCGGTGAGGGCGCTCCGCAGTGCCCCGGCGTCGAGCTCACCGGTCAGCCGCAGTCCGAAGCAGGAGTTGTAGCCGACCGCGTCGGGCTCCAACTCGCTCAGGAACCACAGGCGTTGCTGGGAGAAGGACATCGGCAGCGGTCCGGTTCGCGGCACCGGCGCGATGGCCGGTTCGCCGGCCGTGCCGTCCGCGGTGACCCCGCCGTCATCGCCCTGCCCGGGCGCTCCGGCCAAGCGGCGCTGCAGTTGCTCGCGCAGGTGCGCGGGCAGTGCCGCGATCCTGTCTTCGCGCGATGTGGACACGTCTCACGCCCTCCGTTCCGCGTCGGCAGCGGCGTCCGCTGCGGTTTCCTCGGCGGCGGCCCGCTCCAGCTCCCGCAGCAGCGCCTCCTCGATCAGCTCGGCGAATCCGGCGAGCGTGGGGGTGTCGAGCAGTTCCCGGAACGTGGGCCGGACACCGAAGGCCCGCTTGATCTGGGAGAGGGTCTTCAGGCTGAGGATGGAGTGCCCGCCGAGGGTGAAGAAGTTGTCGTGGGCGCCGACCCGGTCCACCTCCAGGACATCGGCCCAGATCTTCGCCAGCGCCTTCTCCGTGTCGGTGCGCGGCTCCACGAACCCGCAGTCGGCGGCCTGCGGTGCCTCCGCCCGGAGCAGTGCCTCGCGGTCCACCTTGCCGTTGGGGGTGAGCGGGAACTCCGCCAGCGGCACCAGCACGGGCGGCACCATGTAGTCCGGCAGCCGCTCGGCGAGGTGGCCGGTCACCGCCTCGGCGTCGAAGGACGCCGGGTCGGCCACGCGGACGTATCCGGCCAGGCGCGCCGCCTCCGCTTCGCCGCGTACCGCGACCACCGCCTCCGTGACGGCCGGGTGGCCGGTCAGCGCGTGCTCGATCTCGCCGGGCTCGATGCGGTAGCCGCGCAGCTTGATCTGGTGGTCGAGGCGGCCCAGGAACTCCAGCGTCCCGTCGGGCAGCCGGCGCACCCGGTCGCCGGTGCGGTAGAGGCGCTCACCGGATCCGAAGGGGGCCCGTACGAAGGAACCGGCGGTCAGCTCGGGCCGGCCGAGGTACTCCCGGGCCAGCCCGGCACCGGCCAGGCACAGTTCTCCGGGGGCGCCCACCGGCAGTACGTTGAGGTCCTCGTCCAGGACGTAGGCCCGGGTGTTCTGCACCGGGCGGCCCATCACCGGGCGCTCGCTGTCGGCCAGCCGCGCGGTCACGGCGTCCACCGTGCACTCGGTCGGGCCGTAGAAGTTGAAGCTCACGAGCTCCGGGTGGGCGCGCAGCCGGTCCCACAGCTCCTGGCCGACCGGCTCACCGCCCAGGGCCAGCCCGCGCAGCCGCAGCCCGGGCCGCTCCAGCAGACCGGTGCCGGCCAGCTGCTGGACGTAGGACGGCGTGGTCTGCAGGAACTCGATGCCGTGGTCGACGACGTAGTCGGCCAGTGCCTGGACGTCCCGGCGGGTGGTGTCGTCGACGATGTACAGCTCGTTGCCGTCGGCCATCCACAGCACGGGGTTCCACGAGGCGTCGAAGGACGCCGGGGCCAGGTGTGCCACCCGCAGTGCCCCGCCGGCCGCGGTCGCCCGGACGGGACCGAACACCGTACGCCGGTGGCTGTCGAACAGGTTGGACAGGCTCCGGTGCTCGACCACCACGCCCTTGGGGCGGCCGGTCGAGCCGGACGTGTGGATGATGTACGCCGCCGCGTCCGGGGAGACGGCGGTCTCGGGTGCGGTGCCGGGCCGCGCCGCGATCCCCTCCCGCTCCTCGTCCAGGCTCACCACGGTGGCCCGGCCCTGGGGCAGCCGCTCGCGCAGCCGGCCGTGGGTCACCACGACGGGGGCCGCGGTGTCCTCCAGCAGCATGGACAACCGCTCGGCGGGCACCGACGGGTCGACGGGGGTGTAGGTGCCGCCCGCCTTGAGCACGGCCAGGAGCGTCGTGATCAGGTCCGTGCCGCGCTCCAGGAGCACCGCCACCGGGGTCTGGGAGCCGACGCCCCGCTCGGTCAGGTGGTGCGCCAGCCGGTTGGCGGCGGCGTCGAGTTCGGCGAAGGTGAGCCGGCTGTTCCCGTCCACCAGGGCGACGGCGTCCGGGGTGCGCGCCGCCTGCTCGGCGAACAGCTGGTGCACCGGGCGGTCGTCGAACTCGACCCGCGGGCCCTGGTGGGCGGTGAGCACCTCCCGCCGGTGCTCGGCGCTGAGCTCACCGAGCTGGGCGACCGTGCGCTCCGGGGCCTCGGCGATCTCTTCCAGCAGGGCGCGCAGGTCGGACATGACGCGCTCGGCGGTCTCCGGTTCGAACAGCACGGGATCGTAGGCGAGCCGGAAGGCCAGTCGTCCGGCCGGGAACACGGCCAGCACCATCGGGAAGTTGGTGAACTCCAGCGCCTGCGGGTCGCGCAGGCTCACCCCGTACTCGGCGCCCATCTCGCCCTCGTACGGATAGTTCTCGACCACGATGTAGCTGTCGTACAGGCTGGTGCCGGCCGGTACCTGCGCCCAGCCGCGGATCTGCGACAGCGACACGAACTCGTAGCTGCGTGCCTCGGTCTGCTCCTGCTGCAGGCCGGCCAGCCAGTCCAGCAGCCGCCTTCCGCCCTCCACGCGGGTGCGTACGGGGATGTTGTTGATGAAGATGCCGGCGATCGACTCGACGCCGGGCAGATCGGCGGGCCGCCCGGACACCGCCGAGCCGAAGCACACGTCGGTACGCCCCGCATAGCGGGACAGCAGCAGCGCCCAGGCGCCCTGCGCGAGCGTGTTGACCGTGAGCCGGTGGCGCTTGACCAGCTCGCCGAGCCGGTCGGAGGTCTCCTGGGGAAGCTGGAAGGAGACCCGGGCCCGCGAGCCGGTCCACTCGGTGCCCGGCAGGTCGTGGTCGACGGGCAGCGGGGTCGGCTCGGTGTGGCCCTCCAGCACCCGGCGCCAGTGCCGCTCGGCCGCCCGCGGGTCCTGGCGGTCCAGCCAGGCCACGTAGTCGCGGAAGGGCCGCCGGGCCGGCAGCGGGCCCTGCTTGAGGCCGCGCACCCGCAGGTAGTGCTCCAGCAGCTCGGCCAGGAGATCCGCGCTGCTCCAGCCGTCCAGCAGCACATGGTGCGAGGTCCACACGGTACGGACGCTGCGCTCCGTCTCGGCGATCAGGGTGACCCGGGACAGCGGCGCGACCGTCAGGTCCATGCTGCGGGCCCGCTCCTCGTCCAGCAGCTTCTCGAAGCGCTCGGCGCGTTCGGTCCCGGTGAGGCCGGTCCAGTCCCTGACCTCCACCGGCATCCGTACGCCGTGGTGCACCACCTGCAGCGGGTCGTCCACGTTCTCCCAGACGACGGCGGTGCGCAGGATCGGGTTGCGGTCGGTCAGCCGCTGCCAGGCCTCGGCCAGGGCGGGCAGGTCGTCGACGCCGTCCAGGACGAAGGACAGGTGGCCCAGGTAGATGCCCTCGCCCTCGCCCTCGGTGAGGCTGTGGAACAGCAGCCCGCTCTGCATGGGCGTCAGCGGGTACAGGTCGTCGATGCGGCCGCCGTGCTCGGCGAGCTGGTCCAGCGTCCGCTGGTCCACCCGTGCCAGCGGGAAGTCCGAGGGCGTGGCGCCGCCCGTCCCGGCCTGGGCACAGTGCGCGACGATGCCGCGCAGGGCGTCCGCGAACCGCTCGCCGAACCGCTCGACGGTCGCGGTGTCGTGCACGTCCGCGGAGTGGAACAGGGTGATCTCCAGCCGGCCGGCCCGGACCTGGGCGACGATGTCGAGGAGGTACTCCAGGGTCTCCTCGGGTGCCTGCTCCGTGCCGAAGCCCAGCCGGACGTCGTGGACCAGTGCTCCGCCGGCCGCCGGCTCGTCGGCCTGGCCGAGGTAGTTGAAGCAGATCTGCGCGCGGGGGGCCTCGGCAAGGATCTCGGCGGGCGAGCCGGCCGGGCTCAGGTGGCGCAGCGCGCCGTAGCCGATGCCGCGCCGCGGCACCGCGCGCAGCTGTTCCTTGACCGACTTCAGCCGCTCACCCCAGTCCTCGCCCGACGGGGTCAGAGCCACGGGGAAGCCGCTGGTGAACCAGCCGGCCGTACGGCTGGTGTCGACGTCGTCGAAGAGGTCCTCGCGGCCGTGGCCCTCCAGGTCGAACAGCACGCTCCGCCTGCCGGTCCAGTCGGCCAGCGCGGTGCCGAGCGCGGTGAGCAGGACGTCGTTGACCTGGGTGCGGTAGGTGGCCGGGACGTCGTGCAGCAGCGCCCGGGTGTCCTCCTCACCGACGGACACCCGCACCTCTCCCGCGGAGGCGACCGTCGCCCGGCCGCGGCGGTCGACCGGCAGGTCCGGTTCGGCCCGGCGGCCGGTGGCCACCCAGTGGTCGAGCTCGTCGTCGAAGCCTCCCGCCGCGGTGTGTTCGGACAGCCGCAGCGCCCAGTCGCGGAAGGACGTGGTCTTCTCCCCCAGGTCCACCGCCTCGCCCGCTGCCGCCTGCGCGTAGGCGGTCTCCAGGTCGGTGAGCAGCAGCTGCCAGGACACCGCGTCGACGACGAGGTGGTGGGCCGTCAGGAAAAGCCGGGAAGCGCGGCCTTGGCCCAGGTGGAAGAGGGCCGCGCCGACCGGGCGGCCGGCGGCGAGGTCGAAGCCGGCCTGGAGGCGTGCCGCGGCCTGGTGCATGGCCTCCTCGGGCGCGTCGTGCCCGGACAGGTCCAGTTCCTCCAGCGGCCAGCCGGTGCCCGCCGGTGTCACCTCCTGCTGCCAGCGTCCGTACGAGGAGCTGTAGCGGGCCCGCAGTTGGTCGTGGTGGTCCAGCAGGGCGTCGAGGGCGCGGCGCAGCGCGGCACCGTCCGGTGTCCCGGACAGCGTGACGAGCACCGACAGGGCGCTGTGGTGGGGTGCGGCCGAGTGGCGGTCGAAGAAGGTGCGCTGGATCGGGGTCAGCGGCACCCGGCCCACCACGGGCTCGGCGCGCGTGGTGCCGGCGGCTTCCCCCGCCGCCTGGACGGCGGTCGTCGCGAACGCCAGCTCGGCGACCGTCTGGTGGGCGAACAAGTCCTTGGACGACAACGTAATCCCCTTCTGCCGTGCTCGGGTCACGACTTGGATGCTCAAGATGGAGTCGCCTCCGAGGTCGAAGAAGTTGTCCTCGACCCCCACCCGGTCGACGCGCAGGACCTCGGCCCACACCTCGGCGAGGGCCTCCTCCACCGGGTCGCGTGGCGCCACGTGCCCGGTGCCGCGTGCCGCCTCCGCGTCGGGGGCCGGCAGGGCGCGACGGTCGACCTTGCCGTTCGCGTTCAGGGGCAGCGCGGCCATTTCGACGAACACCGCGGGCACCATGTACCTCGGCAGTGTGTCCTCGAGGTGGGCGCGCAGCTCCGCCGGGGCGAACGACTGCCCGGGCGCGGGCACGGCATAGCCGGCCAGGCGGGCCGGGGTTCCGCCGTCGGTCCGTGCGGCGACCACCGCGTCGGCCACCGCGGGATGCCGCCGCATGGCGGCCTCGACCTCGGCCAGTTCGATCCGGAAGCCCCTGATCTTGACCTGGTCGTCGGCCCGGCCGGCGAACTCGATGTCGCCGTCGGCCCGTCGGCGGACCAGGTCGCCCGTGCGGTACAGCCGGGCTCCGGGGTCGGGGGAGAACGGGTCGGGCACGAACCGTTCCTCCGTCAGCTCGGGCCGGTTCAGATAGCCCCGGGCCACGCCGGGGCCGCCGAGGTACAGCTCGCCCACGACACCTGCCGGGACGGGCTGCCGCGCCTCGTCGAGCACATAGGTGCGGGCACCGGGAATCGCCTGCCCGACCGGCACACCGGGGCCGTCCGGCAGCCGGTCGGCACGCACGCGGTACGCACAGGACTCGACGGTGGCCTCGGTGACGCCGTAGGAGTTGAGGACCTCGGTGCCCTCGGCGACCTGCGCCAGGAGCCGTCGGCAGTCCTGTGTCCGCCAGTTGTCGGAGCCGACGGCGAGCACGCGCAGCGGCGGCAGCCCGGTGCCCCGGCGCTCGGCCTCCTCGACCAGCGCGTTGGCCAGCGACGGCACGGTCTCCATGTGGGTGACGCGGGCCCCGCGCATCAGGTCCAGTAGCTGCCCGGGGTCGGTGGTGGCCTCGGCGGGCGCGATGACCAGCGTGCCGCCGTGGCACAGGGCGTGCACCAGGTCGGAGACGAACACGTCGAAGGACATGCTGGCGACGTTGAGCTGGCGGGCGGGCGGCGCGTCCGCGAGCCGGTACACCCGCTTCCAGGACTCGGCGGCGCACACGACACCGCGGTGCTCGACCATGACGCCCTTGGGCCGCCCGGTGGAACCGGAGGTGTAGATGACGTACGCGAGGTGGTCGGGGGTGACCGCGGACCGCGGGGTTTGTGCGGGGAGCCGGGCGATCCGCGGCCACTCCTCGTCCAGCCGGAGCACCGGCACGTCACCCGGCAGCCGGCCGGCCACCGCGGACTGGGTGAGGACCAGCTCGGCGGCGCTGTCGGTCAGCACGTACTCCAGCCGCTCGGCGGGGTGCGCCGGGTCCAGTGGCAGATAGGCGCCGCCGGCCTTGAGCACCCCCAGCAGGGCCACGACCATGTGCAGCCCGCGCTCCACGCAGATGGCGACCACCGAGTCCGGGCCCACGCCGCGCGCCGCCAGCTCCTGCGCCAGCCGGTCGGCCGTCTCGTCCAGTTCGGCGTAGGTGAGCGAGGCCGCGCCGTAGACCACCGCCTCGGACTGCGGGGTGCGCCGGGCCTGCCGGGCGATCAGGTCGTGCAGGCAGCTGTCCTCGTCGAAGGCGAGGGGGGAGCCGCTCAGGTCGCCGAGCAGCCGGCTCCGCTCCCGTTCGGAGAGCATGGGCAGCTCCGCCACGGGCCGGTCCGGGCCGTGGGCCATGCCGCGCAGCAGTCCTGCCAGGTGCTCGGCCATCCGTGTCACGCGGTCCTGGTCGAACAGGGCGGGGTCGTAGGCGAGTTGCAGGGCGAGCCGGTCCCCGTCGAGGTAGGCGGTCAGGTCCAGCGGGTAGCTGGTGGTGTCCACCGCGGTGACGCCGGTGACCGCCAGGCCGTGCGCGGCCGCCGCCCCCTCGTTGCCCGGGTAGTTCTCGAAGACGACGATGCTGTCGAAGAGCCGGGTGCCGCGCGGCAATTCCGAGGCGGCCTGTATCTGAGGGAGCGAGGCGTACTCGTAGCGCCGGGACTCGACCTGCTCCTCCTGCAGCCGCCGCAGCCAGGCCAGCAGGTTGTCGTCCTTGGCCACCCGGGTGCGTACGGGCAGGGTGTTGAGGAAGTTGCCGACCATCTCCGCCACGCCCGGGAGGTCGGCCGGGCGCCCGGAGACGGTGGCGCCGAAGCAGACGTCCTCCTCGCCGCTGTAGCGGGACAGCAGCAGCGCCCAGGCTCCCTGGACCACGGTGTTGAGGGTGAGCCGGTGGCGGCGGGCGCACTCGGTGAGTGCGGCGGAGTGCTCGGGTGCGAGCTCCACACGGACCCGCTCGGCGGCCTCGGACTGGTGGCCCGGAGCGGGGCGGCGGTCGTAGGGCAGCGGGGTGGGCGAGTGCAGCCCGGCCAGCGCGCGGTGCCAGTGCTCCTCGGCGCGGGCGGTGTCCTGGCCACCGAGCCACCGCACATAGTCGCGGAACGGGGGCCGGGTCCGGACGGCCTCAGGCGGTGCCGTGCCGTCGACGAGGGCGCGGTAGCGGGCGAAGACGTCGCCGAGGATCCGGGACGTGCTCCAGCCGTCGAGGACGATGTGGTGGAAGGTCCACACGACGCGTACGGCGCTGTCGCTCTCCCGGGCCAGTACCACCCGGGTCAGCGGACCGCGGGACAGGTCCATGCCGGCGCGCCGCTCCTCGGCCGTCAACGCGCCGAGCAGCCGGGTCCGTTCGTCCTGTCCGTGGCCGCGCCAATCCAGGATGCGGACGTCCAGCCGGGTGTCGCGCCGTACGACCTGCAGGGGGCGTTCGACACCTTCCCACACCAGGTGGGTGCGGAGGGCCTCGGTCTCCTCGGCCACCCGCTGCCAGGCCGTCTTCAGCGCGTCGGCGTCGCCGGCGCCTTCGAGGAGGAAGGAGACATGGTCGAGGTAGGCGCCGTCCGGTTCGGTGAGCGCGTGGAAGAGCATGCCGCTCTGCATGGGCGTGAGCGGGTAGATGTCCTCGGTCTGGGTGCCGGCCCCTGCCAGCAGATCCACCGTGGCCTGGTCGAGGCCGGCCAGCGGGAAGTCGGACGGGGTGGCGCCGCCGGTGTCCGGGCGCAGACAGTGCTCGATCAGGGTGCGCACCGCGCCGACCAGGCCGTCGGCAAGGGCCCGCACGGTCGCCTCGTCGTGCACGTCACGCGAGTAGTAGAGGGTGAACTCCAGTTCGCCGCCGCGTACTTCGCCGACGATGTCCAGCAGGTGCGGGCGCTCCTCCAGCGGGCTGTGGTCGCGGCCGAAGTCGAAGGCGAGGGCCGCGTACAGTCCGTCGCCGCCGGTGTCCTGCCACTGCCCCAGGTAGTTGAAGCTGACGGCGGGGGAACACCCGGGCAGGGCGGCCCGGCCGTCGGTCAGGTAACGCAGCGCCCCGTAGCCGACGCCGCGCTGCGGAACCGCCCGCAGGCTCTCCTTCGTCGATTTGATCAGCTCGCCCGCCCCGGTTCCGCCGGGGACGGTCAGCAGGACGGGGAAGATCGACGTGAACCATCCCACGGTCCGCGAGACGTCCACGCCGTCGAGGATCTCCTCGCGACCGTGCCCCTCCAGGTCGACGACCACCCGCTCGTCGCCGGTCCACCGGCACAGGGTCTGGCCGAGCGCGGTGAGCAGGATGTCGTTGACCTGGGTGCGGTAGACCGACGGGACCTTGTGCAACAGGGCGTCGGTCGCCTCGGCGTCCAGCCCGGCGCGCACCTGGCGCACCGAGGCCATGGTGTTGCCGCCGTCGCGGTCGACCGGCAACGGCGCGGCCGGGTGGGCGGCCACCTCCCGCCAGTGTTCCAGCTCGGCGTCGAAGCCGCCCGCCGCGGTGTGGGCGGCCAGGCGGCGGGCCCAGTCGCGGAAGGAGACGGTCTTGGCGCCCAGATCCACCGGCCGGCCGGCCGCCGTCCGGGTGAAGGCCCGTTCCAGGTCCTCCAGCAGGATCCGCCAGGACACCCCGTCGACGACCAGGTGGTGGACGGTCAGGAACAGGTGGCACGGCTCGTCCGGTGCCCCGGCGAACAGCAGGGCACGCAGCAGCGGGCCGTCCTCGATGCTGAGCCCGGCCTGGGCCCGTTCGGCCAGCGTGGCCCTGGCGCGGGGCCTTTCTTCGGCGTCCAGGTGGCTCAGGTCGACCCGTTCCAGGGCGATGTCCTCGCCGACGGGCAGGTTGACCTGCCGGAGGCCGGCCCCCTGGCCGGGGAAGCGCATCCGCAGCGCGTCGTGGTGAGCGACCACGGCGCGCAGCGCCGCCGCCAGTGCCCGTTCGTCGGCGTCCGGGGCGAGGGTGAGCAGCACGGACTGGTTGAAGTGGTGGGGGGCGCGGGTGTGGTGGGCGAAGAACCAGTGCTGGACGGGGGTGAGCGGGGCGTCCCCGGTGACCGGGGCGGCGTCGGCGGCGGCGGTGACCGGCACGGCCGCCCGCGCCAGCTCCGCCACGGTCTGCCGGGCGAAGACGTCCTTGGAGGTGAGCTCCCAGCCGGCCTGGCGGGCCTTGGCGACGACCTGGATGCTGAGGATGGAGTCGCCGCCGAGGTCGAAGAAGTTGTCGCGGGTGCCCACGTCCTCGATGCCGAGCACCTCGGACCACACCCGGGCCAGGGCCCGTTCGGCCTCGTCGGCGGGGGCGGTGTGGCCGGTGCCGGGGGTGTGCTGCGCGACGGGTTCGGGCAGGGCGCGCCGGTCCAGTTTGCCGCTGGCGGTGAGGGGGAACTCCGCGAGCACCACGAAGGCGGAGGGCACCAGGTAACCGGGCAGGCGTGCCTCGGCGAAGGCGCGCAGCTCGGCCGGCTCGGGGCCCTCTTCACCGGACCGCCGTACGTAGCCGACCAGTTGCTTGCGGTCGCCGTCCTGGCGCACCAGCGCCACGGCCGCGGCGATCTCCGGGTGCTGTTCGAGCACGGACTCGATCTCGCCCGGCTCGATGCGGTAGCCGCGCACCTTGACCTGGTGGTCGGTGCGGCCCAGGAACTCCAGGGTGCCGTCGGCCCGCCAGCGCACCAGGTCGCCGGTGCGGTACAGGCGGGCTCCGGGGGTGTCGGAGAAGGGGTCGGCGGTGAAGCGTTCCTGCGTCAGCTCGGGAAGGTTGAGATAGCCGCGGGCGACGCCGGGGCCGCCGACGTACAGCTCGCCGGGGACTCCCACGGGAACGGGCGACCGGCGCTCGTCCAGGACGTACACCGAGGTGTTGACGATGGGCCGGCCGATGGGGATCGGGGTGGTCCCGTCGGCCTCGCGGACGTGGTGCCAGGTCGCGAAGGTCGTGGTCTCGGTGGGGCCGTAGCCGTTGACCAGGCGGCCGGGCGGTGCGGTCGCGAGGACCTGGGCCGCCCGGCGCGGGTTGACGGCGTCCCCGCCGAACAGCAGGTTCCGCAGCTTGCCGAACGCGGCCGGGTCGACGGCCGCCACCTGGTCGAACACCCCGGCGGTCAGCCACATGGTGGTGATGCCCAGCCGGTCGACGGCCTCGGTCAGCGCCCGCGCGTCCAGCAGGGTCTCCCGGTCCAGCGGCACCACCCGCGCGCCGGCGGTCAGGGCACCCCAGATCTCGAAGGTGGCGGCGTCGAAGGTGACGTCCGCGGCCTGGGCCACGACATCGTCCGGGTGCAGCGGCGCGTAGTCGGCGCCGCTGACCAGACGGACGATCGACCGGTGCTCGACGACGACGCCCTTGGGGGTGCCGGTGGAGCCGGAGGTGTACAGCACGTACGCCATGTCGCCCGGGCCGACCGCCACCTCGGGGGTGTCCTGCGGTTGGGCGGCGATCGCGTCGGCCTCCGCGTCCAGCAGGACGGTACGGGTCCGGCCGGCGGGCAGCCGGCCGGCCAGGGTCCGGTCGGTCAGGCATACCGGCGCCCGGGTGTCGTCCAGCATGTACGCCAGCCGTTCGGCCGGATGGTCCGGGTCCAGCGGCACATAGGCGCATCCCGCCTTGAGCACGGCCAGCAGGGCCAGGTAGAAGTCCGCGCCGCGCGGCAGACAGACCGCGACATGGGCGCCGGGCCGGGCGCCCTGGGCGATGAGATGGTGGGCGAGCCGGTTGGCGCGCTCCTCCAGTTCGCGGTAGGTGAGCCCGGCCGTCCCGCCGACCGCGATCGCGTCCGGGCTGCGCCGGGCCTGGGCGGCGACCAGGCCGTGCACGGTGGCGTCGGCCGGGTACGGGACGCGGTTGTCGCCCCACTCGCGGGTGAGGGTGCGCAGTTCACCGGCGGTCAGCAGGGGGAGGTCGCCGACCGGGCGGTGCGGGTCGGCCACGATGCCGGCGAGCAGCACGCCCAGGTGCCCGGTGAAGCGGGCCATGGTCCCGGCGTCGAACAGGTCGGTGTTGTACTCGACGGTGCCGGTCAGTTCCCCGGACGCCGTCTCGGCGAACTCCAGTGTCAGGTCGAAGATCGAGGACACGGAGGGCGGGCGGAACTCCGTCACCTCCAGTCCCGGCAGCAGGATCTCCCCGGCGGGGGTGTTCTGCAGGACGACCGCGGCCTGCACCAGCGGGGTGCGGCTGGGGTCCCGCTCGATGCGCAGCGCGTCCACCAGCCGGTCGAAGGGGATGTCCTGGTGGGCCAGGGCGTCCCAGACGGTGTCGGTGACCCGTCCGAGGAAGTCGGTGAAGGGCACGTCGGTGTCCACGTCCGAGCGCAGGACGAGGGTGTTGACGAAGAAGCCGACCAGCGGCTCCAGTTCGCTGCGGTCCCGGCCCATGGTCACGGTGCCCACCGCGATGTCCCGCTGCCGGGAGTAGCGCGCCAGCAGCACCTGCGAGGCGGCCACCAGCACCGAGAACAGCGTGCCGCCGTGCGACTGCCCCAGCTCGGCCAGGCCCCGGGCCACCTCGGCCGGGACGCTGAAGGGGGCCAGTGCCCCGTTGGTGGTGCGTACGGCGGGCCGGGGCCGGTCGGTGGGCAGTTCCAGCGGCTCCACACCGGCCAACGCGTCTTTCCAGAAGGCGAGTTGGGAATCGCGCCGGGCGTCGGTCAGCTGCTCGCGCTGCCAGACGGCGAAGTCGCGGTAGCGCACCGGCAGCTCGGGCAGCCGGTGCTCGCGGCCCTCCAGCGCGACCGCGTAGAGCTCACCCAGTTCGCGGGCGATCACGCCCTTGGACCAGCCGTCGGCCGCTATGTGGTGCATGGTGAGCAGCAGGGTGTGCTCGGCGGCACCCAGCCGCAGCAGCACGGCTCGCAGCAGCGGCCCCTCGACGAGGTCGAAGGGGCGGCTCAGTTCGGCCCGCAACAGCTCGTCCACCCGCGCCTGCCGGGCCTGTGCCGGCAGGCCGCTGAGGTCCTGTGTCTCCGGTTCCACCGGGGCCGCGGGGCGTACGACCTGGTGAGGCCGGCCCTCGACGGCGGCGAAGGTGGTGCGCAGCGGCTCGTGGCGGGCGACGAGCCCGCCGAGTGCGGTGGCGAGTGCCTCGGTGTCCAACTCGCCGCGCAGGCAGAGCCCGACGGACGAGGTGTACTCGATGCCTCCGGACTCGTACCGGTCGAGGAACCACAGCCGCTCCTGGCCGAACGACAGGGGGGCGGGCAGGCTGTCGTCGACGGGCCGGATGGCGGCGGCTTCCGTCTCCGTCCCGGTCCGGTCGTTGAGCCGCTGCTCCAGCAGCGCGTCGAGGGCGTCGTCGTCCCAGTGGTCGAAGTCGTCCGGCTCGGGTGCGCCGGCGTTCCGGTCGTGCATGTCATTCCCCTCGTGCGCTGGTGCGAGTAGTGGCGTCCGGCTCAGGGCGGCGCAGCTGTGCGCGGGCCTTGGCACGGACCACGCCGGCCAGTTCGGAGACGGTCCGCGCGGTGAAGACCTCGCGCACCGAGACGGTGACACCGAAGTCCTCGCGGATCCGGGAGACGGTCTGCAGGGTGAGGACGGAGCTGGCCCCCAGAGCCGCCAGGTCGTCGAGGACGCCGATCCGCTCGGTGTCCAGCACCTGCTCCCAGATGCGGGCCAGGGCCCGTTCCACCGCGTTGCGGGGCGCGGTGTACGCGTGCCGGCCCTCCGGCCGGGCCGAGGGCCTCGGCAGGGCGTTGCGGTCGATCTTGCCGCTGGTGGTTTCCGGGAAGGCGGCCAGCACCAGGATGTGCGACGGGACCATGTACTCGGGCAGGTCGGCACCGAGCCTGTCCCGCAGTTCTTCCGGGTCGGGTGCCCCGCCGGGGTCCGGCACCACGTATCCCGTCAGCACGGCGGACCCGGAGCCGCCCGCGTCGGCGACCACCGCGGCCTTGGCCACGCCGGGCAGACGCACCAGGGCGTTTTCCACCTCGCCCGGTTCGATGCGGTAGCCGCGGACCTTGACCTGGGCGTCCAGCCGCCCCAGGAAGTCGAGTTCGCCGTCGGGCAGCCACCGTACGAGGTCGCCCGTACGGTACAGCCGCTCCTGCGGGGCGAAGGGGTCGGGGACGAAGCGCTCGGCGGTCAGCTCCGGGCGGTTGAGATAGCCGCGGGCCACCCCCGGGCCCCCGACGTACAGCTCTCCGGGCACGCCGACGGGGACCGGACGGCGGTCCTCGTCGAGCACGTAGGTCCGGGTCCCGGCGATGGCCGAGCCGATGGACGGGAGCCGTTCGTCGGAGGCGTCCCCGCGCTCGCGCAGCACGGCCGCCGTGGTCAGCACCGTGGTCTCGGTCGGACCGTAGTGGTTGACCAGCGTGAAGGGGGCGTCCGCGGGCAGCCTGCGGCGGACCACGTCGGCGCCGGTGAGCATGCAGCGCAGTTCGCCCTTGTAGACGCCGGGCTGATCCAGCACGGACTCCAGCCGCGGCGCCGGGACGACGGCGAGGGTGATGCGGTTGGCCGCGATCCATTCGGTGAGCAGGTAGGGGTCGTCGAGCTGCTCGTCGGGGACGAACCACAGGCTCGCCCCGGCGGCGAGGTTGCCCCACTGCTCCAGCAGGGTCGGGTCGAAGCCCGGCGCCACCAGCTGCGAGGCGCGGTCCTTGGGGCCCACGCGGTAGTAGTCGCGGTACCACTGCAGGAGGTGCAGCACGTTGCCGTGCTCGATCTGCACGCCCTTGGGCCGGCCCGTGGAGCCCGAGGTGTAGAACACGTACGCCAGGTCCCGCGGACCGGTCTCGACGCCGGGCGGGCCGTCCACCGCGTGCCCCTCGGCGTCCTCCACGTACAGCACCCGGCCCTCCCCGGGTGCCGGGCCGTCGGCCAGGTGCCGCTGGGTGACCACGACGGACACCTCGGCGTCCCGGAGGATGTAGGCGGCCCGTTCCGCCGGCAGCGCCGGGTCCAGGGGCAGCGCGGCTCCGCCCGCCTTGAGGACGGCCAGCTGCCCGACGGTCATCTGCGGGCCGCGGCCGGTGCGTACGGCGACGACGCTGCCGGGGCGCACCCCGCACGCCACGAGGCGGTGCGCGAGCGAGTCGGCCCACGCGTGCAGTTCGCCGAAGGTGAGCTGTCGGCCGGCGGACACCACGGCGAGCTCCCGCGGCCGCAGGCGGGCCTGCTCCGCGAGTGCCGCTGGCACGTTCCGGTGGCCGGGGCGGCCGGTGTGCGGGGCGGGGCAGCTCCACTGCTCGGTGACCAGCCGCCGTTCCGCGTCCGTCATCAGCGGCAGTTCGCCCAGGGTGCGGTGCGCGCCCGAGGAGAGTGCCGCCAGCACCACCAGCACATGCCCGGACATCCGTTCGATGGTGAGGTGGTCGAACAGGTCGGTGTTGTACTCCACCCGGCAGGACAACTCGCCGTCCCGGTCCTCGAACTCGAAGCCCAGGTCGAACATCGCGCTGGTCCTGGGAACCCGGACCTCCTCGGCCCGCAGGCCCGGGGACTCGACGGTCTGCACCCGCTTGAGGGTCACCGCCGCCTGGAACAGCGGGGTGCGGCTCGCGTCCCGCTCCGGCTGCAACTCCTCGACGAGGCGGTCGAAGGGCAGTTCCTGGTGGGTGAGCGCCTCCAGGACGGTGCGGCGGGTCCCGGCCAGGAACTCCCCGACCGTCGCCTCCGGACGGACGTCGCCGCGCAGGACAAGGGTGTTGACGAAATAGCCCAGCACGTTCTCCAGCTCGACCCGGTCGCGCCCGGAGACGATCGTGCCCACGGCCACGTCCTGCTGACGGCTGTAGCGGGACAGCAGCAGCTGCACCGCCGCCACCAGGGCGCCGAACAGCGTGATCTGCTGGTCCCGGCACAACCGGGCCACCTCCCGGCCCAGTTCGGCGGGAACGGAGAAGACGTGCTGGTCGCCCGGCGAGGTGCGGACCGGCGGGCGTGGCCGGTCGGTCGGCAGCTCCAGCGGACCGACGCCGGCCAGCTTGCCCCGCCAGTACTCGAGGTCCTCGCGTGGCCCGGCGCCGCTGCGCCGCTCCTCCTCCGCGCGCTGCCACACGGCGTAGTCCGCGTACTGCACGGGCAGCGGCGCCAGGTTCGCCGCGGTGCCCGTCGTGGCCTGCTCGTACAGGGCGCAGAACTCCCGCGCCAGCACGTCCTTGGACCAGCCGTCGGTGATGATGTGGTGCATGTCCAGCAGCAGGACGTGCTCCCGCTCGGACAGGCGCACCAGCACCACCCGCAGCAGCGGTCCGCGCCGCAGGTCGAAGGGACGGGCCGCGTACTCGCGCAGCAGCCGGTCCAGCTCCCGGTCGCGCTCGGACACCGGGCGCGCGGAGAGGTCCAGGCACCGCACCGGCACCGGCGCGGCGTCGTGCACCCGTTGCCTTCCCTGGCCGTCGACGACGTCGAAGGTGGTGCGCAGCGCCTCGTGGCGGGCGACCAGCGCCCGCAGCGCGTCCTCGGCGGCCCCGGCATCCAGTGCGCCGGTCAGCCGCAGCGCGAGCGGCGAGTTGTACTCGACGCCCCCGGGCTCGTACTCGTGCAGGAACCACAGCCGTTGCTGTCCGTACGACAGCGGCAGCGGCCCGCCGCGTCCGGCCCGCCCGGGGCCGGGTCCGGCGTGGGAGCCGCCGAGGCGCTGGGCGAGCGCGGCCACCGTCGGGGCCTCGAACAGGGTGCGGACGGACACCTCGCTGTCCAGCTCGGCCCGGATACGGCTGACCAGCCGGGTGGCGAGCAGGGAGTGGCCGCCCAGGTCGAAGAAGCTGTCGTCGATGCCGATCCCGTCGACGCCCAGCACCTCGCAGAACAGGGTGTGCAGCTGTTCCTCGCGGGCGACGCGGGGCGCGCGCCGGGTGGCGGCCGGTTCCAGGACGGGTGCCGGCAGTGCGGCGCGGTCGGCCTTGCCGTTGGGGGTCAGCGGCAGCTCCGCCAGGGGGACGACCGCGGCCGGTGTCATGTAGTCGGGCAGCGCGGACGCCACGTGCTCCCGCAGCCGGGCGGGATCCGGGTGCCGGCCTGCGGCCGGAACGGTGTAGGCCAGCAGCCGCACGTCGCCCGGACGGAGTTCCCTGGCCACGACGACCGCCTTGGACACGTCGGCGTGCCGCTCCAGTACCGCCTCGACCTCGCCGGGTTCGATACGGAAGCCGCGGACCTTGACCTGGTGGTCACTGCGGCCGAGGAACTCCAGGTTGCCGTCCGCGGCCCAGCGGGCCACGTCGCCCGTGCGGTACAGCCGCGCGCCCGGCTCACCGGAGAAGGGGTCGGCCACGAAGCGCTCCGCGGTGAGGCCGGGTCGCCCCTGGTAGCCGTGGGCGACGCCGGCCCCGCCGATGTACAGGTCGCCGGGCACTCCGGTGGGCACCGGCCGCAGCGTGGCGTCCAGCACGTAGACGCGGGTGTTGGCGATGGGCCGGCCGATGGCCGGGGCGCCGGGGCGGTCGTCGAGCCGGGCGGCGGTGGACCAGATCGTGGTCTCCGTCGGACCGTAGAGGTTGACGGCCTCGGCACCCAGCTCCCGCATGAACCGCGCGAGGGCGACGGGCAGCGCCTCGCCGCCGACGGCCATCCGCAGTCCCCGCACGGCCTGGGGCTGCTGGTCGCACAGCGCCTGCCACAGACTGGGGGTGGCCTGCATGACCGTGGTGCCGGTGGCGGTGATCAGGGACGCCAGGGCCTGCGGGTCGAGGACGGTCTCGCGGTCGGCCAGCACCAGGGTGGCCCCGCTGGTCAGCGGCAGATACAGCTCCAGGGCCGCGATGTCGAAGGCGACGGTGGTGACCGCCGTCCACACGTCGGCGGGGGTGAGGGGCAGCAGCGCGGCCATCGAGGACAGGAAGTTGGCCAGCGCCCGTCGCCCGACGACCACGCCCTTGGGCCTGCCGGTCGAGCCGGAGGTGTAGATGACGTACGCGGCCTGGTCGGCGCCGGGCACGGTGCGCCGGCCCGCCTCGACCGGCGGGGTGTCCGGCAACGCCGCCAGCTCGCGCACGGTGTCCGCCTCGTCCAGTACGAGGAGGCGGGCGCCGGTGGCGGACAGCCGCCCGGCGGTGCGGCGGTCGGTGACGACGGTGACGGGTCCGGTGTCGGACAGTGCGTAGGCGATGCGCTCGGCCGGGTACTCCGGGTCGACGGGCAGATACGCCGCGCCGGTCTTGGCGACCGCGAGCAGGGACGCCACCAGGCCGGTGCCGCGAGGGAGCGCGAGGGCGACGAAGGCACCGGGGCACGCGCCTCGGTCAACCAGGGCCCGTGCGATCCGGTTGGCGTCGGCCTCCAGCTCCGCGTAGCTGGTGGTCCGGCCCGCGTGGACCAGGGCCGGGGCCTCGGGGCAGGCGCGTACCCGGGCCTCGAAGAGGTCGGCGACCGTGCCGTCCGGCACCGGCCGCGCCGTGGCGTTCCACTGGCGCAGCAGGCGGTCGCGCTCGGCGCCGTCCAGGACGTCGAACGTGTCGAGCGCCCGCTCGGGGGCGTCGGTGGCGTCGGCCAGCAGCCGCAGGGCGGCCTCGGCGAGGCGGCGTACGGTCGGCTCGTCGAACAGCTCACGGCTGTAGCCGACCAGGATGTCCATGCCGCGGGGGGCGCCGTCCTCGTGCTCCGGCACCGCCCGCACGTGCAGGTCGTAGGGCGAGCTGGTGGCGGGCACCTGCCAGGTTCGCGCCGCCAGGTCGCCGAAGGCGTCCGGGGCGGGCACCGGCCGGGCGAGGTCGAGGACGACCTGGCACAGCGGGTGCCGGTTCAGCGCCCGGTCCGGCCGCACCGCCTCGACCAGCCACGGGAAAGGGAGTCCGCCGTGGGCGCGGGCGGCGGCGGCCGTGGCCGCACAGGCGCGCACCAGCTCCGTGAAGCTCACACCGTCCGGTACGGCGGTGCGCAGCACCACGGTGTTCACCAGCGGGCCCACCACGGCCGACTCGGTGCGTCCGCGGCTGCTGACGGTGGTGCCCAGCGGCAGGTCGCGGTCCGCGCCGAAGCGGTGGAGAGTGGCGGCGATCGCGGCGTGCAGCACGGCGAAGACGTCGGTGCCGGTGTGTGCGGCCAGTGCCTCGACGGCTCGGTGGCGACGGGCGTCCAGGCGCAGGGTGAGCTCGGCGCTGGCGTACGTGGCGACGGCCGGACGTGTGCGGTCCGCGGGGAGCTGGAGCTGTTCGGGCGCTCCCGCCAGCGCGCCGCGCCAGAACTCCAGTTCGGTCACGGTCGGCGGAGACGGCCGGTCCAGGGTGCCGAGGGCTTCGGCCTGCCGCGCCGCCAGCTGTGCGTACTGCGCGGGCCGGCCGTCGTTCGCCGGGCGCTCGCCGCGGGCACGGGCGGCGTAGGCGCCGGCCAGGTCGTCCAGCAGGGGCTGCCAGGACGCCTCGTCCCCGGCGATGCGGTGCAGCACCAGCAGGAGGACATGGTCGTCGGGGGCGAGCCGGAACACCTCGGCACGCAGCGGGATGTCACGGGTCAGGTCGAAGGGGAGGGCCGCCGCCTCGGCCAGCCGCCGGTCGAGCCCGCCCGCGTCGGCGGGGCGCACGGCCAGGCCGGCGAACGGCTCCCGCGCGGGCCGGAGTTCGGGCCGGCAGCGGCCGTCGTGCTCGGCGTGGACGGTGCGCAGCAGGTCGTGCCGGGCCAGCAGGTCGCCCAACGCCTCCCTGAGCGCCGCCGGATCGAGGGCGCCGGTCAGCCGTGTGGCGCGGGCCAGAGTCTCTCCGGCACCGGATTCCTGGAGCCGGTTCAAGAACCACAGCCGCCGCTGGACGGGTGACAATCCGCCGTCTTCGGCGGCCGTTTCCGGGGAAACGCACCGAGTACCGTTCGTTGCTGTCACTTCTCATACTCCAGCGAAAAGTCGTCCAAGAAGGCAGAGCCTTGCTTCGGGTAATTCAGCGGCCGGTCGCGGTGAGGCCACCGGCTCGTTCCCGCTACGGCATTTCCTTGCGCAGCACGCGTCCGGCGAACTGCATGAGGCAGCCGTGCCCGATTTCCGGGTGCGGCAGGAAGCGGCCCGCGTAGGGGGCTTCGGGGACATCGACGCGGTGGGCGGAAAAGGCGCCGTGGTCATCGAGGTCGAGTCGGTAGCGCGCTCCGGTGTCGTCCTCGAGATGCGGGGGTGCGCCCGCGCCGCCGGTGATGCGGTACTTCATGGTGCCGTTGGTCCAGGTGCCCGCCCGGTCGGCGGCGGGCGCGGAGACCGGGGCCCGGTGCGGCCGGGACCGTCCGGCCGGGGCGGCGCCGACGTCCGTGCCCCGCGTGCGCAGCCAGTCGGTGAGGCCGCGCCACAGGGCCAGCCCCGCCGTGGAGTCGGTGAGCAGGGCCAGGGCGGTGCCGTCCTGCGGGTGCACCCGCAGGTTGCAGGTGGTGCCGCCGCCCATGGCGTCCAGACCGAGCCAGGGCCGCTCCGCGGATCCGTACCGGGCCCAGCCCAGGCCCCAGCCGTCGGCGAGCCCGTAGGGCTCGGCTCCCGGCGCCGGCCGCCGCATCGCCGTGACGCCGTCGTCGTCGAGCAGCGCGCCGTGCGCCGCGTCACGCGCGTCGAGGTGCAGCCGCGCGAAGGCCACCAGGTCCTCGGCGGTACCGGCCAGTGCCGCCGCCGGTGCCAGGGCCGCGGGGACCCGGACCTGCACGGGTACGGCGCCCGCCGCGGTGACGGCGTGGCCCTGGGCGACGGCCGGGCCGGGGACCGACGGTCCCGGACCCGGCAGGTGGGCGGGGGTGATGCCGAGCGGATGCAGCAGGAAGGTCTCCACGGCCTCGCGCCAGGCCATGCCGGTCGCGGACTCGATCAGCCTGCCGACGAGCGCGAAGCCCGCGTTGGAGTAGGAGAAGGCGCCGCCCGGCGGGAACAGCAGGTCCCTCTCGCCGGCGGCGGCCACGAATCCGCGCACGCTCCGGTCCTCGTCGTCCAGGTCGCAGACCAGGCCGCTGGTGTGGCTCAGCAGGTGCCGCAGGGTCACCGCCGTCCCCAGGCCGTTGGGGGCTGCCGCGAACTCGTCGCCGTACCGCCCCAGAGCCGCGTCCAGTGCGAGATCACCGTCGCCCACGAGTTGCAGCGCCACGGTGGCGGTGAACAGCTTGGTGACGGAGGCGAAGGGAAAGCGCAGCGCCGCCGCCTCGGGCCCGCCGGTGTGGGCCACCTCCACCGCGGTGCCGTCGAGCAGTGCGAGCTGGGCGCGTGGAATCCCGAACTCCGCGGTCATTCGGTGGAATTGGGCCACAAGTTCTTGTGACACCAGTGAACCCCCTCTACTCTGCTTTCTGTGACGGGCAGCAGACAGCCTGGAACGGCCGCGAATTCCTTACGTACTGTGGATCGCGGCTCGGGAAGATCGACTTGTTTCCTGAAGGCTAGCACCGGCGTTTTCCGCCGGTCAGCGTCCTTAAGTCAACTGTGAAAAACGCTGGTTGACATCCGCGTGCGCCGGGAAGAGGGGATTCGCCGCGGGCGGCGCGGCCGGCGCACGCGAAAAGCCCGTGGTGCGTCCGGGACGCACCACGGGCCCACGCCGTGGAGGCGGGTGGCTATTCGCGCAGACCGATGCCCTCCACCGGGCGGGTACGCAGCGCGAGCCGGGTGGGAAGGAGGATCGCGGTCAGCCCGATGAGGGCGGTCACGGCGACGATTCCCAGATACATCAGCACAGGGATGCGCGGCACCGGCGACCCCGTGAGCCCCAGGCTCACCGTGACCAGCGGCAGCAGCGGCACCGCCGTTCCCACCACCACCGCGATGGCCACCACCATCCCGGCTTCGACCCGCATCATCCGCACCACCTGCCCCGTGGGTGCCCCCACCAGCCGCAGCAGCGAGAACTCCCGCACGCGGCCCAGAGTCGCCAACACCAGGGTGTTGGCCACCGAGATGGCGAGGTAGCCGAAGACCAGCGCCAGCGGAAGAGCACTGGTCAGCACCGACGACGTGGCCTGTTCCTGCTGCGCCGCCGAGAGGCCGCCCTTGTCCAGCACCTCCAGGCCCGGGTACCGGCCGGCCAGGTCACGCAGCGCCTTGGCCACCTTCCCCTTGTCGGCGCCCGCGACGGTCCTGACGAACACCGCGTCCTCCACCTGGCGGACGCTGTGCGCCAGCACCGTGTCCTGGGGCAGGGTCACGTCGCCGAAGCCCAGGCCCCGTTTGTAGACCGCGACGACCACGGGCCGGGCCTCGGAACCGTCCGGGAGGTTCAACCGGACGCGGTCGCCCACGTGCGCGCCGAGGGTGCTGGCCGCGCCGCCGCTGATGGCCGCCACGTCACCGCGCAGCTTCGTCAGGCTGCCCTCGGTGACGTCCAGGTCCATGGTCTTGTCCACGTGGCCGGGGGTGACACCCTGGGCCTGGTACTTGAAGATCTCCGGTGAGCCCAGCACCTTGCGGGACGCGTGCACTTCGACCCGTACGACACCGGTGGTCGCGGCGACCCCCGGCACCGAGGCGGCGTCCTGGACCACGCCCAGGGGCGGTCCGCCGGGCCCGCCCTGCAGCGTGAAGTCGGCGACGATGCCCGCCTCGGCCTGGTCCTGGGCCGCCGCCGCGGTCGTCGTCGGAATGCACAGCTGCACCAGCGCGAAGCCGATCGCCAGGGTCAGCGGCCCGATACCGGCCGCCAGCCGCCGGGCGTTGGCACGGGTGTTGGCCACCGCCAGATAGCCGTGCGGTCCGGTGCGCCTGCGGACCGGGCCGGCCATCAGCCGGCTCGCCACACTCACCACCGGCGGGGCCAGCAGCAGCAGAGCGATGATCATGACGAGCCCGCCGGTGCCCGCGCCGGCCACCGCGAAGACGCTGCCGAAGAACAGGGGCAGCAGCGACGCCGCGACGCCGAGCAGGAACAGCAGCACCCCGAAGAAGGCGCGGCCGCGCCCCAGCTTCGCCTGTTCGATCTGGGCCTCGCCCATGGCCTCCACCGGCCGGATCGCCACGGCCTTGCGGGCGACCCCGACCGCGGCCACCTCGGCGGCGAGCACGGACGCGAAGACGGCGACCAGCATCGGGAGCGGGCCGTAGGAGAACGCGAAGTCCTTGGGCACCATGCCGATCAGACTGAGCGCGCCCCGCATGATCTTGGCCACCACGATGCCCGGCAGACATCCGATCACCGACGCCACGAGGGACACCAGGAGGACCTCGGCCGCCATCATCTTGTACACCTGACGCGGGGTGGCCGCGACGGCCCGCAGCAGGGCCAGTTCACGGCGTCGCTGGTGCACGTTGAGGGCCAGGGTGCTGGCCACCACGATCATCGCGATCAGCACGACCGTCGCGCCGAGCGAGGCCGCCAGCTCCGTCAGGTCGGAGCGGGCCGAGGCCACGTCGTGGAACTCCACCTGACTGCGGTCGTCGCCCAGGTACGTCTGGGCGCCGGATCCGTCCAGCCGGCCGTCGATCCGGTCCGCCAGCTCATCCGGGTCGGTACCCGGCGCGGCCAGTACCCCGACGGCGTCGATCCGGCCGGGGTGGCCGTAGAGTGCCGTGGCCTCGGCGTCGCTGAAGAACACCGCCGCCGAGCGCAACGGCCCGTCCGCGCCCCGCAGCGAGGCCACACCGGTGACCAGGAACTCCCGCGCCTTCTGGGTGGTCGCCAGCTTCACCCGCTGCCCGGGGGACACCCCCGCGCGCTCGGCCAGTCCCGCGTCCAGCACCACTTCGCCGGCCTGCCGCGGTGCCCGCCCCCGCTCCAGCGTGAAGGGGCCCAGCACGGCGCTGGACCAGCTGTGGCCGGTCGACGGCTGCTCGCCGCCGCCGGAGTCCAGCCCGCCGTCCTCGTCCACCACCTGGGCGGGGAAGCTGACGTCCGGCACCGCCCGCCCGACACCCTTGACCGCGGCCACCTCGTCGGTCACCTTGCTGTTCAGCGGCGCGGGCTGGGACAGCGGCTTCTTCTTGGTCTTGCCCTCGGTGACCTTGAACGACTGCTTGCCGCCGACCACCACCTGGGCCCCGGCGTAGCGCTGGGTGGGGACCCCCGAGCCGAGGCCCGACTGCAGCAGGATGCCGAACGCGGTGATCAGCATCGACGCCCCGACCAGAGCCACGAACGCCCCGACGAGTCCCGCCTTGCGTTCCCGCAACGTCATGCGGACGAGCTTGAACACCATCGGCTCACCACTCCTCGAGGCGAGTCATCCGCGCGGCCACCCGCTCGGGGGTCGGGGACTCCATCACCTCGGCGAAGGCGCCGTCCGCCAGGAACACCACACGCTGCGCGAAGGAGGCGGCGACCGGGTCGTGGGTCACCATGACGACGGTGTTGCCGTCCCGGTCCACGATCTCCCGCAGCAGGGCGAGCACCTGGCGCCCCGTACGGCTGTCGAGCGCCCCGGTCGGCTCGTCGGCGAAGATCACCTCGGGCCGGGTGACCAGCGCCCGGGCGATGGCCACCCGCTGCTGCTGACCGCCGGAGAGCTGCGCCGGCCTGTGCCGCATCCGGTCGGACAGCCCGACCCGCCGTGCGACGTGCTCCAGCCAGGCCGGTTCGACCGATTGCCCGGCGAGCAGCAGCGGCAGGGTGATGTTCTCCGCCACGGTCAGGGACCCCAGCAGGTTGTACGCCTGGAAGATGAAGCCGACCCGCTCGCGGCGCAGCATGGTCAGCTGTGCCTCGTCCAGTGCCGCCAGGTCGTTGCCGCCCAGCCGCACCGAGCCGGACGTCGGCCGGTCCAGTCCCGCCGCACAGTGCAGAAAGGTGCTCTTGCCGGCGCCCGACGGGCCCATGACCGCGGTGAACGACCCGCGTTCGAAGGTGATGCTGAGTTCGCGCAGCGCGGCGACTTCCGCCGCTCCCCGGCCGTACGTTTTGCTGACCGACCGTAACTCCACCGCCCAGGGGCTCCGGGGCCCCGGCCCCGCGGCCCCGTCTGCGGCCGCAGTCCCCGGTGTCCCGCCGTCGAACTGCCGCCTGGTGGCCTCGCCGTGCGCCACAGCGCGTCTCCCTTCCCCACCTCACATGACATGCGGAACCCACGCTAGGCGCCCGGAGTCCGGCAGGGCCATGATGTTTGCTGCAGTTCAAAAGGTGCAGCTGACTGCCCCCCTGCCATGGGGCCACGACGCCTGGCGATCACCGGGATCCGCAGTGGTAGCGTGGCGAAACACAGGAAGCGTGGGAGGCCGGGCGGAGATGGATGGCGTTCCCCGGCGGCCGGTGCGCCGCGGGTTGACCCGAGCGACCACACGGCAGGACTTCGTGCAGCGCTTCGTCATGGCCGTGAGATACCTCGTGGCCATCGGCGGCACCGCAGTCGTGGCCTTCGTCAGCTTATATGCCCTGATCGCGGTGTTCGTTCTGAGCCTCGTGGGCCCCGGGCTGCGCCTGCTGCCGTTCTCACTGGCCCGGCTGCGGCGGGGGGCCGACGCCCACCGTCGGCGCGCGGGGCAGTGGCTGGGCTGTGACATCCCGTCGTCCTACCGTGAGGCCGAGGGCAAGGTACTGGTCCGTGCCCAGGTGATGCTCACCGACAAGGCCACCTACACCGACTTGCTGTGGCTGCTGTCGCACGCCCTGCTCGGCACGCTCGGCGGCACCCTGGCCGTCGGACTGTGCCTGGGGTCCCTCAGCTGGCTGACCATCCCCCTGTGGTGGCAGGTGGTTCCCCGGCCCGCGCAGCTGATGATCTGGAACATCGACTCGTGGGGGGCGGCGCTGGGGGCCTCCTTCGCCGGTCTCGCCTACGGCCTGCTCGCCGGCTATGTGCTGCCCTGGTGCGCCCAGCTGCACGCCCTGATGACCTGGGCCCTGCTCAAACCGCGCAAGCGCAGGGCGTCTCTCGCCAAGCGCGTCGAGGAGCTGACCATCTCCCGCGCCGAGGCCCTGGAGGCGCATGCGGCGGAACTGCGCCGCATCGAACGGGACTTGCACGACGGGGCACAGGCCGGGCTGGTGTCGGTCTCACTGCGGCTGGCGCTGATGAAGCAGGCGCTCAAGGACAACCCGGAGCGGCTGCCCGAAATGATCGACCAGGCACGTGACCTGACCGATCAGGCCGTGCAGTCGCTGCGCGTCGCGGTCCGCTCCATCTATCCGCCGGTACTCGTCGACCACGGCCTGGCCGAGGCGGCCCGCGCGCTGGTGGCGGCCTGCCAGATCCCCACCGAGCTGGACCTCGAGTACGAGACCAGGGGGGCACGGGCACCCGCCGCGGTGGAGGCCGCGGCGTACTTCGTCATCTCGGAGGCGCTGACGAACGTGGCCAAGCACAGCGGGGCCGAGAGCAGTCAGGTGCGGCTGCGCACCACCGAGAGCAGGATTCATATCTCCGTGTGGGACAACGGGCGGGGCGGAGCGACGACCGGCTCCGGCAGCGGGATCCGTGGCATCAGGCGCCGCGTCGCGGCCTTCGACGGCGTCACCGAGCTGCACAGCCCTCCCGGAGGACCGACAGTACTTCGAGTGGAGCTGCCGTGCGGATCGTGATCGCCGAGGACAACGCCCTGCTGCGGGAGGGCTTGTCACTGTTGCTGACGGGTGTGGGCCATGAGATCTGCGCGGCGGTGGAGGACGGCGACAGCCTGCTGCCCTCACTCCTGCACCACCGGCCGGACATCGCCGTCCTGGACGTACGGCTGCCCCCGACCTACCGGGACGAGGGACTGCGAGCCGCGGTCACCGCCCGGGAGAAGCTGCCGGACCTGCCGGTCCTGGTGCTGTCCCAGTACGTCGAGCACGCGTACGCCGCGCAGCTGCTGGCCCACGGCGCCTCCGGTGTGGGGTATCTCCTCAAGGACCGCGTGGGGCGGGTGGAGGAGTTCCTGCAGGCGCTGGAGCGGGTCGCGGGCGGCGGGGTGGCCATGGACCCCGAGGTGATCTCCCAGCTGATGGTGCGCAGGGTGCGCAACGACCCGCTGGACGCGCTCAGTTCGCGCGAGCGCGAGGTGCTCTCCCTCATGGCGGAGGGCCACGGCAACACCACCATCGCCAAGCTGCTGTTCATCGCGGAGACCTCGGTGAACAAGCACATCGGGAACATCTTCAGCAAGCTCGGGTTGCCGGCCACGGACGGCGGCCACCGGCGGGTACGCGCCGTGCTCGCCTACCTCAACTCCATCGACTCCCGCGACAGCTGAGCCAACGCCCGCTCGGGCGGACGGGAAACGGCCGGGCACCGTGAGGACGGGCCCGGCCGCTCATTCCGCTTCCGGTTCAGGTGTGCCGCGCGCGGCGAGTTCACGGATGGCGCCGCTGACCGTGGCCAGGAGGGCCAGCAGCACCAGGGCCGCCGTGGCCCCGAGCACCGTGACCACCGTCCCGGAGAACTGCAGCAGCGCCCCGCCGGCGAGCGAGCCCAGGGCGGAGGCCGCTCCCAGGCTCACCCCGATCGCACCGGCCAGCCTGCCGCGCATCGAGTCCGGTGTGATCTGCATCTGGTGCGTGGCGATGATCGCGGTCGCGGTCGGCGCGAGGAAGGCGACACAGCCGAGCACCGCCCCGTAGGCGTACCCGGCGGGCAGCACCGTCAGCAGCGGCACCAGCGCGCTCGCCCCCCACGTCAGCAGCATCACCGCGGAGTACGGCGTCAGCCGCGGTCGCAGCCTGGGCGCGGCGAGGGCGCCCAGGACGCCCCCGGCGCCCATCAGCGTCCCGATCGCCCCGACCTGGGCCTCGGCCCCCGCCTGCTGCGCCATGCCGATGACCACCAGGAGCAGCCCGCTGAAGACCGCGTTGAAGCCCATGGTGAGGCCCACGGTGACCCGCAGCAGGCGGTGCCGGCACAGCCAGCGCAGACCCGTCATCGTGTGGTGCAGCAGGCCCCCGGACTCGGCGGACTCGGCCCGCTTGCCTTCCTGGGGGGCCCGCAGGAACAGCAGGGTGCAGAAGGCGGCCAGGGAGGCCCCGGCCTGGCCGGCGAACGGCAGCACGTGCATCGCGTTGTACAGGACCCCGCCGACACCGGGCCCCGTGATCGTGGCGACGTAGTAGCGCGCGGTGTTGCGCGCCACCGCGGACGACCACTGGGACCGGGGCACGACCTGCGGCAACAACGCCTGGTCGGCGGCGCTGAACAGGGCGGTGCTCACACCCTCGACCACGGCCACGCCCAGGATCAGGGCGAGCGGCGCCCACCCGGCGGCGATGGCGGCGGCCAGCGCCCCCAGCGCCAGGGCCCGCACGGCCTCGGACGCCAGCAGCACGTGCTTGCGTGGCATCCGGTCCGCCACCGTGCCGGCGGGCAGCCCGGCCACCATGCGGGAGGCGGCCACGGCGAACTCCACCAGCGACGCCTGGAACACCGACCCCGTCATGGCCAGCACCAGCAGCGGATAGGCGAACAGGGTCGCCTGGGAGCCCAGTTGGGAGAGTACGTTGCTGCTCCACAGCAGGTTGTACTCACGGTTGCGGCTCAGCGGGCGCGGTGAAACCGTCTCCGTCCGCCTGCCGTCCGGCGCCGTGGCCGGCTCGGTCCGCTCCCTCACCCCGTGTGTCCCGCCGGGCCGCCACCGGGCAGCGCGGTCCGCTCCACCGGGCGCAGCCGCGCCCAGGACAGCGCGTCGGCCATGCTCACGAACAGCTTGCGGGGCGGCACGAACGGAGCCCGGCCGTGCGCCACGCTCAGGTTGTCCACGATCAGCACGTCGCCGGTGCGGCAGTGCACGTCGAGCTGGTGCCCGCGGTAGCCCGCGTGCAGTGCCTCGACGATGTCCTGGGAGATCTCCGAACCGTCGGCGTGGAACGTGTTGGTCGGGATGCCCCAGGGCCCGTATTCCTCCAGCAGCAGCTCGGCCAGGTCCTTCTTCAGCGCGCTGGAGTGGAAGAACGTCATGTGGTTGAACCAGGTCTTCACACCGGTCTCCGGGTGGGTGGCCACGGCCCAGCGCACCTGCCGGGTCTGGACGTGGTCCTCGGCCAGCCACTCGACCTCGATGGCGTTGTCGGCGCAGTAGCGGCGCACCTGGTCCGGGTCCTCGGTGCCGAACGCCTGCTGCCAGGTCAGGCCCAGCCCCGGCAGGAAGTTGCGCACCAGGAGGTAGCCTTCCTCGTCGAACCGCTCGACGATCCCGCGCGGCAGGGTGTCGTGGACGGCCCGGCAGTCGGCGAGAAGGCTCGCCCCGCCCTCGGGGGCGTCCCGCTCGCAGAAGAAGAACAGGTAGCGCGGCACCGTGAGGTTGTAGGACTGCTCGGTGTGGAGGAAGATCTCCTCGGTCGGCGGGTGGTCCGTCGCCGTGAAGACACCGGGGTGCAGCTCGGTCCGCGGCGAGGAGCGCTCGGTGTAGTCCAGCGGCGTGCCCACGATGTGCTTGACGAAGGCGTCCAGATCGTCCCAGCCGGCCCACTGGTACCCGCTCAGCAGCGCGGCCCCGTGCTCGACGACCCGTTCGCGGACGAACGGCCCGTGCTGGACGCCGAGTTCGGTCAGCGCGGGACGGCCCGGGCTGGTCATCCCGCATACCAGTCCGCCGAGCCGGGACTCCGTGTCCAAGGTGATCGCTGCGGTCATAGGAACGTGCTCCTCTTGTTCTCCGGATCGTGCCGGATGCCTTCGGTCCGTTGGGGCGAGACGTCTGCGTGGTGACGGGTGTCAGCTCAGGGCCGCCCGGATGGCCTGGCCGGCCTGGCGGGTGCTCAGGGTGCCGCCGAGGTCCGGGGTGCAGCGGCGCCGGGCGAGGGTGTGGCGCACCGCCCGCTCCAGGGCCTCCGCCTCGCTCTTCAGTCCCCGGTCGCGCAGCAGCAGGGCGGCGCTCAGGACGGCGCCCACGGGGTTGGCCAGCCCTTTGCCGACGATGTCGGGAGCGCTGCCGTGCACCGGTTCGTACAGGCCCGCTCCGGTCTGCGGGTTGATGTTCGCCGAGGCGGCGGTGCCCATCCCGCCGGCGAGTTCGGCGGTCAGGTCGCTGAGGATGTCGCCGTAGGAGTTGTTGGTGACGATCACGTCGAAGGACGGGGCGTCGGTGATCAGTTTCATCGCCGCGGCGTCCACGTACAGATGGGACGAGGTCACTTCGGGGTGGCGTTCCCTGGCCGCATGCCACACCCGCTGCCACAGCCGGCCCCCGAACGGTACCGCGTTGGACTTGTCGACCATGCACACCGAACGGCGGGCGATGCCGTAGGCGTACTCGATGACCCGCGACACCCCCAGGTACGTGCTCATCTCCTGGTCGACGGCGACCTCGTCGGGGGTGCCGGCGCGCAGGCTGCCGCCGACCCCGCTGTAGAGGCCCTCGGTGTTCTCGCGCACCACCACGCAGTCGATGCCGCGGCGGGACTCCTCACGCAGCGGGCTGAGCCGCTCGTCCAGCAGCAGCGCCGGTCGGTAGTTGACGAACAGGTCCAGTTCCGTACGGAGCCTGAGGAGTACGCCGCGGGCGTAGTCGGGGGTGGTCACGCGCGGGTCGCCGACGGCGCCGAACAGCACGGTGCCACCGGTGCGGATCAGCTCCAGCTCGGTGTCGGTGAGGGCCACACCGTCACGGAGATAGCGGTCGGCGTTGATCTGGTCGAGAAAGGTGAACTCCAGGCCGGCGCCGAGTGCCTGGAGCGTGGTGACGGCCTCCTCGGTCACTTCGGGGCCGATGCCGTCACCGGGTACCACGATGATCTTCTGCACAGGATCGTCCTAAGGTCTGCCGGTCAGGCGCCGGTGGGCTTCGAGGAGGGTGGACTCGGGACGGTTGAAGGCCACGCGCACATACCGGGCGCCGCGCCGCGGGTCGGCGAAGAACGGGGTGGCCGGGGCCAGCAGCACTCCGGTCCGCTCGGCCAGGGTGCGCGCGAACCGGGGGCTGGGCTCCTCGGTGAGGCCGTGGGTCCCGGCCATCACATAGACCCCGCCCTGGGGCGCGGCGCAGTCGAAACCCGCCGCGGTGAGCATCCGGACGGCGCGGTCGCGCAGGGCGCCCATCGGCCCGGCCGGGTCCCAGCCGTCCGGCAGGGCCGGCGCCCCGTGTGCGACGGCGTGCTGCAGGGGCGCCGCGGCCCCGCCGGTGGTGGCGATGTGCACGGGGCGCAGCAGCCGCGTCCAGGGCGCGGGGGCCCGGAGATACCCGAGGCGCCACCCGCTGACGGCGTGGCTCTTGGAGAAGCTGCCCAGCACGATGCTCCGGTCGGCCAGGCCGGGAACCTCGGCGGCCGACCGGTGCCGTGCGCCGTCGTAGACGTACGCGGCGTACACCTCGTCGGAGACGGCGACCACGTCCCACGTCGCGCACAACTCGGCGATCAGGCGCAGTTCGTCGTCGGTCAACAGCCGTCCGGTCGGGTTGGCCGGGCTGTTGAGGACGATCGCCCTGGTGCGCGGGCCGAAGGCGGCGGCCAGCGCGTCCGGGTCCACGGCCCAGTCGGGGCCGGCGGCCGGCACGAAGCGCGGGACACCGCCGGCCAGCGCGACGGCGCTGAGGAAGTTCTCGTAGAAGGGCTCCAGGAGGACGACCTCGTCGCCGGGGTCGACACAGGCCAGCAGGGCCACACCGAGCGCCTCGCTGGCGCCCGCGGTGACCGTCAGCTCCGTGACGGGGTCGGGGCCGCCCGGCAGGGAGCGCGCGATCCACTCACGCAGCCGCATGTTCCCGGCCGGGTCCTCGTACTGGTGGACGCCCTCCTGGAGGGCCTGGACCGCGTGCCGGACGAACTCGGGCGGGGTGACGGGCCACCCGGGGGTGCCGGCGGCGAGGTTCACCACATCGGCGCCGGCCGCCGTGAGCAGGGCGACCAGGCCGCCGTCGGGCAGTTGGCGCACGCGCTCCGCGCCGAGCGGGTGGCTCGCCGGGCCGGCGAAGGGGGACGGAGCCCGGGTCACCGCGCTCCCCCCGCGGCGAACTCGGCGCCCGATCCCCGGGGAACCGTCGGAAGCCATGACGGGCGGCTCCGTTCGTACGCGTCGATCAGCGTGCCGCGCCGCAGGGTCAGCTCGATGGTGTCCAGGCCCTGCAGCAGCAGCTCGCGGGCCCGCTGCTCGACCTCGAAGTCCCAACCGCGCCCGCCGGCGCGCAGCCGGAGTTCCCGGAGGTCGACGGTGACCGTGAAGGAGGGGTCGCGCTCGGCCTCGGCCATCAGCTCCTGGACGACCTCCAGGGGCTGGTCCACCGGGACGAGGCCGTTGTTCATGGCGTTGCGGCGGAAGATGTCACCGAAGCCGGAGGCCACGACCGCGACGAAGCCGCCGTCCTTCAGGGCCCACACCGCGTGCTCCCGGGAGCTGCCGATGCCGAAGTTGCGGCCGGCGAGCAGGACGGTCGCGCCGGAGTGCGCCGGGCGGTTGAGGACGAAGTCGGGTTCCTCGCGCCAGCGGGCGAAGAGGGCGTCCCCGTAGCCGCTCTTGACGACGCGCTTGCAGTACTCGCTCGGGACGATCTGGTCGGTGTCGACGTCGTCGCGGCGCAGGGCCACCGCCCGCCCGGTGTGCGTGATCAGGGGTTCCATGGGCCTCTCTCATCCCAGGTCGGCGGGGGCCGACAGGTGGCCGGCCACCGCGGTCGCGGCGGCGACCACCGGCGACACCAGGTGGGTGCGGGCGGTGGCGCCCTGCCGGCCCTCGTAGTTGCGGTTGGAGGTGGAAGCCGAGCGCTGCGGCCCGGTGAGACGGTCGGTGTTCATGCCCAGGCACATCGAGCAGCCGGGCAGCCGCCATTCGGCGCCCGCGTCCAGGAACACCGTGTCCAGGCCTTCCTGTTCGGCCTGTTCACGCACCTGCATGGAGCCGGGGACCACGAGCAGCCGGGTGGAGCCGGCCACCTTACGGCCGCGCAGCACTTCGGCGGCGGCCCGCAGGTCCTCGATACGGCCGTTCGTGCACGACCCGAGGAAGACCACGTCGATGGGGACGTCGCGCAGCGGGGTGCCCGGCTTGAGGTCCATGTAGACAAGGGCCCGCTCGGCCGCCGCCCGCTCGAGCTGGTCGGTGAAGGTCTCGGGCGCCGGCACCCGCTCGCTCAGCGGCACCGCCTGGCTGGGGTTGGTGCCCCAGGTCACCAGCGGGCTCAGACCCGACACGTCCAGTTCGACGGTCCGGTCGAAGCCGGCGCCCTCGTCGGTGCGCAGCGTCCGCCAGTGGGCCACGGCCGCGTCCCAGTCGGCGCCGCGCGGCGCGTGCGGGCGCCCTTGGAGGTAGGCGAAGGTGGTCTCGTCGGGGGCGATCAGACCGGCCCGGGCGCCCGCCTCGATGCTCATGTTGCACAGCGTCATGCGGGCTTCCATGGACAGTGCCCGGACCGCGGCGCCGCGGTACTCGATGATGTGCCCCTGCGCACCGTTGGCGCCGATCTGTGCGATCAGGGCGAGGATCAGGTCCTTGGCGCCCACGCCCGGGGGCAGGTCACCGGTGAACTCCACCGCCATGGTCCTGGGCCGGCCGATGGCCAGACACTGGGTGGCCAGTACGTGCTCGACGTCGCTCGTGCCGATACCGAAGGCGAGCGCCCCGAAGGCGCCGTGGGTGGAGGTGTGGCTGTCGCCGCAGACGATCGCCATGCCGGGCTGCACGAGCCCGAGCTGCGGGCCGACCACGTGCACGATGCCCTGTCGGCGGTGGCCGAGCTGGTACAGCTCCACACCGTAGGTCTCGCAGTTGCGCCGCAGGGTGTCGATCTGGGTGCGGCTGACCGGGTCCTCGATGACCGTCGAGTCCGTGGGGACGTTGTGGTCCTCCAGCGCGACGGTCAGCTCCGGGCGCCGCACGGTGCGCTCCGCCAGCCGAAGGCCGTCGAACGCCTGCGGGGAGGTGGCCTCGTGGGTCAGGTGCAGGTCGATGTAGAGCAGGTCGGGCTCGCCGTCGGCCCGGTGCACGACGTGGCTGTCCCACAGCTTCTCGGCGAGCGTGGCAGGGGTGGCGGTCATCGCGTGGCGGCCCCGGTCGACTGGGCGAACCGCTCGGCCAGGCTCGCGCGGACGACGTGCAGCTCGTCGCACTCGCCGCCGGTGCGGCTGGCGATGTAGTCGTGGTACAGCTCGTCCAGCAGCTCGGGGGTGGCGGGCACGTCGAGCTGCTCGAGCAGGTGTGCCAGGATGCCGCGGCCGGAGTGGCGGCCGACGAGCAGGGAACGCTCACGACCCACCCGGGAGGGCTCGAGGTATTCGTAGGTCTCCGGGCGCGCCAGCATCCCGGCCTGGTGGATGCCGGCCTGGGTGGCGAAGGAGTACTGGCCGAAGATGGCCTTGTTGCGCGGCGTCTCCATCGAGATGGCCCGGGTCAGCACCTGGTAGGCCGCGTGCAGCCGCTCGGTCCTGATCGTGGTGGTGAAGCCGTAGTGCTCCGCCTTGTACAGCAGGACGGCGGCGAGCTCCTCCAGGGCGGCGTTGCCGGCGCGCTCGCCGATCCCGCCGAGCGTCACCTGCATCTCGTCGGCACCGGCGGCAAGGCCCGCGAGGGTGTTGGCCACGGCGAGGCCGAAGTCGTCGTGGCAGTGCACGGACAGCACGGTGCCGGCGGGAAGCCACTGGCGCACGGCATGGGTGAGGTCGGCGAATTCGCCGGGGACCAGGCAGCCGGAGGTCTCGCCGAGGGCGACCGTCGTGGCACCGGCCTCGGTGACGATCTCGCAGTAGCCGCGCAGCAGGTCGTGTTCGCCCCGGCTGGCGTCCTCGACCCCGATGGAGATGTCGGTGACGCCGAGGTCCTTGGCGGCCCTGATGGCGGCGCGGACCTCGGAGTACGCCTGCTCACGGGTGATGCCGCGCTTGTGCTCCAGGTGCAGGTCGCTGCCGGTGACCAGGAGCTGGATCTGATGCCGCTCGGTGCCGCCGGCCTCCACCGCTGTCTCCACGTCCCTGGGCACCGCCCGGCAGAACGAGGCGAGCCGGACGTCGTTCAGTTGCTCGGACATCAGGCGGGTTGCCTTGAAGTCCGTCGGTGAGGATGCCGGGAATCCCGTCTCGATGACATCGACACCCAGGCTCTGAATCGCCAGTGCCACGTCGAGTTTCTGCTCGGCCGTCATGGCGTTTCCGGGTGCCTGCTCGCCGTCGCGGAGCGTGGTGTCGAACACGGATATCCGGCGGGGCTCTGCAGTTTTGGTGACCACCTGTTAGACCTTCCCCCATTACCGCCAGCGCGGCTCTTCGTTTTCGCCTCGGCGACAACGGTGATCTCAGGAAATGCCGGAGCCGCAATGCGGGAACCGGCATGCCGACTTGTCCGGGAATACTCAGGGGAACTCCCCGTCACCCTGAGCACTGCTTGATTTAAGATCACCCCGCCGGGCCTCGCCAGGTCTTTTCACAGTGACCAAATAGCGCTGGTCGAATGATGTTCGAGGAGTCGGGCGAGGCCTCCGGACCGCCGGCCGGCCGGGCGCCCGCCCGGGCCCCGCCGTCGCGGGCCGCACAGCCCGGTGGGTGAGGGCAGGGCGGGCGCAGGGTGCAGAGAACTGCACCCACGGACGGCAGGGAGCCCGACTGCCGGGCGGGTCCCCCGACGGTTAGCCTCGCTGTGCGGCGGGCAGCCAACCGCTGAACCCGTCGGCCCTTCACTCCTCACGCGAACAGGAAATGCGATGTCTGCATGGCAGCCCCAGAAGGAACGTCCGCTGTGGCCATGGGTGTTGCTGGTCATCCTGGCCGTGGGCGTCTGCATCAACGTGACGCTCAGCCTGGCGTAGCCCCGCACGGCGGCCCGGGCCGGCGGACTCCCCAGCCGGCCCCGGACCCCGCCTCCGGGCTGCATACCGCAGCCGGGGGCGACGGCACTCCCCCAGTCGTTGCCCCCGGCCACGCGCGCCGGACCGCTCAGGCGGTGAGTTCCTCGTAGAGGAGAGCATTGCCGAGCGGGGTGAGGGTGTGGGTCACGGTATTGAACGACCTGACGGTGGTGACCAGCCCGGCACTTCGCAGTATGCCCGCGTGCTGACTGGCCGCCGCCACGGAGATGCCGACCCGGGCACCCAGCTCCGTGGTGCTGCAGCTGTCGGTGAGGGCCCGCAGCACCGCGGCCCGGGTACGGCCCAGCAGTGCGCCGAGCGCGTTGTCCCGGGCCGGGCCGTCGTTCCACATGGCGGCCATCCACTTCCACTTCACCGGAATCGGGTAGATGAGCACCGGCGCGCCGAGTCCCGGCACTTCGTTCAGGAGGATGGGAGGCCGCGAGTGAAGAAAGAGTGAGGGCGCCAGCAGCAGCCCGTCGTCGCCGACCTTCAGCTCGACGTCGGCACCGGGAACGTCGAGGACCGGGGACTCCCAGTGGACGGCGGAGTGCAGCGTGCTGAGCACTTTCTCCATACCGCCGCTGAGCATGATCTGACCACGCGCCGCCCGGTCGATGGCGAGCCTGCCGGCGATACGCTGCCAGTACGGGGCGATCGCGTGCCGGTGGAATTCCCTGACTTCCTTGACGATGCGCCAACCGGAATCCTTCGGCTGGCCCTCGACAGCGCCTTCCGGTCCGTTCACGCGACGGACGACGTCATGGAGTTCTAAGAGAGGGCGTACCGACGGTGCCAGCTTGAACAGAGACCGGGCGCTGGGTGTGGCGATGGCCTGCGCCCGCCACGGGGCGAATTCAGGACTGCCCCTGCCGGCACTCAGCAATTCCAGAGCGAGAAGTGTCTCCACCAGCTCTTCCGGCTCATCCAGTATTCGTGTTTTCGCGAGACTGGCAGACGACAATACAAGACGTGTCACACCTACACCCCCGTGCATGAAAAACGCAATCCCGCAATCGGTCTTGATTTCCGCGAATTGACGCTACTGCTACGTAAACGAGAAGCGGCACCCCTGCCGACGGGCGAAGCGGCGCCGTACCAACGGTCCACTCAATCTCCGCACTCAACCAGCAGTTGAGTACGGAGGCTTGATTCGTCTACCAGTTGACCATCGAATAGTTCCACGTCACCACAGGATCGTCAACTAGTGGACGATGCGCCGTAGTAAGCTTCAACCATCCGTTACACCAGGGAAAATGGGGCAATACGGCCGCAGGGGGATGCATGGCTGGCGGACCAGCGGAGTCGACTCTCGCCGAGCGACTGGACAGCCTGTTCTGCAGGAGCCGTCCCGGGGGGCGGCGGTGGACCAACAACGAGGTCGCCGGCAAGATCAAGGAGAAGCACCCTCACATCCGCGTCAGCGGCGCCTACCTGTCCGCACTGCGCAACGGCTCCCGCACCCGCCCCTCGCAGGAGCTGATGGCGGCACTTGCGGAGTTCTTCGGCGTCTCACCGGCCTACTTCGTCGACCCCGACCACGCCGAACGGGTCAACGCCCAGCTCGCGGGTCTGGAGGCGCTGAGCCAGGCGGGAGTCAGGGCGGTCGCCCTGCGAGCCGTGGGCGTGCAGCAGGACAGCCTCAACGCCATCACGGCCATGCTCGATCAGGTGAGGAAGCTCCAGGGGCTGCCCCCCGTGGAGGAGTGACGGCGCGCGCCCGTGCGGTCCGAGGGGGAGGCAGGCACGTCGCCGAACCGGCAAGCAAGATCTGCGCCCTGATTCAAGAAGAGAAGCCCGGACATGGAAATCTCTTTAGCAGCACTGCAACTTGACTTCTTCGCATTTTCACACGGCCTGTTTCCCATACTCTCCGCGGAGCTGTGTCCAGTGTCACGTCGCACGAAAAGCGGCCGGCGTCGCGGCCTCGCCCAGTTACGCCGCAGCTGTGAGGCCCGCCTGGCCGCGCTGATGCTCCCCAAGCCGTACGACATCGCCACGCTGTGCGCTCGTCTGAGCAGGCGGCGCAGCCGTCCTCTTCATCTCATCCCCATCGCCATGCAGGCCGCACAACCATGCGGTCTGTGGATGGCCTCGGACTCGGCCGACTTCGTCCTGTTCGAAGCCAGGACGACGCGCCCCCATCAGGACCACATCATCGCGCACGAGCTGGCTCACATCATCTGCGACCACCGCAGCAGCTCGTCCCTGGACGATACGACTGCCCAGTTGATGTTTCCCGACCTGGAACCGGAACTCGTGCGGGACATGCTGGGGCGCACGAACTACTCCGACACCCAGGAAAGGGAAGCCGAAATGATGGCCAGTCTGATCCTGACCGCGAGAAACAATCGAATACCGGAGCCCCAAACCCCTGCACTCGGGGCGCTCAGCGGGGCATTGGGAATCCAGCGGGAACGCCACCCATGGTGATCAGCGACCTGCGGGAATTAGGGGTCGGCTTGGAGACGGCCGGCGTCGTCAGCATGTGGTTGGCAGTGGCGCTGCGAGCTCCGGCCGCCGTGCGGTCGAGCGAGCAACGGCCCCTGTGGCTGGCGGTCCTGGGCGCGGCAGCCGCAGTGACGCTGCATCTGCCCTGGGTCAACGACCTAGTCTACCAAGCCATGGGACCCACGCACCTGACCGCGCTGGCCCGGAACCTGTTCGGCATTCTCACCTCCGCCCTCGTGCTGGACTTCCTGTCCCTCGCGGTTCGCGGTCGTCACACCTACCTGCTGTACGGGGTGGCCGGGCTCGTGATGACCACGCTCGTCTGGCTGGACGTGATCGCGAGGCCACACCTGCAGCACGCGATTCCGCCCCATGGCCAGCCCACGCCCTCCACGGCGTACTGGGCGGTCCTCATCACCGCCAACCTCGGTACGAACGTGGTGTGCGCGACGGCCTGCCTGTGGTACAGCCGTGCCAGCCAAGACCGCACCCTCCGCGTCGGATTGCGGCTCTTCGCCCTCAGCGCGGCCTTCTCCGGGGCCTACTGGCTCCTCAGCGCCACATACGTCGCGGAACGGTACGCATGGATTCCGTCGATTTCCCGCGTCCTGCTGGCCTGTTACGCCTTCTCCCGGGCGAGCGTCATCTGTGTGCCCCTCGGGGCGGCGGCGGCGTTGACCCTCAGGCGCTTGCACACCGTGCGGAAACTCTGGCCGCTCTGGCGTGACCTGGTCGACGCGGTGCCCGACGTCCGGCTGGCGCAGACTCGCGAACGCAGGCTCGGCTTCCTCCGGTACGTCAACTCGCTCGACCTGCTGCTCTATCGGACACTGATCGAGATCCGGGACGCGATTCTCCACCTGCGGGCCTACGTCCCCCAAGCGGTGGTCGACGAGATCCGGGCCCGGCTCGAACACGAGGACCCACGCCCCACCGAGGCCGATGCCCGCCTCACCGCCTGCTGGTTGCGCGTGGCGCGACACGCCAAGGCAAGCGGTGCCCCGCCCCTGCACGGTGATCTGACCGTCCCGGTCCTCGGAGGAACGGATCTGCCCGGCGAGATCGAATTCCTGTGCGAAGTCGCCGAAGCGGACACCTCGCCCCGGATCCGCGAACTCACCGCCCGCCTGGACCACCGGGTGGCAGCACAGTGAGATCCGAAGCGGACGGATGAGCATTCCGTCCGGCGCCGCCGCACCCCCCGGTCCGCATCTGCAGGGACCGGGGGGTGCGGCGTTCCACGGGACCGCCGTTCGGGTGATTCGCGGTGTGCCCCATTCGTGCACGGCACCAAGGAATACGCACCCCCCGGGCATTCTTCGCACGCAGGGCGATCGATCAGGAGTGGCAGCCTCCCGTCTGCCTGGCCACACTGAATCTGCCGGTTCGTGATCAGGAAAGAACCAGCCACTGGCCTTTCACACGTTCTCCGGGAGATCGCATGGTGGAGCAGTCCTCCGAGGTCCATATAGCGGAGACCGAGCGCAGGCTCGCGGAGGCACTGGCCGACGTCACGGGCGCCGAGCGGGTTCCGGTCGACAGTCATTTCTTCACCGACCTCGGGGCCAATTCCCTGGTCATGGCCCAGTTCTGCGCGCGCATACGGAAAAGAGCCGATCTGCCGTCCCCGTCCATGAAGGACATCTACCGGCATCCGACCATCCGCAGCCTGACGGCGGCCCTCGGGGAGGCCGTTCCCGCGGCGCCCGTCGAAACCGCTCCCGTCGCAGCGGCCCCCGTCGATGCGGCGACCTCCCCGGCGCCCAGGCCCTCACCGGTTCTGACGGAGCGCGGAAAACGGCTGTGCCATATGCTCTGCGGCACCGTCCAGTTGCTGCTCTTCCTCGGATACTCCCTGGTCTCCGGGTTCGTCACCGCCGCGGGATACGAGTGGATCGCCACCGGTAGGGGCCTGGCCGACATCTATCTGCGGTCACTGGTCTTCGGAGGCACCGGGTTCCTCGTTCTGTGCGCCTTCCCGGTCGCCGCGAAATGGCTTCTCGTCGGCCGCTGGAAACCGGGGGAGTTTTCCGTCTGGGGCCTGACCTATCTGCGCTTCTGGCTCGTCAAGGTACTGCTCCACGCGAATCCGATGATCTTCCTCGCCGGAACTCCGCTGTACGTCCTGTATCTGCGGGCCCTCGGCGCACGGATCGGCAAGGGAGTCACGATCCTCTCCCACTCCGTCCCCGTCTGCACCGACCTGCTGACCATCGGCGCCGGCACGGTGATCCGCAAGGACTCGTTCCTCCTCTGCTACCGGGCCCACGCGGGGCGCGTCCAGACCGGCCGGATCACGCTCGGCCGGGACGTGTACGTCGGTGAGAAGACCGTCCTGGACATCGACACCGCGATGGGCGACGGCGCACAGCTCGGTCATGCCTCCGCCCTGCACCGCGGCCAGGCGGTCCCGGACGGGGAGCACTGGCACGGCTCGCCGGCGGAACCCACGCGGACCGACTACCTGCGGGTCGCTCCCGCCGACTGCGGGACGGCCCGCCGGGCCTGGTTCAGCTTCGGGACGCTGGTTCAGCTGTTCCTCGTGTACATACCGCTGACCGTCGGCGGGGTGTACATGGTGTTCACCGAGGTACCGGCGATCGGCAACCGCCTCGATCCGCAGACGGCCCCGCTGCAGCGGTCGGAGCTGATCCCGGACGCGCTGGAACTCTCGCTCGTGCTGTTCTGCGGCTTCCTCCTCCTGGGCCTGGCCGCGCTGTGCACCGTTCCACGGCTGCTGGCTCTGGCCGTCAAGCCGGACCGGGTCTATCCGCTCTACGGATTCCACTACGCGGTCCACCGGGCGACGGCCCGCATGACGAACATCAAGTTCTTCGCCTGGCTGTTCGGAGACAGCTCCTACATCGTCCACTACCTCCAGGGAATCGGATACGACCTGTCGCGGGTCGAGCAGACCGGGTCGAACTTCGGCACCGAAGTGCAGCACGAGACCCCGTTCCTCGTCTCGGTCGGCAGCGGAACGATGGTGGCCGACGGGCTGTCCGTCCTCAACGCCGACTACTCCAGTACGTCCTTCCGGCTGGCCTCCGCCTCGATCGGGCCGCGCAACTTCCTCGGCAACAACATCGCCTATCCCGCCGGCGGCAGGACGGGCGCCAACTGCCTCCTCGCGACGAAGGTGATGGTCCCCCTCGACGGCGAGGTCCGGGAGAACGTGGGGCTCCTGGGCTCCCCGTGCTTCGAGATTCCCCGGTCGGTGGAACGGGACGCGCGGTTCGACGACCTGCGGACCGGCGACGCACTGCGCCGCAGCCTCACCGCGAAGAACCGCTACAACCTCCTCTCGATGGCCGTCATGCTGGGCGCGCGCTGGCTGCACACCTTCGCCCTCACGCTGTTCGGACTCGCGTCCGTGGATCTGTACGGGGTCCTCGGACACGTGGTGATCGCCGGATACCTGGCCTTCACGCTCGCGTTCAGCACCCTCTACTTCGTCCTGGTGGAGCGGTGCATCACGTCGTTCCGCGCGCTGCGGCCCCGGTTGTGCTCCATCTACGACCCGTACTTCTGGTGGCACGAGCGCCTGTGGAAGGTGCCGGACCACTACCTCAACATCTTCAACGGCACGCCCTTCAAGGCCCTGGTCTGGCGGCTGCTGGGCGTGCGCATCGGCCGCAGGGTGTTCGACGACGGCTGCTACCTGACCGAGCGGACCCTGACCACCATCGGCGACGAGTGCACCCTCAACGCCGGCAGCAAGATCCAGTGCCACTCGCAGGAGGACGGCACCTTCAAGTCCGACCGCTCCACGCTCGGCACCGGCTGCACGCTGGGCGTCGGGGCCCATGTGCACTACGGCGTGACGATGGGCGACGGTGCGGTACTGGCCCCCGATTCGTTCCTCATGAAGGGCGAGGAAGTCCCCCCGAACGCCCAGTGGGGTGGCAATCCCGCCGTGGACATGCCGGAGACCAAAAGCCGGTCCCGTGCCGGCGGCCGGACCACGCCGACAACCAACGCCTCCGCGGCGACCGCGAGTTGAGGAAGGACGTGCGATGGGAACGCGCGTGCAGACGGACCGGTCGGACCGGGAGTTCTGGAGCCGTGTACTGACCGCCGGCGGTGCCACCGCCGTGCCCCGCTGGGCACGGGAGCGGACTGCCCGAATGGCCGAGCAGGAGACGGCGGTCCCGGACGACCTGGCGGACGCGGTGCGCGCACTGGTACGGCGGTCGGGTGTGCCGATCAGCGCGCTGCTGCTGGCGGCACACGCCAAGGTGCTGGCCGCGCTGTCCGGCGAGCAGGAGGTGGTGACCGGGTACACCGCCGGAGTGCACGGCGAGCCGCTGCCCTGCCGCCTGACCGTCTCCCCCGGGTCCTGGCGGGACCTGGTGGCGGCCACCGAGCACACCGAGGCGGAGGTCCTGGCCGCCCGGGAGTTCCCGGTGGCGGAACTGCGCCGGGAGCTGGGGCTGACGGAGCCGTCGTACGAGGTCGTGTTCGGGCCGATGGGGGACGACGAGGCCCATGTCGACGACGGTGTGCTGCACGTGCGCTGGTCCGACCGGGGCGGACGGCTGATGCTGCGCCTGGGGTACCGCACGGACGTGCTGGACGCCACGGCCGCGGCGCGGATCGGCGGCTACCATCTGGCGGCGCTGCGGTCGATGGCGGCGGACGTGCACGCCGACCACACGCGGCAGAGCCTGCTGTCGGCGGACGAGGTGCGGGAACAGCTGGAAGGCCTGGCCGGTCCCCGCCGGCCGCTGCCGGACGCGCGGGCACACGAACTGTTCGAGCAGCGGGTACGGGCCCATCCGCAGGCGGTCGCGGCCGTGCACGGCGGGCGGGAGTGGACGTACGGGGAACTCAACCGGCGGGCGAACAGGCTGGCGCGCGCGCTCAGGGCGAGGGGGCTCGGCCCGGAGGACGTGGTCGCCGTCGTCACCGAGCGCGACCTCGACTGGCTGGCGGCGACACTGGCGGTGTTCAAGGCGGGCGGGACGTACCTGCCGATCGAGCCGCACTTCCCGGCCGGCCGGATCACGGCAACGTTGTCGCGGGCGGGGTGCCGGCTGGTCCTGACCGAAGCCGGCAGCACCCACACCCTCGACCAGGCGCTGGCCGGCCTGCCCGGATGCGAGAAGCTGCTGATCGACGCGGCGTACGCGGAACCGCACGACGACGGCGACCTCGGCCTCGCCATCGACGCCGGCCGGCTGGCCTACATCTACTTCACCTCCGGCTCCACCGGCGAGCCGAAGGGGGCGATGTGCGAGCACGCGGGCATGCTCAACCATCTCCACGCCAAGATCGACGACCTGGGCATCGGCGAGGGAAGCGTCGTGGCGCAGACGGCGCCGCAGTGCTTCGACATCTCCCTGTGGCAGCTGATCTCGGCGCTGCTGGTCGGCGGCCGGACACTGCTGGTCGAGCAGGACGTGATCACGGACGTGGAGCGGTTCGTCGACACCCTCGAGCGCGGCCGGGTCGGCGTGGCGCAGGTCGTGCCCTCCTATCTGGAGGTCGTGGTCTCCTACCTGGAGCAGCACCCCCGCACCCTGCCGGACCTGCGGTGCGTGTCGGTGACCGGGGAGGCGCTGAAGCGGGAGCTGGTGCAGCGCTGGTTCGCGGTCCAGCCGGGCATCAAACTGCTCAACGCCTATGGGCTGACGGAGACTTCGGACGACACCAACCACGAGCTCCTGGACGCCGTGCCGGACCGGGTGCTGCTGGGTCGTGCGGTGGGCAACGTGCGCGTCTACGTCGTGGACGAGCAGCTGTCGCTGGTGCCGCTGGGCGCCCCGGGCCTGATCGCGTTCTCCGGTGTCTGCGTGGGGCGGGGGTACGTCAACGATCCGGAGCGCACCCGTGAGGCGTACCGGGCGGACCCGTACCGGCCCGGTGAGCGGCTCTACCTGGGCGGTGACTGGGGGCGCTGGCACCCCGGCGGCAAGCTGGAGTTCCTGGGCCGGCGGGACAACCAGGTCAAGATCCGGGGCTTCCGCATCGAGATCGGCGAGATCGAGAACTGTCTGCTGCGGGTGGACGGTGTCCGGGACGGCGCGGTGGTCGTCGCCGAGCGGGCCGGCGGGAGCAAGCAGCTGATCGCCTTCTACACCGGCGCGCGGCGGGAGCCGGAAGTGCTGCGCGAGGCACTCGGCGCGGCCCTGCCCGCCTACATGGTCCCCTCGGCGTTTCACTGGCAAGACAGCCTTCCGCTGACCGCCAACGGCAAGACCGACCGCAAGGCCCTGACCCGGTCGGCGCAACAGGCGGCGCCGGCCCCCGAAGCGGACGCGGCGGGAAGGGACGTGCTCAGCCCGGCGGAGCGGAGGCTGGCGGCGGCCTGGGCGGAGCTGCTGGGGGTGCCCGAGCGGCAGATCGGCCGGACGGACCACTTCTTCGACTCCGGGGGCACCTCCCTGACCGCGGTCAAGCTCAGCATCGCGCTCGACCGCGCGGTGTCCCTGAAGGACATCACCCGCCACCCGGTCCTCGCCGACCTGGCCGCCCTCCTGGACGGCACGGCCCGGCGGCGCCCGGAGCTGCTGCAGCCGCTGACGACGGCGGACGGTGCGCCGGAGTGCGCCCTGGTGTGCTTCCCCTACGCGGGCGGCAACGCGGTCAACTACCAGCCGATGGCGAGCGCGTTGGCGGGCAGCGGCATCACCGTCCTCGCGGTGGAGCTGCCCGGTCACCACCTGGCCGCGCACCCCGAGCCGTTCGCGTCGATCGAGGAGGTGGCCGAGCAGGTCACCGCCGAGATCACGGCGCGCGGCCTGACCCGGGTCATGCTGTGGGGCCACTCCTCGGGCACCGCGCCGGCCGTCGAGACGGCCAGGAGGCTCCAGGAGCGCGGTGTCCGGGTGACGCGGTTGTTCCTCGGGGCGCACCTGCTCGGCACGGCCGCCGACCGGAACACCGCCATCGCCGAACTGGCGGGGCGCAGCGACGCCGGGATCGCGGAACAGCTGACCGCGGACGGCGGCTACGCCGAACTCGCGGAACTGAACGAGCAGCACGCCCGGCACATCGGCGCCGCCTACCGGCACGACTGTGTGTCCGCACACACCTATTTCCGCGCCGCCCTGGAGAGCCCGCCGCCGGTGAGGCTGACCGCTCCGGTCCTGGCGGTCGTCGCCGCCGACGACCCGTACACGCCCGGATACGCCCGGCACCACCGCGACTGGCTGGTCCTGGCCGAACACGTCGATCTGTACGAACTGGCCGACGGGGGCCACTACTTCCTCCGCACCCGTCCGGCCGAGGCGGCGCAGGCCGTCCTGAGCGCCGCCGTCCCCCTCGCCTCCTCCTGAACCCGTCGGACTCCAGGCGGTCGACCGAAAGGAAACCCGAGATGCCGTCCTCATCCCTGGCATCCCCCCTCGATGTGGAGCTGCGGCCGGACCGGCCCGCGCTGCTGCGCGTCGACCCCCCGGGCGATGCCCGGCGCTGGGCAGCCGAGCACCGCGAGGCGCTGCGCGCGCAGGTCACCGAGCACGGGGCGCTGGTCGTCCGCGGCCTCGGGCTCCGGGACACGGACACCGCCGGTGCCGTCCTCACGTCCGTGGCCGGTGACCTCGTCACGGAGCGGGAGGCGTTCGCCCCCCGTGAGGCCCACGGGCCGGGGCTGTACTCCTCGACCCCCTGGCCCGCCAACCAGCCGATGTGCATGCACCACGAGCTCAGTTACCGGCTCGAGGTGCCCGGCCTGATGCTGTTCGCGTGCCTGACCGCGCCCGAGCAGGGCGGGGCGACCGCGGTGGCCGACGCCGAACAGGTCCTCGCGGCGCTGCCGACCGGACTGACGGAACGGTTCGAGCGGGAGGGCTGGCTGCTGACCCGCTCCTACAACGACGAGATCGGGGCGTCGCTCGCGGAGTCGTTCGGTACCACCGACCGCGCCGGGATCGAGCGCTACTGCCGGGCCAACGCCATCGACTTCACCTGGCTGGCCGACGGGTCGCTGCACACCGAGCAACGCCGCGCGGCGGTCGTACGGCACCCGGTCACGGGCCGGCGCTGCTGGTTCAACCAGATCGCCTTCCTCAACGAGTGGACGCTGGCCCCGGAGGTGCGCGAGTACCTGGTGGACGTCTACGGCCCGGACGGTCTGCCGTTCAACACCCGCTACGGCGACGGCAGTCCGATCGGCGAGGACGTCGTCCAGCTGCTCAACGACACCTACGAGGCACACACCCGGCGCGAGCCCTGGCAGGCCGGTGATCTGCTGCTCGTGGACAACATCCGCACCGCGCACAGCCGAGAGCCCTTCACCGGGGAACGCCAGGTCCTGGTCGGCATGGGTGCGCCCCTTCACCTGGCCGACGCCTGCCCGATCCCGGAGGCGAGTGAGCGATGACCGACGTACTGTCGAGCGCTGCCCAGCGACCCGTGCCCGGCCGGCCTTCCGTGCCGTCCTTCGCGGTGATCTCCGGTGAGGAGGTGCAGGGCGCGCTGAGCGGGCGCGAGAAGCAGCTCGTGGAGCTGGTCGAGACCGCCTACCGGCTGCACGGCGCGGGCGACTCGGTGAACCCGCCGTCGTACTTCCTGCGTTTCCCCGACCGCCCCACCGCGCGGATCATCGCGCTGCCGGCCTCCATCGGCGGGCCGGTCCGGGTGGACGGTCTGAAGTGGATCTCCAGCTTCCCGGAGAACGTGAGCGCCGGGCTGCCGCGGGCCTCGGCGGTGCTCATCCTCAACGACCACGACACGGGCTACCCGTTCGCCTGTCTGGAGAGCTCGATCATCAGCGCCACCCGTACGGCGGCGTCCGCGGCGCTGGCGGCCGACTGGCTCAGCCGCGGCCGGCCCCGCCCCACCCGGGTGGGCTTCTTCGGCACCGGCCTGATCGCCCGTTACATCCACACCTTCCTGGACGGCACGGGCTGGGACTTCGAGACGGTCGGCGTGCACGACGTGTCCCGCGACAGCGCCGACGGCTTCTGCGGCTACCTGCGGCAGTCCGGCACCGGCGGGCGGATCACCGTCCACGACCGCGCCGAGGACCTCGTGCGCACCAGCGACCTCGTGGTCTTCGCCACCGTCGCGGGCGAGCCGCACGTCACCGACCCGGCCTGGTTCACCCACAACCCGCTGGTCCTGCACGTGTCCCTGCGCGACCTCGCCCCCGAGATCCTGCTCGGCTCGGCCAACTTCGTGGACGACGTCGAGCACTGCCTGAAGGCCGACACGTCCCCCCACCTGGTCGAACAGCGCACCGGAAACCGGGACTTCCTGAACGGAACCCTCAACGACGTGATGCTCGGACGGGCCGCGCCGCCGGCCGACCGGCCGGTGGTCTTCTCACCCTTCGGGCTCGGCGTCCTCGACCTCGTCGTCGGCAAGTACGTCTACGACGAAGTAGCCCGGGCGGGAAGCCTCCGCCTCATCGACGACTTCTTCCACGACCTGCGCCGACACGGCTGAGGACCCTGTCCTCGGCCTGGCACCAGGAGGCCCGCCGTGCCTGTCATATCCGCTCCCTACGCCTTCAACGAGGGCCATCTCTTCGTCGACCTGAAGTCGATCTGCGGATACCCCCTCTACCTGAAGTGCGAGGGTTTCAACTTCGCCGGCTCCATCAAGCTGAAGGCCGCGAACGAGATGGTGGAGAGCGCCGAGCGTGACGGACTCCTGACGCCGGATTCCATCCTCGTCGAGTCCTCGTCCGGGAACCTCGGTGTCGCGCTCAGCATGATCGCCGCCAGCAAGGGCTACCGGTTTCTGTGTGTGACGGACTCGCGGTGCAACCTGTCGACCAGACTGCTGATGGAGGCGCTCGGCAGCGACGTGCACATCGTGTCCGACAAGGACGCCAACGGTGGCTTCCTGGGCATGCGCATCGAATACGTCCGTGCGCTGTGCGCGTCCGACGACCGGTACGTCTGGCTCAGCCAGTACACCAACGCGGGCAACTGGCTGGCGCACTACCGCACCACCGCCCCGGAGATCGCCTCCCAGTTCCCGGAACTGGACGTCCTGTTCGTCGGGGCGGGCACCACGGGAACCCTGATGGGCTGCGCCCGCTGGTTCCGGCAGTGGCACCGGCCGGTGCGGATCGTCGCCGTGGACGCCGTGGGCTCGGTGGCGTTCGGCGGCGAGCCCGGCCGCCGGATGATCCCGGGCCTCGGCATGAGCATGCGTCCGCCGCTGCTCGACGAGTCCTACGTGGACGAGGTGCTCCGCGTCGAGGAGACCGACACCATCCGGACGTGCCACCGCATGGCCAGACGCGGCTTCCTGTTCGGCGGCTCCACCGGGACGGTGGTCAGCGGCGCGACGGACTGGCTGGCCCGGCACGACACCCGGGGCCTCACCGCGGTGGCCGTCGCGCCGGACCTCGGCGAGCGCTACCTCGACACCGTCTACCAGAGCAACTGGCTGCAGGACCTGTACGGCGACCAGGTGCTCGACGGCGACCTCGGCACCGAAGAGGTGCGCGGCGTGCCCCGGGAGCCCAAGTCCGCGTCACGGGCGACGGGCCGCCGGCGCAGACCGTAGGCCGCGACGAACGGCGTCCGGGTGGGCCTCGGGGTCAGCCCGCGACGACGGCCTCCGCCGCCGCCGCACCACACACCCGGGCGGCGCCGTGCGTGGCGATGTGCAGGGCGCCGCGCGGGGCGGCCCGGGGCAGGCCCATCTCCACGACGACGGTGTCGGGGCGGGCGGCGAGCAGGGTGTCGAGGGCGGAGCGCATCCAGTCGTGCCGGTGTTCGTCGCGGACCACGGCGACGACCCGTCGGCCGTCGGCGGCGGCGAGGGCCGCGGTGCCCGCGCCGTCGCCGGTGAAGGAGCCGGAGGCGGTGCCGGGCAGCAGCCGCTCCAGCTCGGTGGCCACGCCCCACGGGGTCTGGTCGCCGACGGCGATGTTGGGGACGGGGTCGAACCGGGCGACGTACACCGGCTCGGTGACCGGTGCGGCGGCGCCGGTACGGGTCACGGTCAGCGCGCGGCGGGCCGCGACCAGGCCGATCCCGGGGTCGGGCACGGTCCCGGCCGCGTCGCCGCGGGCCGCGGCGGTCCATGCGGCGAGGTCGCGGACCCGGCCGGCCGCGTCCGCGAGCCGTTCCTCGGACAGTTCACCGGAGCGTACGGCGGTCACGAGCGCGTCCCGCAGCTTCAGTACGGTGCCCTCGTCGCACAGCCCGCCGCCGACACAGATGGCGTCGGCGCCGGCCGCGATCGCGAGGACCACACCTTGTGCCAGGCCGTAGGTGCCGGATATCGCGCGCATCTCCATGCCGTCGGTGACGATCAGGCCCTGGTAGCCGAGTTCCTCGCGCAGCAGCTCGGTGAGGACGCGGCGGGAGAGGGTGCCGGGGCGGTCGGGGTCGAGGGCGGGCACGAGGATGTGGGCGCTCATGACGGCGCGGGTGCCGGCGGCGATCGCCGCGCGGAACGGGGGCAGTTCGCGCGCGTAGAGGGTGTCGGTGCCGACGTCGATGCGGGGCAGGGCGTGGTGGGAGTCGACGTTGGTGTCGCCGTGGCCCGGGAAGTGCTTGGTGCAGGCGGCGACTCCGGTGGACTGCAGGCCCTCGACCCAGGCGGCCGTGTGCCGGGCGGCCAGGTCGGTGCTCGCGCCGAAGGAGCGGACGCCGATGACGGGGTTGTCGGGGTTGGCGTTGACGTCGGCGGAGGGCGCCCAGTCGAAGGTGACGCCGCAGGCGGCCAGGCGCCGGCCCAGCTCGCGGGAGACGGCCCGGGTGAGGTCCGGGTCGTCGACGGCGCCGAGGGCGTGGTTGCCGGGGAAGGAGGAGCCGGTGCGCACGTCGAGGCGGGTGACGTCGCCGCTCTCCTCGTCGATGGCGACCAGCAGGTCGTCCCGCTCGGCGCGCAACTGGGCGGTGAGGGCGGTGACCTGCTCCTCGCTGACGACGTTGCGGCCGAACAGGGCGACGGAGGCGAGGCCCTCACCGAGGCGGCGGCGCACCCAGTCGGGGGCGGTGGTGCCGTCGAACCCCGGCTGCAGCACGGCGAGGGCGTCGCGGGTCAGGGTGTCGCCCGCGGCGGAGCCGCTGCCGGACGTGGTGGTGGCGAGTGTGGTCATCGGCCGGTTCATCCCTTCACGGCGCCGTCGGTCAGACCGCTGACAGCCTTGCGTTGCAGGAAGATGAAGAGGATCAGGATGGGCAGCGCGAACAGGGACGAGGCGGCCATCGTGGCGCCCCAGTCGTCGCCGAAGGCGGTCTGGAACTGCGACAGCCACAGCGGCAGCGTCTGCTTCTCGACGTCCTTGTTGAGGATCAGGACGAGCGGGAACTCGTTCCAGGCGGTGATGAACCCGAACAGCGAGGTCGCCATCAGTCCGGGTGCGAGCAGCGGGAGGATGACCCGGACGAACGCCTGGGCGCGGGTGCAGCCGTCGACCATGGCCGCCTCTTCCAGGTCCTTCGGTACGGCGGCCACATAGCCGCGCAGCGTCAGGATGGTCAGCGGGAGCACCATCATGGTGTAGAAGACGGTGAGCGGGACCAGGCTGTCCAGCATGTCGTTGTCGCGGACGATCATGTAGATAGCGATGATCATGACCTCCCAGGGGGCCATCTGCGCCAGCATGAACGTCACGATGAGCCCGCGCCGGCCCTTGAACCGCATCCGGGCGAGGGCGAAGGCCGCGACCAGGGCGATGACGAGCGAGAAGAGCACCGACAGGACCGTGACGGTGACGGAGTTGGCGACCAGGGTCCAGAAGTGGTCGGCGTCGATGGCCTTCTCGAAGTGGCCGAGGGTGACGTGCGTCGGGAACCACACCGGGTCGTCGGCGATGATGTCGCCGGTCGGTTTGAAGGCCGTCGCGAACATCCAGTAGACGGGGAACACGAAGCCGGCGAAGAGAACGGCGGCGGTCGCGTTGGGCCAGATACGGCCGAAGAGCGAGCGCTTCACAGCTCGTCCTCCTCTTGCTTGAGCACCATGCGCAGGTAGTACGAGGTGATGACGAGCAGGGCAAGGATGGTCAGGAAGGAGATCGCCGCGCCGACCCCGAAGTGCTGGTTGCCGACGCCCTCGACGTAGGCGTAGATCGGCAGGGTCTCGGTGAGGTGGTCCGGGCCGCCCGCGTTCATCGCGAAGAGCTGTGTGAACGACTTGAAGACCCAGATGACCTCCAGGAAGGTCGTGGCGTACAGGAACGGCCGCAGGAAGGGCAGGGTGACCGAGGTGAAACTCTGCCAGGCACCGGCGCCGTCCAGGGACGCGGCCTCGTACAGCTCCTTGGGGATCGTGGTGGTGGCGGCGTACAGGTTGATCGCCACGAACGGGACCGACTGCCACACGATCAGCAGGATGACCACGGAGAACGTGGAGAACTGGCTGCCCATCCAGTTGTAGTCGGCCATGGAGTGCCAGCCGAGCCTGTCCAGGACCCAGTTGACGACGCCGAAGCGCTGGGCGAACAGCCACTGGTAGACGGTGGTGGCGGCGACGTAGGGCATGGCCCAGGCCAGGACGAGGCCGATCATGAGGAGCAGCCGCATCCTCTTGCCGAGCCGGGCCAGCAGCAGGCCGATCAGGGTGCCGAGCCCCATGATGAGGACGACGTTGGCGGCCGTGAAGAAGACGGAGCGCTCGGCGACGTGCCAGAACTCCGGCTCGGACAGTACCTGCCGGTAGTTCTCGACGCCGTTCCACTCGGTGAGGTGCTGGATGAGCTGCCGCGGGTTGAGGTTCTGGAACGACAGCATGCCGTTCTTGACCAGGGGCCAGCCGAGCAGGACCACCGTGGCCAGCAGCGCGGGCAGCAGCAGGAGGTAGGGGGCGGCGCCGCGGTGGGCCGGGGACCGGGAGCCGCGGTCCCCACCCCCCGGCGGAGCGGGTGTCCGGGCCTTGCGGACAGCGGGCTGACCGGCCGTGTCCGTGCCTTCGGTCTGCACTGACATGAATTGCCATCTCTTCCGTGGCCGTACGAACTCCATGGCCGTGCGTGCGTACGGCGCGTGGAGCCGGGGGCGCCTGCCGCGGCGCCCCCGGCGGGGTCATCAGTTCTGCTGGGCCAGGCGCTTGTTGATCTCGGCCTCGACCTGTGCCGCGGCGTCCGCCGGGGACTTACCGTTCAGCACGGAGGTCATGTAGGACTTGATCGGGTTCGGGGTGTTCTCCACCGCGGCCCACTCCGGGATCAGCGGGGTGGTGCCACCGCCCGCGGCGGCGGGCGCGGCGGCCTCGGCGGCGGGGTTGCCCTTGACGTTGCCCGTCAGGGACGCCTTGTTCGGGACGATGCCGCTGAGCTTGGCGAGTTCGCCCTCGTACTGGTCGGACAGGGCGACCTTCAGGAACTCCTCGGCCAGGGACTGCTTCTTGCTGTTCTGGGCGACGGCGAAGTTGGAGCCGCCGAGGAAGACGCCCTCGGGCTTGTCGGCGCTCGCGCCGGGGATGGTGAAGTAGCCGAGGTCCTTCTCGATGGCCTTGTTGGCCTGGATCGCGGTCGCGGCCTCCCAGCCCATGCCGATGAACGCACCGGTCCTGCCCTTGGCGAAGACGGTGGCCTGCTGCGGGGTGGCCTCGTCCTTGTCCTTGGGGGCCTTGGAGTAGGAGGCGTACTTCTTGTAGATCTCCATGGCCGCGGTGACCTTCGGGTCGGCGAGGTTGGAGACGTACGTGTCGCCCTTCTTCTTCACCAGGTCGGCGCCCTGGCCGATGGTCAGGCCGTCGAAGAAGTACCAGTTCTGGCCGGGCAGGTAGAGCGGCTCGGCGTCGGTCTTCTTGCCGATGGTGTCCAGGTCCTTGAAGAACTCGTCCCGGGTCTTCGGGGTGTCCTTGATACCGGCCTTGGCCCAGATCTTCTTGTTGTAGATGACGACGCGGTTGGCGAAGTACCAGGGGGCGGCGTACTGCTTGCCCTCGTACACGGAGGACTGGGAGACCGACGGCGTCCAGTCGGCGCCGATCTCCTTCTTGAGGTCGCCGAGGTCGGCGAGACCGCCGGTGGCCGCGTAGGCGGGGGTCTGGGTGTTGCCGACCTCCAGGACGTCCGGCGGGTTGTCCTCGGAAAGGGCGGTGGTGATCTTCTGCTGGATCCCGTCCCACTTCTGGATCTCGAACTTCAGCTTCGCGCCGGTCTTCTTCTCGAACGCGGCCTGGACGTCCTTGGTCCACTGCGGCGGGGCGGAGCCGTCCATGGTCCAGACCGTCAGCGTCTGGCCCTTCCAGCTGTCCGGTCCCGCGTCCTTGCCGCTGTCCTTGCCGTCGTTTCCGCCACACGCCGCAACGGAGACCATCATGCCCGCGATCACGATCGCGGCAGCGAGCTTGCGCTTCACGCCACCCTCCTCAGGGATGCCACTAACCCCCCACGCCCTCGGCGGTGACCTGCGTACGACGCTGTTGCACGTAGGGCTCGGGACCTGGCCGCTAATGGTGTAGACCAGTACGGTGGAGCTTGGCCTAGACCTTTCGGGGTGTCAAGGGTGGTCCGGAAAGCCGATTCCGGCCGTTACGAGAACGTCACCGGAGTACATCCGTCCCCTTTTTTCGGGCCTGGCGAGCTGGACTAGACCAATAGGTGACGGGTCGCTATAACGGGAGGTCATTTCATTCAGCCGGGAAGGCAGGCATGACCACCGACGTCAGCAGCGCGCGCGTGCCGAAGTACTACCGGATCAAACAGCGACTGCTCGCCATGGCCGAGGAGTTGCAGCCCGGCTCGGCGATGCCGGCCGAGCGCCTGCTCGCCGTCCGGTTCGACACGTCCCGGACCACGGTCCGGCAGGCGCTCACCGAACTCGTGGGCGAGGGCCGTCTGGACCGGATCCAGGGGAAGGGGACCTTCGTCGCCCAGCCCAAGCTGTACCGCACGCTCCAGCTCACCTCGCACACCGAGGACATGCGCGCGCAGGGGCTGACGCCCGCCTCGCAGATGCTGGACATCGGGGAGGTGCCGGCGGACGACAGACTCTCCGGCCTGCTCGGCACCGGGATCGGCGAGCGGGTGCTGCGCATCGAGCGGCTGCGGCTGGCCGGCGGCGAGCCCATGGCGATCGAGACGACCCACCTGTCCGCGCGCCGGTTCCCCGGCCTGCGCGCGTCCCTGGCCACGCACCCGTCTCTGTACACGGCGCTCGCCGAGGTGTACGGCGTCCGTCTCGCGGAGGCCGACGAGACCATCGAGACCTCGCTGTCGACCCCGCGCGAGGCGCTGTTGCTCGCCACCGACGTGGGCCTGCCGATGCTGCTGCTGTCCCGCCACTCACGGGACGCGGAGGGCAGACCGGTGGAATGGGTGCGCTCGGTGTACCGGGGTTCCCGCTACAAGTTCGTGGCCGCCCTCCGCAGACCCCCGGCCCCACCGTCCGGTGCCTCCCGCAGCCCGGCCTGACCCGCAGGACGACCCCCGGCCGGGCAGCCGGGGCGCCCCCGCCCGGCACCGGCCCCCTCCTCCCCGCGGCCCGGCCCGGAGGGCCCCGTACCGGCCGCCGTGTGCCGGGCGGCGGCGTGCGGGGCCTTGGTCAGGACCGGGTCAGTGTCACGTCCTTCTCCTGGACGGCGTGGAAGGACGGCAGCAACAGGAGGAGGCCGCCGGAGCGCAGTTCCGTCACCGTGGCCTGGACGTGGGCCTTGCCGGCCTTGAGGGAGCCCGGCGAGACCTTGCCGGTGTTCTCCCACCGGTGCTCGGCGCCGTCGCACTCGGCGGTGCTGCCGCCGATGCCGTACACGACCTTGCGGCTCTTGTCGCCCTGGCTGATCGCGGAGCTGACGAAGGCGACACCCTTGGCCCCGGTGCACCGGTAGGTGCCGGAGAGGGTGACGGTGCCGTCCTCGGCGATGTGGCCGGTCTTGTCGACGGTCACCTTCTCGGACGTGTCGGCGGCGGCCGGGGCGACGGCGGCGCACAGCAGGGCCGCGGTGCCGAGTGCCGCGGCGAGGACGGGGCGTGCCGGCATGGGATACCTCCCGGTGTTCGTGGGCTCAGGGCTCCACTGGTACCGGGCGGCCGGGCCGCGAGGCGTGACCGTCACTCCTTCGGTGGCGCGTCATGGAACCGTCCGGGAGTTGTCCGCATGTTGTCACGCTTCACGGCGGGCGGTTCCGGTGCGTTCACGACGGGAGGATGGTCTGTGCATGCGGGCGGTGGCCGAACCCGCCGCCCACCCCACCGCCGTTGTGGAGGTGCGCCATGTGCTCCTGTCCGTCCTCCCTCCCCGGGTGCCCCGCGTCCCGCACCGACCCGCCGCACCCGGTGGCCGCCCGCCCCGAACAGGGCTGGACCCTGCTGTGCGACGGCTCCATCGTCTTCGACGACAGCGGAGAACTGCACCCCGACGGCAGCGTGGTCCCGCCCCGCCGGGTCCCGGCCGAGCGGCTCGCGGTGGCCGCGTGAACCGCTGACGGGGACCCCCGGCCCGTCCGGTCCGAGGGCCCCCTACGGCAGTACGGCGAACCCGTCCAGCTCCACCAGCGCCTGCTCGTCCCACAGCCGTACGACCTGCACGACGGCCATCGCGGGATAGTCCCGGCCCGCCGACTCCCTCCAGATCCGGCCCAGTTGCCGGGCGTGGGCGCGGTAGGCGGCCACGTCCGTGGCGTAGACGGTGACGCGGGCGAGGTCGGCGGGGGTGCCGCCGGCGGCCCGCAGGGCGGTGAGGAGGTTGGTCAGGGCCCGCTCGAACTGCTCGGGGAGCGTCCCGCCGGTGATCTTTCCTTCGGAGTCGAGGGCGGTCTGGCCGGCGAGGAACACCACGCGGGAGCCGGTCGCGACGACGGCGTGCGAGAAGCCCGTGGCCGGGGACAGTCCGGGCGGGTTGACGCGCTCGGCCGTCACCGGGTCTCCTCCTGCGCCGCGGCGTACAACTCCCTGGCGATGATGCCCCGTTGGACCTCACTCGCGCCCTCGTAGATGCGCGGGGCGCGCACCTCGCGGTAGAGGCGTTCGAGGAGGTGGCCGCGGCGCAGGGCGCGGGCTCCGTGCAACTGGACGGCCGTGTCGACCACGTACTGCGCGGTCTCGGTGGCGAGCAGTTTGGCCATCGCGGCGCGCCTCGGAACATCGGCGGCGCCCTCGTCGTACGCGGTCGCCGCCGCGTACACCATCAGCCGGGCCGCCTCGGTGCGCAGTGCCATCTCGGCGACCTGGTGGGAGACCGCCTGCAGATCCTTCAGCGTCCCCTGGAAGGCGTGCCGTTGCCGGGTGTGCGCGAGGGTCGCGTCCAGGGCCGCCTGGGCCATGCCGACCGCGAAGGCGCCGACACTGGGCCGGAAGAGGTTGAGGGTGCCCATGGCGACGGCGAACCCGCGGTCGGCCTCGCCGAGCACGTCGTCGGCGCCGACGGGCACCGCGTCGAAGTCGAGGGCGCCGATGGGGTGCGGCGAGAGCATCTCCAGCGCGCCGCCGGTGAGTCCGGGCCGGTCGGCCGGGACGAGGAACGCGGTCACACCGCGCGCTCCGGCGCCGGGTGTGGTGCGGGCGAAGACGGTGTAGAAGTCGGCTTCGGGGGCGTTGGAGATCCAGCACTTGGCGCCCGTGAGCCGCCAGCCGGTGCCGCGGTCGGGCTCGGCCGCCAGGGACAGCGCGGCGGCGTCCGAACCGGCCCCCGGCTCGCTCAGCGCGAAGGCGGCGACCGCGCTGCCGTCGGCGACCCGGGGCAGCCAGCGCGCGCGCTGGGCGGGGCTGCCGTGGGCGTGCACCGGATGGGCGCCGAGGCCCTGCAGGGCGAGGGCGGTCTCGGCCTCGGTGCAGGCCTGGGCGAGGGACTCGCGCATCAGGCACAGGTCAAGCGCGCCGGACGTGAACAGGCGCCCCAGGAGCCCGAGTCGGCCGAGTTCCGCGAGGAGCGGCCGGTTGACGTGTTCCGGTTCGCCCTTGTCGGCGAGCGGGCGCAGCCGTTCGGCGGCCAGCGTGCGCAGTTCGGCACACCAGGCGATCTGCTCCGGTTCGAGCGAGAATGCGGGCACGTGGGGTCCTCCCTCCGGGGGCGGGCCGCCAGGACCGTACCCCGTCTCCCTTTCCTCTCACCGCGACGTTATCGCGCAAGGTTGACTGCCGTCACCAACACGATACGCTCGGATCGCGAGCCCACCAGGACGCCGGTGCCCACCACGACGCCCGTCTCGACGCCAGCCACGGCAAGGGGGCGAACCGCCATGCATCGCTCGGCCCACGTCGACACCTTCGCGCGCGACCATCTGCCGCCGCCGGACGAGTGGCCCGAACTGCGGTTCGACCTGCCGGAGCTGCACTACCCCGATCGGCTGAACTGCGCCGCCGCGCTCCTGGAGCACGCCGACGCGGCCCGCCCGGTCTTCCACACCCCGGACGGCCCCAGCTGGACGTACGGCGAACTGCGTCGGCACGTCGACCGGATCGCGCACGTGCTCACCGGCGACCTGGGCGTGGTGCCCGGCAACCGGGTCCTGCTGCGCGGCCCCACCACGCCCTGGCTCGCCGCCTGCTGGCTCGCCGTGCTGAAGGCGGGCGCGATAGCGGTCACCGTGCTGGCCCAGCAGCGCCCGCACGAGCTGGCCACCCTGTGCGACATCGCCCTGGTGCGGCACGCGCTGTGCGACATCCGGTCGGTGGACGACCTGGCCAAGGCCGACATACCCGGGCTGAGGATCACGACGTACGGCGGTGACGGCCCCGACGACCTCCTCAACCGCCCGGGGCCCGGCACGCCGTACCCGGCGGTCGACACCGCGGCCGACGACGTCGCCCTGATCGCGTTCACCTCGGGCACCACCGGCCGCCCCAAGGGGTGCATGCACTTCCACCGGGACGTGCTGGCCATCGCGGACACCTTCTCGCGGCACGTGCTGCGCCCCCGGGCGGACGACGTCTTCACCGGCAGTCCCCCGCTCGGCTTCACCTTCGGCCTGGGCGGGCTGGTCGTCTTCCCGATGCGGGCCGGGGCCAGTGCCCTGCTCCTGGAGGAGGCGGGCCCGCGCCGGCTGCTGCCCGCGATCGCCGAGCACCGCGTCTCGGTCCTCTTCACCGCCCCGACCGCCTACCGCGCCATGCTGGAGCTGCTGGACGGGTACGACCTGACCTCGCTGCGGCGCTGTGTGTCGGCCGGTGAGAACCTTCCCGCGGCCACCTGGCGGGCCTGGCACGAGCGCACCGGCCTGCGCGTCATCAACGGCATCGGCGCGACCGAGCTGCTGCACATCTTCGTCTCCGCCGCGGACGCGCACATCCGGCCGGGCACCACGGGCGTTCCGGTGCCGGGCTGGCAGGCGCGGGTGCAGGACGCGCAAGGCACCGCGGTGCCCGACGGCGAGCCCGGCCTGCTCGCCGTGCGCGGCCCGGTCGGCTGCCGCTACCTCGCCGACCCACGGCAACGGGAGTACGTGCGCGGGGGCTGGAACGTCACCGGTGACACCTACGTCCGGGAACCCGACGGCTACTTCCGTTATGTGGCCCGCGCCGACGACATGATCATCTCCGCCGGGTACAACATCGCCGGACCGGAGGTGGAGGACGCGCTGCTGCGGCACCCCGACGTGGTGGAGACGGCGGTCGTGGGCCGGCCCGACGAGGCCCGCGGACAGGTGGTGGTGGCGTACACGGTGCTGCGCGACGGGGCCGCGCGCGACCCGGAGGCCCTGCGCGCCTTCCTCAAGTCCGAGCTGGCACCCTACAAGTGCCCACGCCACTTCGTCTTTCTGGACGCCCTGCCCCGCACGGCCACCGGAAAGCTCCAGCGGTTCCGGCTGCGCACCGAAGGTGACCGGCAGTGATGCCGACGACCTAAAATGATCAACGTGTCCGAGCAGCACGCCCCCAGGTCCCTCATCGTCACGCTCTACGGCGCGTACGGCCGTTTCATGCCCGGCCCGGTGCCCGTCGCCGAGCTGATCCGGCTCCTGGCCGCGGTCGGCGTGGACGCGCCCTCCGTCCGCTCCTCGGTGTCCCGGCTCAAACGGCGCGGCCTGCTGCTGCCGGCCCGCACGGAAGCGGGCGCGGCCGGTTACGAGCTCTCCCCGGAAGCGCGCCAGTTGCTGGAGGACGGCGACCGGCGCATCTACGCGACCACACCGGTCGAGGACGCGGGCTGGGTGCTCGCGGTGTTCTCGGTGCCCGAGTCGGAGCGGCAGAAGCGGCATGTGCTGCGCTCCCGGCTGGCGGGCCTCGGCTTCGGCACGGCGGCCCCCGGGGTGTGGATCGCCCCGGCCCGGTTGTACGAGGAGACCCGGCACACCCTGCGCCGGCTGCGGCTGGATCCGTACGTGGACTTCTTCCGCGGCGAGCACCTGGGCTTCGCCCCCACGGCCGAGGCGGTGGCCCGCTGGTGGGACCTGGCCGCGATCGCCAAGGAGCACGAGCGTTTCCTGGACGCGCACGCCCCGGTCCTGCACGCCTGGGAACGCCGGCCGGACACCCCGCCCGAGGAGGCCTACCGCGACTACCTCCTCGCCCTGGACTCCTGGCGCCACCTCCCCTACACCGACCCCGGCCTGCCCACCCGGCTGCTGCCCACGGGCTGGCCGGGCGTGCGCTCGGCGGAGGTCTTCCGGGCACTGCACACCCGCCTGCGGGACGCGGGGGCCGGGTTCGCGGGGGTGTGAACGGCCCCCGCCCCCGGGTCGTCAGGTCAGCGACAGCCGCGGTTTCGGGGCGTCCGTGCGGCCGGTCTGGGGGCGTCTGCTGCCGGCGCGGTAGGGCGCGGGCCAGCCGGCGCCGGGACCGTCGTAGCCCTGCTCGGCCGCCGCGTGCAGGGTCCAGTGCGGGTCGTACAGGTGCGGACGGCCCAGCGCGCACAGGTCCGCACGCCCGGCCAGGATGAGGGAGTTGACGTCGTCCCAGGACGAGATCGCGCCGACCGCGATGACCGGGACCCCTGCCGAGTTCCGGATCCGGTCGGCGAACGGCGTCTGGTACGACCGCCCGAACTCCGGCCGCTCCTCGGCCACCACCTGCCCGGTGGACACGTCGATCGCGTCGGCGCCGTGCGCGGCGAAGGCGCGGGCGATCTCCACGGCGTCCTCGGCCGTGGTGCCGCCCTCGGCCCAGTCCGTGGCCGAGATGCGGACCGTCATGGGCCGCTCCGCCGGCCATACCGCGCGTACGGCGTCGAAGACCTCCAGCGGGAACCTCAGCCGCCGCTCCGGTGAGCCGCCGTAGGCGTCGGTGCGGTGGTTGGTGAGCGGGGAGAGGAAGCCGGAGAGCAGATAACCGTGGGCGCAGTGCAGTTCCAGCAGGTCGAAGCCGGCGCGGGCGGCCCGCCACGCGGCGGCGGTGAACTGCTCGCGGATGTCGGTCAGTTGGGCCCGCGAGAGCTGCCTGGGGGTCTGGCTGTCCGGCTTGTACGGCAGCGGGGAGGCGGCGACGAGCGGCCAGTTGCCGCGCGGCAGCTGCTCGTCCATGCCCTCCCACATCACCTTCGTGGAGCCCTTGCGGCCGGAGTGGCCCAGCTGGACGCCGATCGCGGAGCCGGGTGCCTGGGTGTGCACGAAGTCGGTGACGCGCCGCCATGCCTCGGCCTGCCGGCCGGTGTAGAGGCCGGTGCAGCCCGGCGTGATCCGGCCTTCCTCGCTGACGCACACCATCTCGGTCATGACGAGGCCGGCCCCGCCGAGGGCGCGGGCGCCGAGGTGGACGAGGTGGAAGTCGCCGGGGACGCCGTCGGTGGCGGAGTACATGTCCATCGGTGACACGACGACCCGGTTGCGCAGGGTCAGACCGCGCAGCCGGAACGGGGTGAACATCGGGGGTGTCCCCGGCGGACAGCCGAACTCGCGCTCGACGGCCTCGGTGAAGCGGGCGTCGCGCAGCCGGAGGTTGTCGTGGGTGACGCGGCGGCTGCGGGTGAGCAGGTTGAAGGCGAACTGGCGGGGCGGCCGGCCGAGGTACAGGTCCAGGTTCTCGAACCACTCCAGGCTCGCCCGGGCGGCCCGCTGGGTGGAGGCGACGACGGGTTTGCGCTCCTGCTCGTACGCCGCCAGGGCCCGCGGTACATCGGGGTGTTCCTCCAGGCAGGCGGCCAGGGCCAGGGCGTCCTCCACGGCGAGCTTGGTGCCGGAGCCGATCGAGAAGTGCGCGGTGTGCGCGGCGTCGCCGAGGAGGACGACGTTGGCGTGGGACCAACGGTCGTTGACCACCGTACGGAAGGTGGTCCAGGCCGAGTTGTTGGAGTGCAGGGGGCGGCCGCGGAGCGCGTCCGTGAAGATCTTGGCGCAGCGCTCGATGGATTCGCGTGGGGGGACTTCGTCGAATCCCGCCGCCTTCCAGACCTCCTCGCGCATCTCGATGATCACGGTGGAGGCGTCGGCCGCGTAGGGGTAGCCGTGCAGCTGCATCACGCCGTGTTCGGTCTCGGCGATCTCGAACCGGAAGGCGTCGAAGGGGAAGTCGGCGGCGAGCCAGATGTAGCGGCAGCGGTGTGTCGTCACCTGAGGGGCGAAGACGTCGGCGTGGGTCTCGCGGGTGGCGCTGTTGACTCCGTCGGCGGCGATCACGAGGTCGTACTCGGCGCGGAGGACGTCCGCGGGCGGGGCCTCGGTGGAGAACCTCAGGTCCACGCCGAGGGAGCGGCAGCGCTCGTGCAGGATCCGCAGCAGGCGGCGCCTGCCGAGGGCGGCGAATCCATGACCGCCGGAGGGGTGCGTGACACCCCGGTGGACGATGTCGATGTCGTCCCAGCGGACGAAGTGCCGTCGCAGCGCCTCGTAGACGTCGGGGTCGGCGTGTTCGATGCCGCCGAGGGTCTCGTCGGAGAGGACGACTCCAAATCCGAAGGTCTGGTCCGGGGCGTTGCGTTCCCAGACCGTTATGTCGCGGGTGGGGTCGAGGCGTTTCAGCAGTGCCGCCGCGTACAGTCCGCCCGGGCCCCCGCCGGTGATCGCCACCCGAAGGGGGTGGCCGGGCATCTCCGGCGGCTGCGGGTGCGTCGTGGTTTCCCGCGCCCCGCGGCGCAGCCGCATGTCGGTACCGCCCCGCGCCCCTGCGGCAGATGCGCCTGACGTCGGCATCACAAGCTCACCTCCCCCGCCACTTCGGCGGGCGCTTCTCCGTGAAGGCCGCGTGGAACTCGGCGTAGTCCTCGCCGTTCATCAGGAGGGCCTGGGTGGAGGCGTCCAGCTCGACGGAGGCCGCCAGGGGCATGTCCAGCTCGGCCGTCAGGAGGGCCTTCGTCTGGGCGAGGGCCAGGGCCGGGCCGTCGGCGAGGCGGCGGGCCAGTTCCCGGGCCGCCTCGTCGGCCCCGCCCTCCTGCGTCAGTTCGCTGATCAGGCCGATCCGCTCGGCCTCGGGTGCCCGGACCGGTTCGCCCAGCATGAGCAGGCGGGTGGCGTGGCCGAGGCCGACGACCCGGGGCAGCAGATAGGCCGCGCCCATGTCACCGCCGGACAGGCCGACGCGGGTGAAGAGGAAGGCGAACCGGGCGGACGGATCGGCCACCCGGAAGTCGGCCGCCAGCGCCAGGACCGCGCCCGCGCCCGCCGCGACCCCGTGCACCGCGGCGATCACCGGGAACGGGCACTCGCGGATCGCCCGCACCACCTGCCCGGTCATCCGGTTGAAGTCGAGCAGCCGGGCGGTGTCCATGGCGAGGGTGGCGCCGATGATCTCGTCGACGTCGCCGCCGGAGCAGAAACCCCGCCCCTCGCCGGCCAGCACCAGGGCGCGTACGGCACGCTCCCGGGACAGCTCGGCCAGCAGGTCGCGCAGATCGGCGTAGGCGCCGAAGGTGAGGGCGTTGAGTTTCTCCGGACGGCTGAGGGTGACGGTGGCGACCCCGTCGGCGAGCCGGAGCCGCAGGTGCTCCCAGTCGGAGGTGCGGGCGGCGGAGCCGGTGAAGGGACTCATGACGTGCGGCCTCCTAGGGGGGCGGTGCCGTACGTTGCGCTGTCCCTCGAAGCTATCACTTGTTTGTGACTGTCGTCACGAGGGCGCGACAGATGACCGGCCGATCGGCCGAGTCCCGTCACATGCGTCACCGGTCCTCGACAGCGCCGTAACAGTGGGCGCCGACGGGCGAGGCGGGACGTTCACCGGGGTAGGCCGCCGGTACCGGGGCCGACGGTCCCGGGCGGGGCCCGACGACGGTCTGCGGTGGCCGGGCCCGTACCCTTTCTACAGTTGAAAGCAGGACAGCCTGCTCCATGAACGGACTCGCCTTGCACGAACGCCCCACCGAACCGGCCTCCTGGCGCATCGCGCTGCCGCACACCGCCGCGGCGGTGCCCGTCGCGCGCGCCCTGGTGCGCACGGCCCTCACCGAGGTGGAGCACCCGGCCGACTGCGACACCGCGGAACTGCTCACGGCGGAGCTGGTGGCCAACGCGGTGGAGCACACCGCCGGGCGCGGCCCGATCGAGCTGGTGGTGGAGCTGCTGCCGACCGGCTGCCAGGTCGAGGTGCACGACCCGGACCCGGCGCCGCCCGGCCATCTGACCCGGCCGGTGATCGAGGAGCCCGACGTCTGGCAGGAGGGCGGGCGCGGGCTGCTGCTGATCCGCGCCCTCAGCTCGTCCTGCGGTCACCGCCCCACCCCGTCGGGCAAGGCGGTGTGGTTCAGACTGCCTGCGGTTCCCGCTCAGCGGCGGCGCTCGGCGTGACCCCGGGATCGGCCGCCCGCGCCAGCGTGGAGTGCCGGCGGCCGTAGACGGCGTAGACGGCGAGGCCCACCGCGAGGAACACGGCGAACTGGATCCAGGTCTGCCAGCCGGTCTCGTACATCAGGTACAGGCAGAAGGCGACCCCGAGCAGCGGGCCCACCGGGTAGAGCGGGACGCGGAAGCTGCGGGTCAGGCCCGGTTCGCGGCGGCGCAGGGCGATCACCACGACGTTGACGACGGCCATGATGGCGAGCGTGCCGATGGTGCACAGGTTCATCACGGCGTCCAGGGAGGCGAAGGCCGCGGGGAGCGCGAAGACGGCCGCCACGATCAGCGTGCCCGCGACCGGCGTGGAGGTCTTCGGGTTCACCTTCTCGAAGACGCGCGGGATCAGGCCGTCGCGGGACATCGACATCAGGATGCGGGTCTGGCCGTACATCACCGCGAGGACGACCGAGGCGATGGCGACGACCGCGCCGAAGGCGATCACGCCGCCGCCGACGGCCGAGCCGGTGACCTCGTTGACGACGTAGGACAGCGCGGCGGGACGGCCGGCGACCGCCTTGCCGCCGATGGCGCCGATCGCGGCGAGCGCGACCGCGCAGTACAGCAGGGTGACGATGCCCATGCAGACCATGATCGCGACAGGGATGTCCCGGCGCGGGTTCTTGGCCTCCTCGCCGGCGGTGGTGATCGCGTCGAAGCCGATGTAGGAGAAGAACGCGGCCGTGGTGCCCGCACCGATGCCGCCGAGGCCGGCCGGGGAGAACGGGGTGAGGTTGCCGTGCCTGAAGGCGCTGTAGCCGATGGCGCAGAAGGCCAGCAGGATGACGAGCTTCACGGCGGCCATGGCGGCCGTCGCGCGGGCGCTCTCGCGCACCCCGCGCACCAGCAGCACCGAGGCCATCGCGATGACGATCACGGCCGGGAGGTTGACGATCCCGCCGTCGCCGGGTCCGGCGGACAGCGCGGCCGGGAGCTGGACGCCGGTGAGGCTGTGCAGCAGTTCGTTGACGTACTGGCTCCAGCCGACGGCGACGGCCGAGATCGAGATGCCGTACTCCAGCAGCAGGCACCAGCCGACCAGGAAGGCGGTGGACTCGCCGAGACCGGCGTAGGCGAAGGAGTACGAGGAGCCGGAGACCGGGATCGCGCCGCCCAGCTCCGCGAAGGAGAAGGCGGTGAAGACGCAGGTGATCGCGGCGAGGACGAAGGAGACGACGACGGCCGGGCCGGCCTGGGCGACGGAGTCGGACAGACCGACGAAGATGCCGGTGCCGACGATGGCGCCGACGCCGAAGCAGATGAGCTGGAAGAGGCCCATCGTGCGCTTCAGGCCGTGTCCCTCGCGGTCGGCGCCGGACTCGGCGACCAGCAGGTGCGGGGACTTGATGCGGGGAGCGGGCATGCGGGTGGTGCTCGTTTCTGGTGGTGCGGGCGACCCGGGTGAGGTCGCGGCGACGGCCGGAATGGGTGGTTCCGGGCCGTCGGTCAGGATAAGTGCTGGTCGGGGCAGTGACCAGGGGTTACCGGGCGAGTGTGGCGACCAGCACCGCCTTGATGGTGTGCAGACGGTTCTCGGCCTCGTCGAAGACGATCGAGTGCGCGGACTCGAAGACCTCGTCGGTGACCTCCAGCGAGTCCAGTCCGTAGGTCTCGTGGATCTCGCGGCCGACCTTGGTGCCGAGGTCGTGGAAGGCCGGCAGGCAGTGCAGGAACTTCACGTCCGGATTGCCGGTGGCGCGCAGGACGTCCATGGTCACGGCGTACGGCGCGAGCGCCTTGATCCGCTCGGCCCACACCTCCTTGGGCTCACCCATGGAGACCCAGACGTCGGTGACGACGAAGTCGGCGCCCGTGACGCCGTCCATGACCTCCTCGGTGAGGGTGATCCGGGCACCGCTGGACGCGGCCAGCCGCCGGGCGCGGTCGATGATCTCCTGGTCGGGCCAGTAGCTCCTGGGCGCGACGATCCGCACGTCCATGCCGAGCAGCGCGCCGGTGACCAGGTAGGAGTTGCCCATGTTGAAGCGGGCGTCGCCGAGGTAGGCGAAGGAGATCTGCCGGAGCGGCTTGGCGCTGTGCTCGGTCATGGTGAGCACGTCGGCGAGCATCTGGGTGGGGTGCCAGTCGTCGGTGAGGCCGTTGTAGACGGGCACGCCGGCGTGGGCGGCCAGTTCCTCGACCTTGGCCTGGCTGTCCCCGCGGTACTCGATGGCGTCGAACATCCGGCCGAGCACCCGGGCGGTGTCCTTCACGGACTCCTTGTGCCCGATCTGCGAGCCGGACGGGTCGAGGTAGGTGGTGCGGGCACCCTGGTCGGCCGCGGCGACCTCGAACGCGCAACGGGTGCGCGTCGAGGTCTTCTCGAAGACCAGGGCGATGTTCCGGCCGCGCAGGTACGGCGTCTCGGTCCCGGCCTTCTTCGCGGCCTTCAGCTCGGCCGCCAGCTCGACCAGGCCGCGGAACTCGTCTTCGGTGAAGTCGAGCTCCTTGAGGAAGTGGCGGCCTCCAAGGGCGGTCGGGACTGTCGCCATGGGGGCGCTCCAGGGGTACGACTACAGGGGACTCTGGAAGTCTATACGACGCACCACATTTCTATACGGCGTCCCGTTCCACGGGACAGCTCATGCACCGGGGGCCGCCCCGGCCCCGGCCCAGCTCGCTGCCCGGGATCTCTATCACCTCGATGCCCTGTTTGCGCAGATGCGTGTTGGTGGTCGAGTTGCGCTCGTAGGCGACGACGACCCCCGGTTCGACGGCGAGCACGTTGCAGCCGTCGTCCCACTGCTCGCGCTCCGCGGCGTGCACGTCCTGGGTGGCGGTCAGCACCCGGATCTCGCCGAGGCCGAGGGCCGCGGCGATCGCGCGGTGCATGTGCTCCGGCGGATGGTCGGTGACCTTCAGCTCCTTCTCGCCGACCCCCGGCTCGATGGTGTACGAGCGCAGCATGCCGAGCCCGGCGTACTGGGTGAAGGTGTCACCGTCGACCATGGTCATCACCGTGTCCAGGTGCATGAAGGCGCGCCGCTTCGGCATGTCGAGCGCGACGATCGTGCGTGCCGAGCCGGCCGCGAACAGCTTGTGGGCCAGCATCTCCACGGCCTGCGGGGTGGTGCGCTCGCTCATGCCGACCAGGACGGCGCCGTTGCCGATCACCAGGACGTCACCGCCCTCGATGGTGGAGGGGTGGTCCGCCTGCCCCTCGGACCAGACGTGGAACGGCGTGTCACGGAACAGCGGATGGTGGCGGTAGATCGCCTCGAAGTGGACGGTCTCCCGCTGCCGCGCGGGCAGCCGCATGGCGTTGATGGCGACCCCGTCGTAGATCCAGGCGGAGGTGTCGCGGGTGAAGAGGTGGTTGGGGAGCGGGTCGAGGAGGAAGTCGTCGAGGTCCATCACATGGAAGCGGACGGAGGTCGGCTCCGCGTGCGCGTGCAGGAACTCCCGCTTGGTCATGCCGCCCACGAGCGCCTCGGCCAGCTCGCGTGCGGGCAGGGCCGCGAAGGCGGCGCGCAGATGGTCGGTGGCCAGGGGGCCGTACTCCTTCTCGTGGAAGACCCGGTCGAGGACGAGGGTGCGGGCCCCGGGGACCTCCAGGGTCTCGGTGAGCAGGTCGCCGAAGAGGTGGACGGCGACCCCCCGGTCACGCAGGACGTCGGCGAACCCGTCGTGCTCGGCGCGCGCCCGGCGCACCCACAGCACGTCGTCGAAGAGGAGGGCGTCCTTGTTGCTGGGGGTGAGCCTCTTGAGCTCCAGATCGGGCCGGTGAAGGATCACGCGGCGCAGCCGCCCGGCCTCGGAGTCGACGTGGTATGCCATGCCTCCATCCTGGCCGCCGCCGCCCGTCTTCACGCCCTTGTCGACCGTTTCCGCCGCTTCCTGTTTTTTCGGCGCCGCCCGCCCCCGGGGAGGGGGCGGGCTACAGACGGGGATCCACCGGCTCCGACTCCAGGGCCAGCACCCCGAACACCGCCTCGTGCACCCGCCACAGCGGCTCTCCGTCCGCGAGCCGGTCCAGGGCCTCCAGGCCGAGGGCGTACTCGCGCAGGGCGAGGGACCGCTTGTGGTTCAGGAACCGCCGCCGGAGCCCCGTGAGGTTGTCCGGCCGGGTGTACTCGGGGCCGTAGATGATCCGCAGGTACTCACGGCCACGGCACTTGACGCCCGGCTGCACCAGCCGCCCGTCCTGGTTCCGGACCAGCGCGCCGACCGGCTTGACGACCATGCCCTCGCCGCCCCGGCCGGTCATCTCCAGCCACCAGTCGACCCCCGCGCGCACCGACTCCGCCTCGCCGGTGTCGACGTACAGCCGCCGGGTGGTCTGCAGCAGTCCGGTGCCGTCGTGTTCCACCAGCCGGTCGAGCAGGGCCAGCTGCTCGTCGTGCGGCAGCGCGGCGAGGCTGCGGCCCTGGACGGCCAGCAGCTGGAAGGGCGCGAGGCGCACGCCGTCCAGGCCGTCCGTGGTCCAGCAGTAACGGCGGTAGGCGGCGGTGAAGGCGGCGGCGTCCGCGGCGCGTTCCCGCTGCCGGTCCAGCAGGCCGCTCACGTCCGCGCCCCGTGCGACGGCGGCCTCCAGGGCGGCCAGCGCACCCGGGAACACCGCGCCGGACGCGGCGCCCACGGCCGCGTACTGGCTGCGCAGCAGACCCGAGGCCTTCAGCGACCACGGCATCAGCTCGGCGTCCAGCAGCAGCCAGTCGGTGGCCAGTTCGTCCCAGAGTCCGGCGCTGTCGATCGCCGAGCGCAGGCGGCCGAGGATCTCCTCGGTCACCTTCTCGTCGTCGAAGAAGGGCCGCCCGGTACGGGTGTAGAGCGACCCGGTCGGGCCGTCCACCCCGAAGCGCCTCGTCGCCGCCTCCGCGTCCCGGCACACCAGGGCCACGGCCCGCGAGCCCATGTGCTTCTCCTCGCACACGACCCGCTCGACACCGTCCGCCGCGTACTGCGCGAAGGCCTCCACCGGGTGCTCCAGGTAGCCCTCGACCTGCGAGGCAGCCGTCGGTGCCATGGTCGGCGGCAGGTACGGCAGCAGCCGCGGGTCGGTCGCGAAGCGGCTCATGACCTCCAGGGCCGCCGCCGCGTTCTGCTCGCGGACCGCCACCATGCCCGCGTGCCGGGTCTCCACGGCCCTGCGGCCGTGCACGTCCGCCAGGGCCAGCGGCCGGCCGTCCGGTCCGCCGGGCGCCTCGGCGCGCAGCGGACGCGTCGGCTCGTACCACACCCGCTCGGCGGGTACGTCGACCAGCTCGCGCTCCGGCCAGCGCAGCGCCGTCAGCCTGCCGCCGAAGACAGCACCGGTGTCCAGGCAGATGGTGTTGTTGAGCCACGTCGCCTCGGGGACCGGGGTGTGGCCGTAGACCACGGCCGCGCGGCCCCGGTAGTCCTCCGCCCACGGGTAGCGCACCGGCAGCCCGAACTCGTCGGTCTCGCCGGTCGTCTCGCCGTACAGGGCGTGCGAGCGGACCCGGCCGGAGGTGCGGCCGTGGTACTTCTCGGGCAGACCGGCGTGGCAGACGACCAGCCTGCCGCCGTCGAGGACGTAGTGGCTGACCAGGCCCGCCAGGAACTGCCGTACCTCGGTCTTGAACTCCTCGCTCTCGCCCTCCATCTGCGCGACGGTCTCGGCGAGCCCATGGGTGTGCTGGACGTTGCGGCCCTTGAGGTAGCGGCCGTACTTGTTCTCGTGGTTGCCGGGCACGCACAGGGCGTTGCCCGACTTCACCATCGCCATCACCCGGCGCAGCACCCCCGGGGTGTCCGGGCCGCGGTCGACGAGGTCGCCGACGAAGACGGCGGTACGGCCCTCGGGGTGCACGCCGTCGGTGTAGCCCAGCTTGGCGAGCAGCGCCTCCAGTTCGGCCGCGCAGCCGTGGACGTCGCCGATGATGTCGAAGGGGCCGGTGAGGTGGGTGAGGTCGTTGAACCGCTTCTCGGTGACGACGGTGGCGCGTTCGGCCTCCTCGACACCGCGCAGGACGTGCACCTTGCGGAAGCCCTCCCGCTCCAGGTGGCGCAAGGAGCGGCGCAGTTCGCGGATGTGCCGCTGGATGACCCGGCGGGGCATGTCGGCGCGGTCGGTACGGGCCGCGTTGCGCTCGGCGCACACCTCCTCGGGGATGTCCAGCACGATGGCGACGGGCAGCACGTCGTACTTCCTGGCCAGCTCGATCAGCTGACGGCGGGCGTCCTGCTGCACGCTGGTGGCGTCCACGACGGTGCGGCGGCCGGCGGCCAGTCGCTTGCCGGCGATGTAGTGCAGGACGTCGAAGGCGTCCCGGGTCGCGCTCTGGTCGTTCTCGTCGTCGGAGACCAGACCGCGGCAGAAGTCCGAGGAGATCACCTCGGTCGGCTTGAAGTGCCGTCGCGCGAACGTGGACTTGCCGGAGCCGGAGGCGCCGACGAGGACGACGAGGGAGAGGTCGGTGACGGGGAGGACCCGCCCCTTGTGCTCTGTTGCCCCGGTCATGCCGCCTTCGCCTCCTTCTCTGTCCTGATCACGAACAGTGCCATCTGGGTGGGCGGGCCCACCTCGGGGTCGTCGGGTCCGACGGGCCGGAACTCCACGGCGTAGCCGAACCGTTCGGCGACCGTCCGCGCCCAGGTGCGGAACTCCTCCCGCGTCCACTCGAAACGGTGGTCGCCGTGCCGGGCGTGTCCGGCGGGCAGGGTCTCCCAGCGGACGTTGTACTCGACGTTCGGTGTGGTCACGAGGACCGTGCGGGGGCGGGCGTGCCCGAACACGGCGTACTCCAGGGCGGGCAGCCGGGGCAGGTCGAGGTGTTCGATCACCTCGCTGAGCACGGCGGCGTCATAGCCCTTGAGCCGGTTGTCGGTGTAGGCGAGCGAGCCCTGCACGAGTCCGACGCGCGAGGCCTGCCGCTCCCCCATGCGGTCCAGTCTCAGCCGCCGGGAGGCGATGGTGAGCGCCCGCACGGACACGTCGACCCCGAGGATCTCGGTGAACCGCACGTCCTTCAGCAGCTCCCGCACCAGCTCGCCCTGTCCGCAGCCCAGATCGAGGACCCGGGCGGCACCGCGCTCGCGCAGGGCGGCGAGGATCGCCTCCCGGCGCTGGACGGCCAGCGGGGTCGGCTTCTCCTCGGCCTCCGTCTCCTCGGCGACCGCGTTGTCGATCTCCTCGACCTCGCTGTCGTCGGCCTCGGCGAGGCGCACCAGCTCCAGCCGCTCCCTCGCCTGCCGGGTCAGCGACCAGCGGCGGGAGAGGTACCGGCTGGTGATCAGCCTCTGCTCCGGGTGGGTGGGAAGCCACCCCTCGCCGGCCCGCAGCAGCTTGTCGACCTCGTCGGAGGAGACCCAGTAGTGCTTGGCGTCGTCGAGGACCGGCAGCAGGACGTACAGGTGGCGCAGTGCCTCGGCGAGGGTCAGCGTGTCCGCCTCCAGGACGAGGCGGACGTACCGGGAGTCGCCCCACTGCGGGAACTCGGTGTCGAGCGGGACCGGGTCGGCGGTCACCGTCCAGCCGAGCGGCTCGAACAGCCGTCGTACGAGGTCGGGACCGCCGCGTGCGGGCAGGGCCGGGACCTCGACGCGCAGCGGCAGTGGCGCGGCGGCCCGCTCGGGGCGGGCGGCGCACACCCCGCGCAGGGCGCTGGAGAAGACGCCGCTCAGCGCGACCGCGAGCAGCGAGGAGGCCGCGTACGGGCGGTCGTTGACGTACTGCGCGAGCGCCGCGTCGGGCGCACCCCCACGCCCCTTGCCCTTGCCCCGGCGGACCAGCGCGAGCGTGTCGATCTCCAGCAGCAGTGCGGCCGTGCAGCGCCGGTCGTCCGCCTCGGGGTAGAAGACGTGCGCCGTGCCGTGGGACGTGGAGAACTTCTGCGCTTTGTCGGGGTGTTTGTGCAGCAGGTACCCGAGGTCGGTGGCCGGGTGGGCGGCGTCGCCGCGTGTGGAGATCGTCAGGAACACACGTCCGAGTCTTCCGGTCGCGAGGCGCCGCTGACCACCGGTTTTCGCGCAGTGCCCGTTATTTCTCGTGGTCGATGACCGTCCGGGCGTTGCGCACGGCCCGTTCGACCGCCGCCCGCACGGCCTCCAGCTCCTCCTTGTTGTCGCCGATCGAGGCCTTCTGCGTGCGCGCCTCGATGGCCTGCACGGCCGGGACGTACCCGGTGTCGAGCTTGCACCGGGCGTCGGCGGTCGCCGTCCTCCTCTCCGCGCCCGACGGCTTGCCGTGCCCCAGCCAGTGGGAGTCGAGGGAGGCCTTGTCCGGGTCGGAGTAGGAGAAGCCCTTCTTCTTCATGCAGGTCGACCACGCGCGGTCGGCCTTCTTCCAGGCCGGGTCCTTGGTCGCCTTCTTGTGGGACTCGTACCAGAGTCGGAAGACCAGCGGGTAATTGCCGGTGGATTTGACGCCGTTGACCTTCGTCGCCTTGGGCGCCGGGCCGTCGATCTTCCGCATCGCCTGCCCCAGGCACCCGCCCTCGGGGATGCGGTGGCCGTGGGTGGAGCGGCTCTCGCCGGATGCGAAGGTGCCGGTCAGCGCTGTGTACTGGTCGGCGGGCCACTCCTGGGGCTGGGTGGAGGCGTCCGGTGTGGGGGTGTGGTAGCCGTGCTCGGACGCCAGGTCCGGGTCGACGACGCCGTAGGGGCTGTCGTCACGGGTCGAGCCCGCGCCCGCGAGCGCTCCCTGCCGGACCGGGTAGGTCGACTCGACGGCCTCGGTGCGGAGCGTCGCGAAGCCGGCGAATCCCAGGCGGACCATGCACTTCTTCCCCAGGATCCACTGGGCCCGGTTGACGGCCCGTGCGCCGTCCGACGCGGGGTCCGGGATGTAGGCGTGCAGCGGGAGGGCCGCCATGGTGTTGAGGCGGCGAGACTCGCCGACGGGGTCGTCGTGATCGGCCAACTGGCATGCCGACAGGGCGAACAGGCCGGCGAGGGCGAGAGGGAGGACTTTGCGCACCAGGCCATCCGATCAGGCCCGGACCACGGGCGCCGTGACGGAGCCCACAGTTCCCACACAGAACATGCACCGTTACGGCATAGTGATCAACCGTCAACTGACCACTGACGCAAGGGGTGACCATGACCTACGGCCACGGAGCCGGCGCCCGCAGACGAACCGTCGTCGCGGCACTGGCCGGTGCGGTCCTGACCACGGGGGTCCTCGCGGCCGCTCCCGCCCAGGCGGCCCCGGCACCGCAGGTGTCGGCCGAGGGGGCGTACGCCTTCGACCCGGCCACGGGCAAGACGCTGTTCGGCCAGGCACCGGACGCGCAGCTGCGGACCGGGTCCACGACGAAGATCATGACGGCTCTGGTGGTGCTGTCGCAGCCCCACCTGGACCTGAACCGCAAGGTGAAGATCAAGAAGGAGTACACGGACTACGTCATCGACCCCACCACGAAGAACCAGCGCTATTCGAGCGCCCGCCTGATCCTCGGCGACTCGATGAGCGTCGGCGACCTGCTGTACGGGCTGCTGCTGCCCTCGGGCTGCGACGCCGCCTACGCCCTCGCGGACACCTACGGCACCGGATCGACGACGGCCCAGCGGACCAAGTCGTTCATCGCCAAGATGAACAGCAAGGCGCGTGAACTGGGCCTGACGAACACCCACTTCGACGGCTTCGACGGGGTGTCCAACGGCAACAACTTCGCCTCGTCCCGCGATCTGACCAAGCTGGCCGCGACCGCGCTGAGGAACAGGACGTTCAAGAAGGTCGTCGGCACCCCGCTGTACCAGGACATGAAGTCCTACCGGCCGGGCGGCGGCACGCACGCGATGGAGGCGTGGAAGAACAGCAACACGCTGCTCGGCACCTACCGGGGCGCGATCGGTGTGAAGACCGGCTCCGGGCCGGAGGCGAAGTACTGCCTGGTGTTCGCGGCGACCCGCGGGGGCCGGACGGTCGTGGGCACGGTCCTCGCCGACACCTCGCCGGACCAGCGCTTCACCGACGCCGCGAAGATCCTCGACTACGGCTTCGCCCAGCGCGGCTGACGCGGGCGGTGGCCGCCGCCGGGTACGGCGGCGGCCGCTCGGCCGAGCGGTGTCAGGACAGCTGGGACTGGACCTTGGCCGAGATCAGTTCCAGGTGGTCCAGGTCGTCGAGGTCCAGCATCTGCAGATAGATCCGCCGGGAGCCGACCTCGGCGTACCGGCCGATCTTGTCGACGACCTCGGCCGGCGAGCCGGCCAGGCCGTTGGCCTTCAGCTCGTCCACCTCACGGCCGATCGCGGCGGCGCGCCGGGCGACCTCCCGGTCGTCCCGGCCGACGCAGACCACGAGCGCGTTGGAGTACGTCAGCGCGTCCGCGCCGCGGCCCGCCTCCTGGGCGGCGGCCCGCACCCGGCCGAACTGACGCTCGCTGTCCTCGACGGAGGCGAACGGGATGTTGAACTCGTCGGCGTACCGGGCGGCCAGCCGCGGTGTACGGGTCGCGCCGTGGCCGCCGATGAGCACCGGAACCTTCGACTGCGCGGGCTTGGGCAGCGCGGGCGAGTCGGTCAGGTCGTAGTACGTGCCGTGGAAGTCGAAGGTCTTGCCGACCTCGGTCGCCCACAGCCCGGTGACGATCGCGAGCTGCTCCTCCAGCCGCGCGAACTTCTCCTTCGGGAACGGGATGCCGTACGCCTTGTGCTCCTCCTCGAACCAGCCCGCGCCGAGGCCCAGCTCCACCCGGCCGCCGGACATCTGGTCGACCTGGGCGACCTGGATGGCGAGCACGCCCGGCAGCCGGAAGGTTCCTGCAGTCATCAGGGTGCCGAGGCGGATGCGCCTGGTCTCACGGGCCAGGCCGGCCAGTGTGATCCAGGCGTCCGTGGGGCCGGGCAGGCCGTCGGAGCCGCCCATGCGGAGGTAGTGATCGCTGCGGAAGAAGGCGTCGAATCCCAGGTCCTCGGTGGCTTTCGCCACGGTGAGCAAGGTGTCGTAGGTGGCCCCCTGCTGGGGCTCGGTGAAGATTCGAAGGTCCATACATCTATCCTGCACGCCGCACACCGCGTCCACCGCGCCGGTACCGCCGGGCACGGCCGTCCACGGTCGGGTGAAAAAACACCCGCCTGAACCGCCCCGTCCTCACACGCCGGACGGACTGTTCCGATTGCCGTCCTCCTGTAACGCCTCCTCCCGTGCCGCCAGCTTGCGCAGCATCTCCAGGACGCGGTCGCGGGACTCGTCGGCCGCGTCGATGGCCTCCATGCACTGCCAGTACGTCGTCTCGTCGGCCGCGGCGCTGGCCACGCCGACCAGGGCCATGCCGACCTCGCCGAGCAGGCCCCCGAGGCACAGCAGGGTCTCGCGGGCGTCGTCCAGCTCGGTGAGCTGGGCGGCACGCAGATCGCCCAGGTCCAGTTCGGGCGGGTCCAGGACTCCGCAGCCCCGGCCCGCCAGCTCCGTCAGGCCGAGCGCCTCGCCGCGCAGCTCCGGCGGGCCGGAGACCGCGAGCCGGCTGCCGATCGCCTGGGCCAGGGCTTGGGCCTGCCACACCTCCGCCATGATCTCGCCCGCGTCGGCGCCGCCCGCCAGGGCACGCCGGCTCGTGAGGATCAGCCGTACCGCATCCATGTGTCGCCCCCGTCCTTCCGCATGCGTCCCCGCACACCCGCTGGAACTCACTTGTCCACTACCCAGAGTGAAGGTGCGCGGGGCGAAAAGCCAGAGGTAGACGGAAATCTGTGGACAACAATTCGGATTCGACAGGTGATTTGACTTCGGAGAGTAATAACGGAGTTCAGTCCTCCGATAGTTCGCCCCCCTGGGAGCCGCCCTCCGCCCCCGGCGCCGGGAAGCGCCGTTCGTTGCGGTCGATCTTGGCGGCCAGGGCGGCCAGCGGGTCGATGCCGAGCACGTCGCAGAACTGCAGGAGATAGGCCAGGACATCGGCGACCTCGTCCGTCACGCGGTGCGCGGCGTGGGGGTCGGCCATCACGCGGGCCGACTCCTCCGGGGTCAACCACTGGAAGATCTCGACGAGTTCGGAGGCTTCCACCGAGAGGGCGGCGGCGAGGTTCTTGGGGGTGTGGTAGGGCTGCCAGTTCCGCGCGGCCGCGAACTCGGCGAGCCTGCGCTGGAGTCGGGCCAGGTCGAGAGGTTCCGTCACGCGTCCAGGTGTACCACTGTGACGCCCTCGGTCCCGGCCGCCCACGAGGCGTCGCTCACCGCGCCCACGCACCGGATGTGCCCGCGCCCGCCCATCCGGACGGCCGTCCGCAGCAGCGCCCGGCGCTGGGCCGGGTCGAGACAGCGGTCGAAGCCGTCGGTGAGGACGGTGAGGGTCCGCAGGGCGTCGGGCACCTCACCGGGGGCGTCCAGGGCCAGGACGCCGGGGCCCGTCAGCAGGACCAGTGTCAGCGCGAGATAGCGCAGTTCGCCGTCGCCGAGCCGGGCGAGGTCGGTGCGCGGGCCGGCGCCGCGGTCGAGCAGGGCCCGTACCGTGCCGTCCGGCAGTGGTTCGGCGACCAGGTCGGTCACCGGACCGGCGCAGCCCACGCCCAGTGCCTCGACCAGCCGGCCGTGCCGGCGGGCGCACTGCGCGCGGGTGCGCCCCAGCACGTCGGCGAGGTTGTCGCAGCCCGGCAGCAGGCGGCCGGAGCCGGTGGGGACGGGGGTGCGCATGTTCTCGGGGCGGGGGTCGCAGGGGAAGACGGAGCGCAGGGCGACCACCATCTGCTCGGCCGCGGCGAGCACCCGGCGCTGTCCGTCCGTCTTGCCGGCGACGCGCAGCGGCAGCAGGGCGGTGCCGAGGCGGTCGTCGGGCAGCGGGGCGCGGGTCACCGGGGCGGAGCCGGCGGTGTGCCAGGCGGCCTGGACGGTACCGCGCCCGGGGTCGCGCAGCGCGGTCTCCAGCAGGACGACCCCGGCCGCGGTCAGCCGCTCCCCCACGATCCTGAGCTCCGGTTCGGCCTGTACGGCGAGGTCGAGCCGGACCGGCCCCTCGGCGCCGTCGGCCGTACACCCGATCCGGAACCCCCGTCGCCCTTCCGCGTCGGGGCGCGCCCGCTGCGGCACACAGGCCACCGGGTCCGGGAACACCTCGTAGAGCGAGGCTCCGCCGCCGAGCCGGGCGAGTGCCTCGTACGCCGCGAGCGCGGTCGTCTTCCCCGCGCCGCTGGGCCCCGCGAACAGGGTGACGGACCCCAGCGGGAACCCGGCCCGCCGGTGCCCGGCGAAGGCCGACAGCCGCAACTCGGTGATCCGGGCCCGCACATCGGGGGACTCGCGGGGCTCGCGGGACTGCGCGGGGACGCTCGCGGTGAACGCGTCGGCCGCCGGCGGTTCGGCGGACACGGAGGGCACGGCCATGCCCGGACCGTAGGACCCGGCCCACCTGCCGAACCGTTTCCCGTCCGGCACCTTCCTACGATCGGGCGATCAGACAGGCTCAAACGGCACCAGGGCCACCCGGTCGAGTGACAGCGGGCGGGGAACGACACGACCTACCGGACACGCCGCCTCCCCACCCACGGGAGCACGACGCGAACCCCAGAGCCCCACCACCGCCGACCCCGCCCGCCGGCAGAGGTGTGCCGGTCCTCGGCCCGGCCCGGCGGAGGACCGGGGTGGTTCGCCGGGCCGGGCGGGGCGCGCGGGTTCTTGCCCGGCAGGCGCCAGTCCGGGCCGGGGGACCAGGGCCGCAGGCGGTCAGGCCGGGCCCAAGCACAGCCGGACATCGCGGCACCGCACCGACAACCACAGCACGACCACCGCCGGCCCGTCGGGAAGCGCGGCGCGGATCCCAGAGCGCCGCCACCGCCAACCCCGCCGGGAGGCCCGGAGCCCGACACCACGGTGCCGACAGCGAAGCCCACCGGCCGGCGTCACGGCACCCACCGGTCGCACGGCACCGGCCGCCCGGCCAGGAAGGTCCACGCCCCCGGGCTCAGCGCGGAGCCACGCCCCGCGCTCGGCACCGAGATCCGGACTCCGCCGCCTCGGACACCGCGCTCCTCACGCACACCGCGGGCTCATCCGCCAAAGGCACCGCGCTCGACCGCCGCAGGCACCCACGCCCGACCACCACAGGCACCCACGCTCAACCACCGCAGGCACCCACGCCCGACCACCACAGGCACCCACGCTCGACCGCCGGAGGCTTTCTCAGCCGCCCGACACACCCACTCCCTCCATCAGCCCGCTGACCTCCGTGCCGGGCGGGGTGAGGAGGAACACATTGCGGTCGACGCGGTGCATTCCGCTGCCCAGACCGAAGACCACGCCCGTGCTGAAGTCGAGGACGCGCTTGGCGACCTCGGTCTCCGCGTTGGTCAGGTCGAGCAGGACCGGCGCGCCGGCCATCAGGGTCTCGGCGACCTCCCGGGCGTCCGCGAAGACATTGACCCGCAGGACCACGAACCGGCGCCGGGTCTCGGTCTCGGCGTCCGGCAGCGAGCGGTGGTTCACCGCGGACGGCCAGGCGTCGCGGCCCCGCAGCGGCACGACCTGGGCGAGCCCTTCCCACTGTTCATCGGTGACGTCGTAGCGGCTCACCGGCTCCCCCCGACCTGACTCGCACTCATTGCCTGCACCAGCCAATTCTTACGCCAAGTCACCCGTTCGGCCCAACAGCGACACACTGCGCGACCGCTCCGGTGCCCCACCATCGGGAGCGAACCGCTCCACATGTACGCTTACGCCCGCTTCTTACCGCGCTCATACCGTTCTCTTCACGCCCGGCCACGTGCCGGTCATCCGCCCCCGATAGCGTCCACTTCCGTGCACTTGGCAGAATCACAGCAGGTGACAGTCGGCCGGCGGACGCAGTCGGCGGTGTCCGCCCTCCCGGTTGCCCGCGCGGAGGTCCACGGCTCCCCCGCGCAGTGGCATCGCGTACTCACCCTGCTCGCCGACGTCAGCCTGTTCATCGGCACGCGTTCGGTGTGGACGCAGGCGGCCACGCACCATCTGGTCCTCGCGGCCGCGATCTCCCTCTGCTACGCCTCGATCCTGGTGACCGGCGTGCTCGCCCTCACGGTTCGGCGGACGCGTTCGCTGGCCCGTCTGGACCTCGTGGTGCTGGGGACGGCGATCGTCCTCACCCTGTGCACCTGGGCGCTGAACCACGCCGGTGGCGACGAGGCGGTCCTCACCACCCAGGCCGCGAAGGAGATGGTCAACGGGCACCAGCTGTACGACCATCCGTGGCCGTGGCTCTTCCGCCTCAAGGGCGTCGCCCTGACGGCGACGACGACCGGCGGTTACGACTTCACGTACGGCTATCCCCCGCTGACCCCGCTGGTCACGGCTCCCTTCCTGTGGCTCGGCCACAACGGAGCACCCGCGACGGCGGCGGTGACGGTCGCGCTGGTCGTGGGCACGGTCGTGCTGTGGCGGATGCTGCCGACGCCCTGGCGCTCCGCGGCCACGATGCTCTGTCTGGGCTTCAGTTTCCTGCCGATGTACGCCCGTCAGGGCTATCCGGCGATCATCGGCCTGGTCCTGCTGGTGCCGGTGGTGGTGCGCTGGCCGCGACTCGGCGCCGGGGGCCGGCTGGGCCCGGCCGGGATCGCGCGGGCCGCGTGCCTCGGTGCCGCGTGCGCGGCACAGCAGCTCCCCTGGTTCGTCACGCCGTTCCTGCTGGCCGGGATCTATGCCGTGCGCCGCGGTGAACTCGGCGGGCGACAGGCCGCGCGGGTGGTGCTGCGGATCCTCGGTATCGCGGTCCTCACCTGGCTGCTCGTCAACGCGTATTTCATCGTGACCGAGCCGGGTCCGTGGCTGGGCGGCATCGCGCTGCCGCTGACCCAGGGCGCGGTCCTGCACGGCCAGGGCCTGGTGGGCATCTCGCTGTACTTCACCCACGGCAGCGACCGGCTCGACTGGTACGGCCACGCGAGCATGCTGCTGGCGGCGGCCCTGCTGTCCCTGTTCGCGCTGTTCGTCCGGCGACTGGGTCCGGCCGCGACCGTGCTGCCCTGGTGCGCCTTCTACGTGGCGACCCGGTCCCAGGACGGCTACTACCTGCTGATGACGCCGCTGTGGCTGGCGGCGGCCATCACCGTGCCGCTGTCGGACTTCTCGGGCGCGTGGCAGCCGCGGCCCCGTTGGCTGACCGGCGCCCGCCGCCGGCCCGCCCTGGTCACGGCCGTGGTGCTGCTGGTGACGCCGGCCCTGGTGAGCGCGACCCTCGCGGTGACGGGCAGGCCGCCGCTGCGCATGGACATCACGGCGGTCAGGCACCCGTCCGCGCACACCGTCTCCGCGATGTCCGTGAGGGTGACCAACACCGGCGACGACGCGCTCACCCCGCACTACATGATCACCACGGGCCAGGGCATGAACCGGTACTGGACGCAGGTGCGCGGACCGGCCACGATTCCCGCCCACACCACGGCGACCGTCGAACTCCGGGCGCCCTCCGGGAGGTTCACGGTGCCGGTGAAGAAGAGCACCCGGCTGCGGCTGCGCGCGTTCACGGCGACCCCGCAGACGCTGTCCACGCGGGACGTGAAGCGGGCCGAGCTCGACCCCGAGGGCTGACCTCAGGAGGCCGTGCGGGTGAAGCGCAGCTCCGCCGTCACCGCGGTCAGGCCGCGCATCATGCCCAGCTGGTTCCAGCCCATGCCGAACTGCTCGCGGTCCACGGTGAACTCCGTCTCCAGGGTGACCGCCCCGGCGCTCGCGCCGGCCAGGCGCGCGGTGAGGGTCACGGGCCTGCCGACCCCCCGCACGGTCAGCTGACCGGTGACCCGCACGCCGTCGCCGTCGAGGCGGTCGGCGCCGCGGACGGCGAAGGTGATCCCCGGGTGGGTGCCGGCGTCGAAGAAGTCGGCCGAGCGCAGGTGGGTGTCCCGCTTGGCGTGCCCGGTGTCCAGGGAGGCGGCGTCCAGGGTCACCGTGCCGGTGGCCGAGCCGTCGGGCCGTACCTCGCCCGCGCCGCTGACGGCGGTGAAGGTGCCCTTCACGGTGACCAGGCCCCACAGGGTCTTGTGCCGCAGTGCCACGGTGGACGCGGCCGGGTCGAGCTGCCAGGTGCCTGTCTGTACGGCGACGGTCATGGGTGTACTCCCGAGTCGGGTGGTTCAAATTTGGATGACCTGGCCCACGCTAGCCCCTCATCCAAAATTGAACAACCTGCTCGTCCAAATTTGGACCACGGTTAGACTCGTCTCATGCCCGACTCCGACGCGCCCCCCGCCGACCAGCTGCAATGCCCCGCCGCGGGCGCCGGCCTGCTGCCCGCCGAGCTGCGTGCGTGGATGGTCCTGCTGGCCGCGACGGGTGCCGTGGAGCAGCGGCTGCGGTCGGTCGTGAAGGAGACCCTCGACGTCTCCCACGACGAGTTCCTGATCCTGTGCCTGCTGGCGGAACAGCCGCGCACCGGACTGCGCATGACCCAGGTCGCCGACCTCCTCGGCCGCCCCAAGACCCGGCTCACCTACCAGATCGCCTGCCTCCAGCGGGCCGGCCTCGTCACCCGCAGGTCGGTCTGCGGTGACAAGCGCGGCGTGCAGGTCGCCCTCACCGACAAGGCGCGCGACCTGCTGAGCGAGACCTCCGAACTGCTCGCCGGAACCGTCCGGCAGGCCCTCTCCGACTCCATGGGCGCCGACCAGCGCGCGGCCATGCGCGCGCTCGTACCGGAGCTGCCCGAACCGGACGAAGAGCCATCCGACGGCTGAGCGGCGCAGCTCACAAGCGCAAGGAGGGAAACCTCACAGCCCCTGCCCTGCACTCACTTGAGCATGCTGCCCTAGCATCCGAGCCATGACGGTCCTGCCTGACGACGGGCTCTCACTGGCCGCCGAGTTCCCTGACGCGACACACGAGCAGTGGCAACGCCTGGTCGAGGGCGTGCTGCGCAAGTCGGGCAAGGAAGTCTCGGGCGCGGCAGCTGAGGACGCTCTGTCCACGACGCTGGAGGACGGGCTGCGCACCCGGCCCCTCTACACCGCGCGCGACACCGCGCCCGACCCCGGCCTGCCCGGCTTCGCCCCGTATGTGCGCGGCAGCCGTCCCGAGGGGAACACCGCGGGCGGCTGGGACGTACGGCAGCGGCACACCGCCCTCACCGAGCACGCCGTTCTGGCCGATCTGGAGAACGGCGGCACCTCGCTGTGGCTGGTGCTGGGCGAGGGCGGGATCCCGCTCGACGGGCTGGGCCGGGCACTGGAGGGTGTGTACCTCGACCTGGCGCCGGTCGTCCTGGACGCGGGCCGGGACACCGGGCAGGCCGCCGAGGCACTGCTGCGGCTGTACGCGGACAACGGCGTCGGCGCCGAGGCCGTACGCGGCAATCTGGGCGGCGACCCCCTCGGGTACGAGGCCCGCACCGGCACCCCGCTGGACTTCGCGCCGTACGCCGCCCTGGCCGCACGCTGCGCCGAGCAGTACCCGGGCCTGCGGGCGCTGACCGTGGACGCGCTGCCGTACCACGAGGCGGGCGGGTCGGCCGCGCAGGAGCTGGGCGCCTCGCTCGCCACCGGTGTGGCCTATCTGCGGGACCTGTCCGAGGCCGGACTCGATGCCGAACAGGCCGCGGGGCAGCTGGAGTTCCGTTACGCGGCCACCGCCGACCAGTTCCTCACCATCGCCAAGCTGCGTGCCGCACGCCGGCTGTGGGCCCGGGTCGCCGAGGTCTGCGCGGTTCCGGGCGCGCAGGTGCAGCACGCGGTGACCTCACCGGTGATGATGGCCCGCCGCGACCCGTGGGTGAACATGCTCCGCACGACGGTCGCGACGCTCGCCGCCGGGGTCGGCGGCGCCGACTCCGTGACCGTGCTGCCGTTCGACCACGCGCTCGGCCTGCCGGACGCGTTCTCCCGGCGGATCGCCCGCAACACCTCCACGATCCTCATCGAGGAGTCCCACCTGGCCCGGGTCATCGACCCGGCGGGCGGCTCCTGGTACGTGGAGCGGCTGACCGACGAACTGGCCCATGCCGCCTGGGAGTTCTTCCGGACGATCGAGCGCGACGGCGGTCAGGCGGCCGTGCTGCGCTCCGGCCGGCTGCGCACCGACCTCGCGACGACCTGGGCGGAGCGCTCCAAGAAGCTCGCCAAGCGGCGCGAACCCGTCACCGGTGTCAGCGAGTTCCCGCTGCTCACCGAGAAGCCGGTGGAGCGCGAGCCGGCGCCCGAGCCGCCCTCCGGCGGTCTGCCCCGGGTGCGCCGCGACGAGGCGTTCGAGGAACTGCGCGCCCGCTCCGACGCCCACCTCGCGGCGACCGGCACCCGCCCGCGCGTCTTCCTCGCGACGATCGGCCCGGCCGCCGCGTACACCGCGCGCGCGACCTTCGCCGCCAACCTCTTCCAGGCGGGCGGCATCGAGCCGGTCTCCGAGGGCAGCTTCGAGGACAGCGGCGCCACCGAGGCCGTGCTGTGCTCCAGCGACGCCCTGTACGCCGAACAGGCCGAGCGGACCGCCGCGTCGCTGCGCGCGGCCGGTGCCCGGCACGTGTTCCTCGCGGGCCGGGGCGAGCACGCCGGCATCGACTCGTACGTCTTCGCGGGCTGCGACGCCGTGGCCGTGCTGTCCGCGACCCTCGACCGCATGGGAGTGTCCTGATGGGAATCCCCGACTTCTCCGGCATCGAGCTGGGGTCGCCGGCCGCCGACGGCAGTGCCGATCAGTGGCGTGCGGCCGTCGAGCGGGCGACCGGAAGCGCGCAGCCGCTGTGGGAGACCCCGGAGGGCATCGGGGTCAAGCCGCTGTACACCGGCCGTGACCTGGAGGGCCTGGACTTCCTGGGCACCTACCCGGGCATGGCGCCGTATCTGCGCGGCCCGTACCCGACGATGTACGTCAACCAGCCCTGGACGATCCGCCAGTACGCGGGCTTCTCCACCGCCGAGGAGTCCAACGCCTTCTACCGGCGTAACCTGGCGGCGGGCCAGAAGGGCCTGTCGGTCGCCTTCGACCTGCCCACGCACCGCGGCTACGACAGCGACCACCCGCGCGTGACCGGTGACGTCGGCATGGCGGGCGTGGCCATCGACTCGATCTACGACATGCGGCAGCTGTTCGACGGGATCCCCCTCGACCGGATGACGGTGTCGATGACGATGAACGGCGCCGTGCTGCCGGTGCTGGCGCTGTACATCGTGGCGGCGGAGGAGCAGGGCGTACCGCCCGAGAAGCTGGCCGGAACCATTCAGAACGACATTCTGAAGGAGTTCATGGTCCGCAACACCTACATCTATCCGCCGAAGCCGTCGATGCGGATCATCTCGGACATCTTCGCGTACACCTCGCAGAAGATGCCCCGCTACAACTCCATCTCCATCTCCGGCTACCACATCCAGGAGGCGGGTGCGACGGCCGACCTGGAGCTGGCGTACACGCTCGCGGACGGCGTGGAGTACATCCGGGCGGGCCGGGAGGCGGGCCTGGACGTGGACGCGTTCGCACCGCGCCTGTCCTTCTTCTGGGCGATCGGCATGAACTTCTTCATGGAGGTCGCGAAGCTCAGGGCGGCCCGGCTGCTGTGGGCCAAGCTGGTCTCCCAGTTCGAGCCGAAGAACACCAAGTCCCTGTCCCTGCGCACCCATTCGCAGACCTCGGGCTGGTCGCTGACCGCGCAGGACGTGTTCAACAACGTCACGCGTACGGCCGTGGAGGCGATGGCGGCGACCCAGGGCCACACCCAGTCGCTGCACACCAACGCCCTGGACGAGGCCCTCGCCCTGCCGACCGACTTCTCGGCGCGCATCGCCCGCAACACCCAGCTGCTCATCCAGCAGGAGTCGGGCACCACCCGGGTCATCGACCCGTGGGGCGGCAGCGCGTACGTGGAACGCCTGACGTACGACCTCGCCCGCAAGGCCTGGGCGCACATCCAGGAGGTCGAGCAGGCGGGCGGCATGGCACAGGCCATTGACGCCGGCATCCCCAAGCTGCGGGTGGAGGAGGCCGCGGCGCGGACGCAGGCCCGCATCGACTCCGGGCGCCAGCCGGTGATCGGTGTGAACAAGTACCGGGTCGACAGCGACGAGCAGATCGAGGTCCTGAAGGTCGACAACTCCTCCGTGCGCGCCCAGCAGATCGAGAAGCTGCGGCGGCTGCGCGCGGAGCGGGACGAGCAGGCCTGCCAGGACGCCCTGGACGCGCTCACGCGGGCGGCCGACGGCAAGGAGAACCTGCTGGAGCTGGCCGTGCAAGCGGCCCGCGCCAAGGCCACCGTCGGTGAGATCTCCGACGCCCTGGAGAAGGTGTACGGCCGGCACGCGAGCCAGATCCGTACGATTTCCGGTGTGTACCGCAACGAAGCAGGCCAGTCCCCGTCCGTGGACCGCACCCGCGCCCTGGTCGACGCCTTCGAGGAGGCCGAGGGGCGCCGGCCGCGCATCCTGGTCGCCAAGATGGGCCAGGACGGCCACGACCGCGGCCAGAAGGTGATCGCCACCGGCTTCGCCGACCTCGGCTTCGACGTCGACGTCGGCCCGCTGTTCCAGACGCCGGAGGAGGTCGCCCGGCAGGCGGTCGAGGCGGACGTGCACGTGGTCGGGGTGTCGTCGCTGGCCGCCGGTCACCTCACGCTCGTACCGGCGCTGCGGGAGAAGCTCGCCGAGGAGGGCCGCGCGGACATCATGATCGTGGTCGGCGGAGTGATCCCGCCGCAGGACGTGCCGACCCTGCTGGAGATGGGCGCCGCGGACGTCTTCGGGCCCGGGACGGTGATCCCGGACGCCGCCTACGACCTGGTGCGGCGCCTGTCGGCCGACCTCGGCCACGACCTGTAGCCCCCGCATGGCTGCGATCGATCTCGACACCTATGTGAAGGGTGTGCTCGACGGCAGGCGGGCCCTGGTGGCCCGCGCCATCACGCTCGTCGAGTCCACCCGGCCGCAGCACCGGGCGCTGGCACAGGAGTTGCTCACCGAGCTGCTCCCGCACAGCGGCCGGGCGCGGCGGATCGGCGTGAGCGGGGTGCCGGGCGTCGGCAAGTCGACGTTCATCGACGCGTTCGGCACGATGCTCACCTCCCTGGGCCATCGGGTCGCCGTCCTCGCGGTGGACCCGTCCTCGACCCGCACCGGCGGCTCCATCCTGGGCGACAAGACCCGCATGGAGCGGCTCGCGGTCGACCCGAACGCCTTCGTCCGGCCCTCCCCCAGCGCGGGCACGCTGGGCGGCGTCGCGAAGGCCACCCGGGAGTCGATGGTGGTGATGGAGGCGGCGGGCTACGACGTGATCCTTGTGGAGACCGTCGGCGTGGGCCAGTCGGAGACGACGGTCGCCGAGATGGTCGACTCCTTCCTCCTCCTCACCCTGGCCCGCACCGGCGACCAGCTGCAGGGCATCAAGAAGGGCGTCCTGGAGCTGGCCGACGTGATCGCCGTCAACAAGGCGGACGGTCCGCACGAGCGCGACGCGCGGTCGGCGGCACGGGAGTTGGCCGGCGCGCTCCGGCTGATGCACGGCAAGGACGCGTTCTGGACTCCGCCGGTGCTGCACTGCAGCGCCCGCGACTCGACCGGCCTGGACACGGTGTGGGAGCGCCTGGAGCGGCATCGCGCCCTGCTCGACTCCACCGGGCGGCTGGCGGCCAAGCGGCGTGACCAGCAGGTCGGCTGGACCTGGGCCATGGTCCGCGACGAGCTGCTCGGCCGGCTGCACGCCGACCCCGCGGTGCGCGAGGCCGCGCCCGGCCTGGAACGGCAGGTGCGGGAGGGCCGGTTGACCGCGACACGGGCGGCGGAACGCATCCTGGAGGCGTTCGAGGGTCGTACGACTCCCCCGGCCGGGGCCTGAGCGTCCGGTTTGAGCCAAAGGCCGGGCACAAGGCGGCCCGGACTTGGTCCAAGCGGCGGACGGTTGGTTAGCTTGGGGCGAGTACGGGCCGCAAGCACAACGTGACGTGCCACGAGCTGTCTTCATCAGAAGGGGGTCAAGACAGTAAGTGAGGACAAACGGTGAATACGTCGCGTTGCAACGCAGATGCCTGGCCATCCTCCGCGATCTGGGTGTAGAGCGTTCCCTCCCCTTCGAGGCGGTACGTGCGCGGGTGGAGGAGCTGAGGGGCCGCCCTCTCGTGCTCCGGGAACTGCCCGAGGAGGTCGCGGCGACCGGGGTCTGCGGGCTCTGGATGGGCACCGACAACGCCGACTACATCTTCTACGAAGCCCGGACCGCGCCCCTGCACCGGGAGCACATCATCCTCCACGAGATCGGCCATGTGCTCTGCGATCACCATCGGGGCGCCACTCGCAGGGCCGAGGACCTGACCGGTCCGCTGGTCGGCGATCTCAAGGCGAACGTCGTCAACCGGCTCATGGCCCGGACCAGTTACACGACCAGCGAGGAACAAGAAGCCGAGATGATCGCCAGCCTGATACAGAGCGCCGGGAAGCCCGGCCGCCCGAGCGGCCCCCTGGGGCGACTCGGCGCCTTCCTGGGAGTGACGGCCGTTGACAGCGACTGAGCTGGCGGACCACGTCGGGGTCTGCAGCGTCGTCGCCCTGTGGACCGCCCTCGTCTGGCGGGCGGGCCCCGCGCTGCGCCAGCCGAACCAGCGGGGACTGTGGCTCACGGTCTTCGGCGCGACCGTCGCCATCACGCTGTTCCAGCCAAAGGTCGTCGCCCGGTTCGCGGCCCTCGGCGTCGGCCCCCACACGGTCTCGCTCACCCGGAACCTGATCGGCGTGCTGAGCGCGGGCCTGGTGCTCCTCTTCATCGTCGACTCCACCCGTGCCCGGCACCAGCGGGTCACCGTGGTCCTGGGTCTGGTGACGGCGCTGGGTTCGCTGCTCGCCCTGGATCTGCTCGGTGTCTCCCAGACGGCCGCCCCGGCGTCGCCCCAGGGTCCGGCCACCGCCTCGTCCCTGTACTGGTTGATCCTCGCCCTCTGCCATCTGGCCGGGGACACCGCCGCCGTCGTCGTCTGCTGGCCGTACAGCCTGCGGACGGGCGACCGCGACCTGGTGTGGTCGCTCCGGATGTTCGCGATGGGCAGCGTCCTGGCCCTGGTCTTCTGGTGCGGCTACCTCTACCACCTCTACGTCCCCGACCAGGACCTGATGCCCTACCTGTCCGTGGTCATCAGCGTGCACGGCCTCTTCCGCGCGGCCTCCCTGCTGGTGCCGACCGTGACCGCCCTCGCCCGGTCCATGGCGGCGCTGCGCACACTCTGGCGGCTGTGGCCGCTGTGGCGTGATCTGGTGGACGCGGTCCCCGAGGTGGCCCTGGCCGGCCCGCAGCGGACCCGGCTGCAGGCCGTGCTGCGTCCCCGCTCCTCGTGGGCGCTGCAGGCGCACCGGCAGATCATCGAGACGTACGACGCGCTCCTGGAACTGCAGCAGTACGTCCGTCCGGAGGCGTACGACACGGCCCACCGGCAGGCCGGCCATGCGGGGATGCGGGGCGATCGCCTGGCCGCAGCGGCACTCGCCGGCGCGCTGGGCGAGGCCCGGCGGGCCAAGCTCAGCGGTGCGGAGCCGTCCGACCCGTGCCCGCTACCCGGCGTCGAACGCGGCAGCCCGGCGACGCTCCTGGCGATCGCCGGGATGTGGCCCCCCGCCACCGGCGCGCTGCGCACCGTACCCGGCCCGCTGCGCCCTCGACGCCCCTGATCGGCAGAGGCGTCGGGCGCGGGTGTCAGCGTTCGCCGCCGCCGCGCGGTGCGATGTGGTGGTCGAACGCGACGGTGCCGGGGTCGACGGCCGTGGCCCCGCCGTCCACCGTGAGCACCGCGCCGTTGACGAAGGACGCCGCCGGAGAGAGCAGCCAGCCGATCGCCTCGGCGACCTCACGCGGCTCGCCCGGCCGGCCCATGGGCAAAAGCCTGGTCGCCTCCTCGTAGGCGGCCTCCATGCCGCCGTCCCCCAGGTCCGCTTCCTGGGCGAAACGCGCCATGCGCCGGTCGGCCATCTCGGTCCTGATCCAGCTGGGACACACCACGTTGGCGCGTACCCCCTGCCGCCCGTAGTCGACGGCGACGGAACGGCACAGCTGCAGCAGGGCGGCCTTCGACGTGGCGTAGGGGGCGTTGCCCGGGCCGTTGCGCAACGCCGAGACCGACGCGACGCCGACCACCGCTCCCCGCGCCTCCACGAGGTGCGGCATCGCCGCGCGCAGGAGGAGCATCGGACCGGTGACGTTCGTGCGCATGACGTCGTCCCAGTCCTCCAGCGACAGGTCCCCGGCGGTTCCGCCGCGCCCGATGCCCGCGTTGAGCACCAGCCCGTCGAGCCGTCCGTAGGCGTCCAGGGCCGCACGCACGAGACCGTCGACCGCCGCGGGGTCACCCGCGTCGGACGGACACGCCAGCGCCCCGGTCTCCTTTTCGAGGCGCTGCAGCGGTTCGACCCGCCGCCCCGAGGCGACCACGTGGTGACCACCCTCGCACAGCAGCCGCGCGGTGGCTTCGCCGATGCCCGAGCCCGCGCCGGTCACGATGACAACTCGCTTGTCCGTCACTGTCCTTCGACCCTCTGTCCGAGATCACCAAACAGCTTCGATCGTAGAGGGGGGCCCAGGCCGCGCGGTTCCGCACCGACGATGTCGAGCCAGGGCTCCCGCCGACCGTGCCGGAGATCCGGACACGGGTCAGATCCGGTCCGTCAGGTCCTCGGCGTACACCTGGGACAGGGGCTGCGGGCCGACGTACTGCTGGCAGTTGCACTGGCCGGCCTCGTAGCGCAGCGGCTTCTTGTTCTCGTCCCAGGCCGTGGGGATCTCCACGCGTTCGTGGCAGCGGCCCTGTTTGTCGTGCTTGGCCAGGTGGTGTGTACACCCGCACACGGGCTCCGGCGTCCGGTGGGCCGCTTCGAGAGCGAGACGCTCCTGCTTCGCCGCCTCCATCAGTTCCAGCTTCCGCTCATGCCGGTTCTTCAACGCGGTACGGACGGTGTCGGCGGCCCACCCGAAGCCACCCGTCCCGAAGACGATCAGCACCCACCAGAACGAGTCCACCCTCATCCTTCCCCCTGCACGGCCGTTCCGGTTCAGGATAGACACCACGGGGCGCCCATGATCAGCACACCGGTTCGGGTTGCGGTTCCGGTTGCCGCGCCGGCGCGGCCGTGGGTTCCCACCGTTCGGTGGTCCGCAGGTAGCCGTAGACGACTGAACTCACGGCCAGAAGGAGAAGCGGCCCGAAAACCCATGGGTGTCCGGCCATCTCCACCGGCAGGTACCGGTACGACACCAGGAGCGCGGCGAAGACCGTCGTACCGTAGCCGACGAGCTGGATTCCCGACCGGTCCCAGCGGCGGTCGAACGAGCGCAGCGCCGCCTCGACGGTGAGCGCGAACACCAGGCCGGCGGCGAGGTCCACGCCGTAGTGGTAGCCGAATCCCAGCGTCGCGGTGAGCGTGGCCGTCAGCCAGAACGTGCCCGCGCATCGCAGGATCCGCGGGCCCTTGCGGGAGTGGATGAAGATCGCGGTGGCCCACGCCGTGTGCAGGCTGGGCATGCAGTTGCGGGGGGTGATCCCGTCGTACGGCATCGGGTGCGGGTGGGTGACCGGCGGCGGCGTGTGGGGCCACAGGTCGGCCACCGCCCAGTGCAGGCCGCCGGTGCCGGAGGCGCCCGGGCCGTAGGCGAAGACCGGTCCGACCACCGGGAAGATCATGTAGATGCCCGGCCCGAGGAGGCCGATCACCAGGAAGGTGCGCACCAGATGATGTCTGGGGAAGCGGCGCTCGGCCGCCACGTTGCGCAGCTGGTACACCGCGACGACCACCGCGGCCACCGCGAGCTGCGCGTAGACCACGTGGAGCAGAGGGGGGCCGATCGGGCCGGTGGCCGTGACGATCCGGCCCACCAGCCATGACGGGTTGCCGAGCGCGTGATCGGCGGTCGCCACGTACGGGTCGAGCACCGACGGACGGGTCTTCGACGTGATGAACAGCCAGGTGTCGCCCGCCTTGCGGCCGGCCACCAGCAGCAGGCCCAGCCCGACGCCCTTGAGCAGCAGCGCGCGTTCGGCGCCGGTACGGCGCGTGACGGCGACGACCCCCCAGCCCACCATCACCCACAGCGCACCGTTGCCGAAGAGACGGCCGTCGGTCGTCTCGGCGCCGACCCCCCACCGCACCAGCGCGACGACGATGTCGATACCGATCGCGACGCCCACCGCGACGAACCGTTGCCGCCAGGTGAGCACCACCATCATCAACGCCAAACCGCCGTACAGCGGCCCCGGTTTCGGCGCGAACACCAGCCGTTTCAGCTGGTCGGTGACCGACCCCGGTTGACCGTAGCGTCGTGCGGCGATCTCCAGCGTGATGAGGAATCCAAGAGCCGCCACACCCACTGCAGCCCACAGCGCAGTTCTGCCGTCTATTCGCGAAAACACCCGCGACGCTCTAGATATCAATCGTCTGGCCGATTTGTTCGTTGTGGGTTAAATGAGGGAAAGGCGTTGAGGCTGATCACCACAGGCTCGAACATGTTATCGGAGTGACACAAGAGGCCCTCGCTGGTCGAGGAACGCGTCACCGGCCGCCCGGCACGAGGTCATGAGGGAGGGCAGGGTGGGGTGAAGGCGACCGCTGGGAAGTACCGTGCCCATTCGGCTCTGGTGATCCGCGGGTACGCGCTGTCGCAGACGCGGGCGGCGACCCTGTCCAGGCCGGTGTCCCACAGCCGGATCGTGAAGTCGTTGCCGCCGGTGGCCACGGTGTCGCCGTGCGGGCCGAACGCCACGGCCGGTACCGGATTCGTGTGGCCGGTGAGGACGGTGGGAGTGGCCGCCCCGCCCACGTCCCACAGCAGGGCCTTGCCGTCCGCGGCGCCGGCTGCCAGCCGGCGGCCGTCCGCGGCGAAGGCCAGCGCGTAGAGCCAGGAGCCGGACGCCCGTAGCCGCGTCACCTTCGCCGGGTGGCCGATGTCGCCGATACCGATCAGCCAGACCGTCCTGTCCGTCCGGTGGACGGCGGCCAGGGTCCGGTTGTCGGGGCTGAACATGCCCTCGGTCAGCGGGTCGGACCGGAACGGGGACGGCACCTCCCGGGGGCTGCGCGGATCGCGGATGTCCCAGAACCGCAGCGAGCCGGACTCTCCCGTGCTCGTCACCAGCGTGCGGCCGTCCGGCCGGAACGACGCCCTCGTGACGACCGGCCCGCCCTCGGTGAACCGGCTCAGCGCCCGGGGGTGGGCGGGATCGGTCAGGTCCCACAGGCCGGCCGCATCGTGCGCCCACACGGCCAGCAGGTGGCCGCCCGGGCCGAAGCCGGCCCCGCCGACCTCACCGGCGTGGGGGGTCAGGATCGAGGTGAGCCGGGGTCTGCGGGGATCGGTCACGTCCCAGATGCGGACGGTGGTGTCCTCGCTGGCGGTGACGAGGGTGCGCCCGTCCGGGCTGAACGCGACGGACCGGACGAACTTGGTGTGCCCGCGCAGGACCGCCGGCGACCACAGTGCCCGGCCGCCGGTGACCTGCCACAGCCGTGCGGTGCCGTCCCAGCTGGCGCTGGCCAGCAGGTGGCCGCCAGGGGCGAACGCCAGGGAGGTGACCACGTCGTCGTGGGTCCCGAACGACAGGTCCCGCAGGTCCAGCAGCCGGTCGGAGACGGCGAGCACGTGGCCGTCCGGGCTGAAGGCCGCCTGGTAGGCCCCGCCGGTAACCGCGCTGACGCGCTGCGGGTGCGCCGGGTCGGTGACGTCCCAGAACATCCTGGACCCGCCGACCGAGACGAGTGTGCGGCCGTCAGGGCTGAACGCCACCGACCAGACGATCGCCGGATGGCCGAGCAGGACGGCCGGTGGCCGCGTCCGCGGGCTGCTGCCGAGGTCCCAGATCCGGGCGGTGTGGTCCCAGCTGCCGGTCGCCACGGTCCGGCCGTCCGGGCTGAACGCCACCGAGGTCACCGTGTCCGTGTGTCCGCGCAGCACGTCGAGGTGGCGCGGACGCGCGGGATCGGTGACGTCCCACAGCCTGGCGGTGGTGTCGCCGGTGGTCGCCAGCGTGCGGTCGTCCGGGCTGAACGCCGCGGAGGTGACCGCGCCGGTGTGGCCGGGGAGGGTGGCCAGCAGCCGTGGATGCCGGGGATCGCGCACGTTCCACAGCCGCGTCGCGCCGTCGGTGTGGCCGGTGGCGAGGATGTCGCCGCCGGGCCGGAACACCACCCACGTCGGCGCGGCCGGCCGGTCCGGCAGGGTGCTCAGCTCGATGGGCGCTCGCCGGTTCGCCACGTCCCACAGCCGCACCGATCGTTCGCTCGCGGCCGCCAGGACGCGGCCGCCCTGCCCGAACGCGACCGCCAGCAGCCGCGAGGGCTGGTGCAGGACCGCCAGCCGGACGGGGTGGTGGGGGTTCCGGACGTCCCACAGGCGGACCGTGCGGTCCCAGCTCGCGGTCGCCAGGACCGTGCTCTGCGGGGCGAAGGAGATCGAGACCACGTCGGAGGTGTGGCCGGTGAGGTGGCTCGTGTACGGCGTCGGGAACGCGCTCATCAACTGGTCGCGGACGTCGTCGGTGGCTGCCAGCCGGTACGCGGCCAGGTTCAGCTGGGCGGCGAGCGAGGGGTTCTCCTGCCGCACCTCGGCCGCGTCCTCGGCGGCCTTGCGCGCGATGGCCACGTTGCGCTGCCGGATGGCCGAGCTGCGCGAGCCGACGGCCAGCACGCCCGCGGTGGCCGCGACGACCACCAGTACGGTGAGCAGCGCGACCAGCTGGCGCAGCCGGACCGTCCGCCGTCTGACCGCCGCCGTCTCGCTGGCCTGCGCCTCCCTGCTCGCGTCGAGGAAGCACCGTTCCCTGGACGTCAGCCGGCCACCGTCCGCGGCGGCCAGGTCCAGTGCCGCGGCGAGGCGGGCACCCCGGTACAGGGCGTGCGGGTCGCGGTCCTGCGCCTCCCAGCCGGCGGTCGCGTCGGTGAGCTGCCGGTGCAGGAGCAGCCGGTCCCGGTCCTCGGTCAGCCAGCCGCGCAGTCTCGGCCAGCACCGGATGATCGCCTCGTGGGTGATCTCCACGCACTCCTCGTCCAGGGTCACCAGCCGTTGCCGGGCCAGGGACTCGAGCACGGAGGCCGTGTCGGGGCCGGAGTCCAGCTCGCTCCTGGTGAGCCGGCGCCTGGTGTCCTCGGTACCGACGCCCAGTGCGGTCAGCCGGAGGAACAGCTGTCTGGCGAGGTCCTGTTGGACCGGCGTCAGCGACCGGTAGGCGCGCTCGGCGGTCTGTGCCAGCGCGTGCTGGATCCCGCCGGCCGCCAGGTACCCGTCCAGGGTCAGGCGGCTGCCGCTGCGGCGGCGCCAGGTCTCGACCATCGCGTGGGAGACCAGGGGCAACGCACCTGGCTGACCGGTCGCGTCCGCGACCACGGCGGCCAGCAGCGGGCCGGTCACCGTGCAGCCGGCGAGCACGGCCGGCCGGGTGATGGCCTCGCGCAGCTCCTGGCTGCTCATCGGACCGACCGCGATCTGGGCGTCGCGCATCGCCTCGACCAGCAGGGGGTCCTGGACGCAGTGGCCGTAGAAATCGGCGCGCACGCCGAGTACCACCCGGGTCCGGCTGGTCGTCGCCGTGGTGGCGGCGATCAGCATGGCGACGAACGCGTCCCGTTCGTCCCGGTCCCGGCAGAGGGTGAAGACCTCTTCGAACTGGTCGGCCACGATCAGCGTGTCGATGTCCGGCGTGCGGCCGGTCGTGGCCTGCCGGATCCGCAGGTGCAGCGCCGCGGGATCGTCGCGCAGTTCGGTCAGCAGCGCGCCGGGCGCCTCACCGGTCGCCGCGGCCAGGCGGATCGCGCACTCCTCCACGGGGTGCGGCCCCGGCGTGAAGAGCAGCACCGGCCACCCCGATGCCCGTGCGCGGGCGACGAGCCCCGCCCGTAGCAGCGAGGACTTCCCCGATCCGGACGGCCCGAAGACCGCGAGGAACCGGCGGTCACGCACCTTCGCCAGCACCTCGCCGGTCAGCCGCTCACGCCCGAAGAAACGGTCGGCGTCCTCCGGCTGGAACGCCGACAGCCCGGCGTACGGTGCTCCCTGCGGGCCGGCCTCCCCGGGCTCGTCGCCGGGTTCACCGACGGCGATCTCGGCGGCGACCGCGTGCCATCGGGCTTCCCACGTGCGGCGGTCGCCCTGACACGCCTCGACGTACGCCAGCGTGACGCTCAGGCTCGGAAACGTGCGCCCGCCCGCGGCGTCCGACAGCGTCGTGGACGAATAGTGGGCCCTTCTGGCCAGTTCTCGGTACGGCGGCCGTCCCGCCGCCTCGCGCAGCTTCCGCAGATCGGCCGCGAACCGCGTCAGCGGACCGGTGTCCGGGTCGAGCGGGCGTTCGGCGCGTGGCATGGCCTTCCTCTCTGGAGCCCTTCCGCAGCCGCGTTGTCCAGCTGTTGATGTCCGGCGCGCACGTCCCGGCGCCGGACAACCCCCGGCGGCTAGACAGGGGCCAGCGCAACCGCGCACCGGCTGTACGGAGGGAAAGCATGAAAGCTGCGCAACGACTGGTGCCGCTCCTCGCGGCCATCGGCCTCGCGGTCGGCGGTACCTTGGCGGGTCCCCCGGCATACGCCGCGGCACCGCTGCTCAAGTCCAACCTGAACGGAAGGTGCGCCGACATCTTCGCGTTCCATCAGGAGAACGGCGCCTCCACCGTGACGTGGGACTGCACCGGTAACACCAACCAGCAGTGGTTCTGGGACGGTGAGCAGATCCGTTCCAGCATGAACGGAAAGTGTCTGGAGATCTACGCGTTCCATCCGGGTGATATGGGCTCGGTGAGCATGTGGGACTGCGACGGCGGCATCAACCAGAAGTGGTTCCGCAACGGCAACGAGATCCGCAGCCGGATGAACGGAAAGTGCCTCGACATCCTGGGCGGCCGTCCGGAGGCCGGCCAGCTCCTGGTCAGCTGGAGCTGCAACGGAGCGCCCAGCCAGAGCTGGGACTTCTGAACGGGGGCCCGGCCCGGCACGGGAGGTGCCGGGCCGGACCACGGCGGTCACCCGGTGGTGTGACACCCCGGGCTTGGCGTCGCGAAGCACTGTGCCGATCACAGGGATGAGACTTGTGCACGACGGATGAGGCCGGGTCGGAACGCCCCGCAGTCACCCGGACGAAGTAGCAGCACCTGACCCATGGTCAGGAGCAGGGGCGGGGCCGGGCGCGTGCCTTCAGGAATCCCCGCCCCCGCGGTCTTCGCGGGACCGCTCGTCGAGGACTCCGGCGAAGGCCGAGGCGACCAGGGCGACAGCGGGGTCGTCGTCGTGAGCCAGTTGACGCAGGACCTTCCGCACGGCGGTCCCCGGCAGCTCGACCAGCGCCTGGATCAGGCGTATCCGCGTCGCGGAGTCCGCGGTGGGCGCGGCGAGTTCGTCGACGAGTGCGGCCGTGATCCGTTCCGCGCACCCGGGGTCCTGGGACAGCGTTCCCAGGACCTCCGCCGCGTCGACGTCGCTGGAGCCCTCGACCACCATGCCGACGAGTGTCGGCACGGTCGCGGTCACACCACGTCTGCCCAGCGCCAGCGCGGCGTGCCTGCGCACCGTCGTGTCCGGGTCCCCCAGCGCGTCCACGAGCACCGCGGTCACCCCCGGGGCCTCGGACATCCCGGCGATCGCCCGCACCGCGCGCCGCCGGATGTCGACGTCCTGCGAGTGCACGCCGGCAGCCAGTGCCGCCACGCCGTCGCCGCCCGACCGGGCCAGCGCCCAGCGCAGGGCGCCCGCGACGTTGGGGTCGGATTCGGCCAGGACCGCCCCGGCCAGCAGCTCGGGGGACACCGGCACGCCCTCCGGCCGGGCCAGGACGGCCCGCAACCTGCGCGCGGCGCTGGCCGAGTCGAGTCCCTGCATGAGTTCGACGATGCGCAGGACGTCCTGCCAGCCGGTCGGCGCCGACGCGTCGATCGCGCGGAGCCGCTCGAGCAGCTCCCGTTCCCGCTCCAATCGCTCTTCCGTGCACCGGATGAGGTCGCTGACGAGGGCGGACGGCGTGAACGCCGGGTTCTCCAGGGCGCGCCCGATCTGCTTGAGCGAGAGCCCGAGGGAGCGCAGGCTCTCCACGTGGAAGATCCTGCGGACGTCCTCGGCGGAGTACTCGCGGTAGCCGCCGACGGTGCGACCGGTCGGCCGCACCAGCCCAAGGGCGTCGTAGTGCCGGAGCATCCGCGGGCTCACCCCCGAGTGGCGGGCCACTTCGCCGATCAGCACTGCGCGCTCTCCGCGGTCTCCGCGGCGGCAGCGGCTCGTTCCGGGCCGAGTGTGACGACTCGCTTCGCCTCGTCGACAGCCGCGTCGAAACCGGTCTCCGGGTTCTGCCGGAGCAGCTCGGTGGCACGGGCGTGCGCGGCCACCACGGGGTCGGGGTTCGCCGCGGCCTTCTGCAGGGCGGGCTCGGTCACGTCGCCGAGGCCGACGAGGGCCCGGCTCAGGCTCAGCCGCACATCGCGGTCGCCGCGGCCGAGTTGCAGGACCAGTTCGTCGGCCAGGTCCTTCTTCTCGTCCTCGGGCACGAGGACGACCGCGACGCGCCACGCGGTCCGCGCGACCTCGTCATCGGCGTCGCGCAGCATGTCGCGCGTGATCCAGGCCCACGCGCTCTTGTCACCGATCTTGGAGAGCGTGTGCAGGGCCTGGCTGCGGGCCCGGGGGCGCTCGGAGTCGAGTTCCCGGCGGATCCGGGGCAGGGTGATCTGCGCCGGGAGGCGGGTCAGCGCCCAGGACAGCATGTCCCGCACGAAGAAGTCCGGCTCGACCGCGCAGCGTTCGACGAGCGTCTCCAGGAAGCCCGGGTCGGGGTTCGAGCCGGCCGCCAGGGCCGCCTGGAGCCGGACCGACGAGTCCCTGGCCTTGAGGGCGTCGGCCACGCGGGTGTTCTGCGGGGTTCCGTTGGTCGTGATGATCGGGACCACCTCCTGCTCCCAGGGGACACCTTCACAAGGTGTCAAGGTCAAGTCGAAGTCACCCCCGCCCGGTCAGCGGCTGGCAGAAGCGCTGCAAACAAGCCGAGGACGAACTCCGTCCCCGGGTGCACGCGGCGCCCCAGGTCACTGGAGGGCATGAAATCCGCTCCATCGCAACCCTCCGAAAGCCATGAAATCCGTCAGCTCGCAAATCCACCGGAGGGCACAAATTTATTCAGTCCGCAAATCCACCAGAGGGCATATATTCCGTTCGACCGCAACAGCCCTGGCAAGAAAATTCAAGCTTGACGGTGTCGTGGAGTCTGCTTATAGTCCAGTCGTTCAGGTTCCCGCCGATCGACAAGGTGTTCATGACCGCGACTGCAACGTTGCCGAAGTCCAGGCAGCAGTTAATTCTTGCCGTTCTTATGCTGTGTTCGCTGCTGATTTGGATAGACAATACCGTCCTGAGCACTACGCTGGAGACCCTTGCAGATCCGGTCCGTGGACTGGGGGCCAATCCCGGTCAGCTGCAATGGGCGACCGGTTCGTACACTCTGGCCTTCGCCACATTGATGTTCACCGCAGGCGCATTGGGCGATCGGTTCGGCCACCGGACTGTGTTTTCCAGCGGGCTGGTGGTCTTCGCCGGGTCCTCGCTGTGGGCGGCGTACGCAAGCGACGCGGGCCAGCTGATTGCGGCTCGAGCCGCGATGGGGGCGGGCAGCGCGCTGATCACGCCCGCCATGATGGCCATCCTCATGTGGACCTTCACCGGCCCCGCGCGGGCTGCCGCGATCGGCATTTTCTCCACGTCGGCCGGTGTCGGAATGGCAGCCGGCCCGGTGCTGGCAGGATTCCTGCTCGACCATTTCTGGTGGGGCTCGGTGTTTCTGATCAATGTCCCGGTCGCGGCATTGGCGCTGGTCGGGCTCGCCGTACTGGTTCCGAATTTCCGCAGCCCCACTCCGCGGCCACTGGACCCCGCTGGAATGCTGCTGTCCATCAGTGGGCTCGTGGCGTTGGCCTACGGGCTGATCCGGGCGGGACAGGTGGCTGTGTGGAGTCGTACCGACGTCTGGGCGCCGATCGCTGTCGGTCTGGTTCTGCTGGCCGTTTTCGTACTCGTCGAACTACGGGTCAAGGTGCCCAGCTTTGATCCGCGACTGCTCGCGCAACGCACGTTCGGTGGCGGCAATGTGGCACTCGGATTGCTGCTCTTCGGCGTGGCCGCCATCACCTTCTATAACGCGTTCTACCTGCAAGGCGCGCTCGGATTCTCGCCGATGAGGGCGGGTCTGGCCAATATCCCGACCGCATGCGGCGCGCTCGCGGGGGCGCCCCTTGCCTCGCGCCTGGTTCGCCGCCTGTCGCTGCGGCTTGTCAGCGTGCCGGCGCTCATCGTGGCCGCGCTGACCATGGGCGGGTACGGGTTCCTCGGACTCCACACCCCCCTCGTCCGGATCGAGGTCCTGTTGTTGATACAGGGTCTCTCGATCGGCATGGTGATCGGCCCCGTTACGGCCGCATTGATCAGCAACCTGCCGTTGGAACAGGCCGGTGCGGGATCGGCCGTCACCAACACCGTGCGACAAACCGGCAGTGTGATGGGAATCGCAGTGGGCGGCACGATCATGTCGATCGTGTACCGACGTGCGATCGAACCTTCGCTGGAGGGTGCACCGGGCCCGGTGCAGGATCAGGCGCGAGTTTCCGCCGAACAGGCCCGCCACGTCGCCACCGCTGTCCACCGGCCCGCTCTTGCTCAGGCTGCTGACCATGCGTTTGTCCATGCTATGCACGTCGGCGCGGGCTGGATCGCGGTCATCGCACTCCTCGGAGCAGCCGTGCTGCTGATCACCTTGCCCGCTGTCGGAAAGAAGAGGAGTCCGGCAGCGGAGCCGGACTACGAAGAGGCCCGCAGCTCCGAGTCCCGATCCACCGCATGACGGGCTGTCCGCGGACCGTGGAATGTGCTTGTGGCCCATCGTCCAGCCTCCCGCCGATCGATATCCGAAGGTGTTCATGACCGCGCCTCCAACGTTGCGGAAACCCGGCGACCATGACGTGCACGACGGGGAGCTACCCCCTGGTGGCCGGGTTGAAAGTCAAGCCACGTACCTCCTCGACCGTCATATGTTCGCCCTGTGGACCTGGTCCTGCCGCGCGGTGGGAACTGCCCCGCCCGTTGGTGACACACAGACGGTTTCCCTGGTTGTCCCGACGCCGGACCTCTCCACGTTTGAGGTGTCCGACGTCGACTGCGCGCTGATCGAGCCGGACAAGCTCACCGGCGCGCCCCTCGACTCGCCCGGTCGGTCGGTCGATGCGTGGCGGGCGCGGATTGCGGGCGGCGATGCGGCCCTGCCGACCGCCGGGCACGCCGTTCCCGATGCCACGGGTGTCGCCGTGACATCAGCGGAGCATGCCGTGGCCGTCTTTCGTCACACTGCTGCTGTCGCGGCCGAACTGCGCACAGCACTGGCCGCCGAGCTGCGGCCCTATCAGGTCCGCGGTGTGAGCTGGCTGCGCGAGGCCGTCGACGCACACGGCGGTGCGGTGCTTGCCGACGAGATGGGCCTCGGTAAGACGCTGCAGGCAATCGGCTATCTCGTCGGGCGCGCCGATGAGGGGCCACAGGTGGTGGTGTGTCCCACGTCGCTGGTGGGGAACTGGGCCCACGAGATCGCGCGGTTCGCACCTGATCTACGGACGATCATCTGGCGTGGCGGGCCGCTGGAGGCGACGGACGACAGGACGGTGGTACTCACCGGCTATCCGACGCTACGCACACACAGCTCTGTCCTGACGGAGCATCACTGGGCCACGGCGGTTTTCGACGAGGCGCAGGTGCTGAAGAACCCCCGCACACACATATCGAAGGCCGCGCGATCCATCACGGCCGACGCGAGAATCGCGTTGACCGGAACGCCCGTCGAGAATCACCTTGAGGAACTCTGGGCCCTGCTCAATCTGGTCGCACCGCAGCTGTTCGGGCACAAGGCGCAGTTCCGTCGTCGCTTTGTCCGGCCGATCGCGGACGGTTCCCTCGCCGCCGCCGCCCGACTGCGCGGGGCGATCGAACCGGTTGTGTTGATGCGGAAGAAGTCCCAGGTTGCAGGATCACTCCCACCCAAGATCCACTCCAACCTGATCTGCGACCTTACCGCAGAACAGCAGCAACTGTACGACCAGGTGCTGGAGCAGGCGATCAACGAGGGCTTCGGCAGCGGCGCACAGCGCCAGGCCCGGGTGCTGGCGGCTTTGACCGCACTCAAGCAGGTCTGTAACCACCCGAGACTGGTCACCGACGACTCCGCCGACTCCGCCGAACTGTCGGGGAGGTCGGGAAAGCTCGACCTGTGCACCGACATTGTGGCCAACAACCTCGAAACTGATTCGCCAACACTGGTTTTCACCCAGTACCGGAAGACCGGCGAGCTGCTCGTGCGGCACTTCGGCGAGCAGTTCCGTGTGCCTGTCCCGTTCTTCCACGGCGGCTTGAATCAGGAACAGCGGGCCGACATCGTCCGCCGCTTCCAGACCGACCATGGTCCGAAAGTGCTGGTGCTCAGCCTGAAAGCCGGGGGCACCGGGCTCACCCTCACCCGCGCAGCCGACGTCATTCACTTCGACCGATGGTGGAATCCGGCCGTGGAAGCGCAGGCCTCCGACCGAGTCCATCGGATCGGTCAGACCCGCACCGTGAGCGTCACCACCCTGACCACCAACACCACCGTTGAGGAGCACATCGCGGCCATGCATGCACGCAAATCAGCGCTATCCGATATCACTGATATGTCCGGTGTCGCCGAATTGGCCCGGCTGGATGACGACCGCCTCATTGCGACCCTGCGCCGGAAGCGAGCCGGTTGATATGGCGGACGACGACTTTGGTTGCACGGCGTGGGGGCGGGACTGGGTTCGGCTCGCCCAGCCGTTGCGCCAGACCCGACCCGACCCGCTGTTGCCGCGCGCCCGCAAGCTGGCGCGCATGGGAGGAGTACAGGTCACGATCGACGGCCGCCTCGTGCGCGGCGTTGTCCAGCGTGGCCGCAACACATCGGTGACCTGCGTCGAGGTGGCGCCGATGTCCCGGGAGACGATCGCGGGGATCACCGGCCGGTTGTACGGTGCTCGGCCCGTCCTCACCGATGAGGTGCACCGCGCGATCACCGAGGTGGGCCACCCGCCCGCACCGGTACTCGCAGGCGTCGACTGCTCCTGCTCGGACGGCACTGGGCGTTGTGTCCACGTGCTGGCCGTCTATTACGAGATGGCACGACGTGTCGATGACGATCCTCGAATCGCGCTCGATGTCCAGGACTTCTTCCGCGCCTCACCGAGTAGCACTCGAGTATCCACCGCGGCATCACCGCAGCGGTGGATCCCGCTCAATTCCCTTGATCCGGCCGGCTACTTCACGGTGTCGACGTAGTCGTACTCACTCGACATGTATCGACGGCTGTTGTACGGCTCGGCTCTCAGGAGCCCTTCGCGACCGGTTCGAGGATGGCAACGCACTCCACACGCGTCACGCGGACGGACGTAGCGGATCGCGTTGGGTGACCAGTTCGCTGACGATGAGTTCGGTGGGGAAGAGGAGGTCGTCCAGCCCCCATGCGGTGAGTTGGCGGGCCGCCCATGCCCGGGCTTCGGAGACGGCAGCGGGATCGGCCGGTATCTGCCAGTGAGCGGTGTCCTCCGCGTGTACGGCGCGGGTGAACGGTGGCGTCTGAGCGGATGATGAAGTCGGCGAACCCGTCGAGCCCACCCACGCGGGCCGGCGGGATGGGCGCCGAGTGGTCGGCTCGTTTGGTGTGGCGGCCAGGAACAGCTCGCCCGAGGCTCACACCACCCGCCGGATTGCGGCCCAGCCCGACGGTCGCCCGGCGGGCCCGGCGCCGCGACCATGGCGGGGAACCCATACCCGGAGCGTCCGAGGACTGATGCGGCACCGCACGGGAGTCGGCAGGCTGACGGCTTCGCCGTCCAGCCCGGCGGGGAGGGCCGGGACGTCGGCGTAGACGACAACGTCGCCGGGCGTGGCGAGACGGGTGAGGCCGTGCGGTTGCCCGCTGCGCAGCCTCGTGGCCGTCTCGGCGGGCGTCTCCGCCCTGGCGGCCAGTACTCCCAGGAGGCCGGAGTCGAGGTGCGGCCGCCTGCCGAGGCCGACCGGGTCATCCACTTGGTAAGGGTTGTTGCTCACCAGCACGGCATCCGGCCCGTCAACGGTGAGCGGACCGGCGCCAACCACCAGCTCCGGGCCCTCGTGACGGGCCAGGAATTCCGGAAGGATGCGCACTGCCGTGGCAAGCTTGGCGTCCCGATAAGCCGGGTCCCGCACCAGGGCGGCATAAGCACCGAACGACACGTTGTTGACGAACGCCCGCTCTCCCGCGTATCCCAGATCCACGCGCAGCTCGACGCCATCCGTGAGGGCTTCCAGCGCGGCCGAAGGGTCCTCGCGGTCCAGACCGAGATCCATCGCGAAGTGGTTGCGGGTACCCGCCGGAATGACCACGAAGGGCAGGCCGCTCTCCGCGGCCACCCCGGCGACAAGAGCCTGCGTACCGTCTCCGCCGGCCACCCCCAGCAGATCCGCACCGTCATCCACCGCACGTCGGGCGACAGTCGCCAGGTCCTGAGGCAGGGAATGATCGATCAGGAAAACCCGAGCTCCGAGCGCACGTGCCCGTTCCGCGATCCGGAACCGGCTTGCTTTCCCTCCCCCCGAATGCGGATTCACGATCAGGCAGGGCCGCCGCGCCCCCGTCGTCGGCCGCGACGCGTTCTCGGTCACGGCACGTGCCCAAAAGCCGCATGTACCGGCGCGGCGCGCATCACTGGCGGCAGCAGGACTACCGCGATCACGCCCGCAGCTGACAGCGCCGTCCCCCACCGGGCCGACGGTCCGGCGATCGCACCTGCGGCCACCGCCACCATGGCACTTCCTTCGGCAGTTACGGCCTACGGCATCAGCTTGCAGCTCGGCCTGGGCATCCGCACCCGGGATGTACGGGGGTCGACCCGCCACCGCCGACCAGGCCGGGTGGGGGTCTCCTTACCGTGTGCGCTTTTTCCTCCACGGCATACGGATGAAAGGCCGACCGGGGCTTTCTCCAGCGCCAGCCGATCGGGCGACAACGCCCAGGACCGGCCATATGACCCCACCGGGCGAGGAGGTCTTCTCGTTTTCCCGTGACCGGTCTGGGCACTCGATGCCCATGGCGACGCGTCCGGTTCCGGTGCGCACCATCCTCGCCACGATCGGTCTGGTGCTCGCCACCTACGTCATCCTTGAGCTGGTGGTCCAGGCTCGTCGGGTCTTGATCTGGTCGGTCATCGCGGTGTTCTTGGCCGTCTCACTTCATCCTGCGGTCGAAGCGCTGCAGCGACGGGTGCCGCGGTGCCGACGGTCGGTGGCCACCTTGCTGGTCTTCCTGGCCGCGGCCGCGGCCGTCGGCGCGGTGGTCGCCCTGTTCGTCATCCCCCTGGCCCAGGAGGGAAGCCGGTTCGCCGGTCGCCTGCCCGCGATGATCAGGGACGCCCAGGCCGGCCGCGGGCCAGTCGGCAACCTGCTGGAACGGACGCACGCTCTGCAGTATGTCCAGCAGCATCAGGCACAGATCCGCGCGTTCGCCACCGGATTGAGCACGCCCGCCTTGAAGTTCATCCGCGGTGCCGCGAGCACCGCGGCAGGCGCCCTCACCATTTTCGTCCTGGCCTATCTGATGGTGCTGGAGGGCCCCAAGGCCATAGACCGGTCCCTGACCCTCGTGGAGGAGGCGCCCGCGGCCCGCATACGCCGCGTCGGAGCCGCGTGCGCCCGTACCGTCAACGGCTATCTGACCGGGAACTTGCTGATCAGCGTCATCTGCGGGCTTCTGACCTACGTCGTGCTGCTGGTTTCCGGAGTGCCGTTCGCCGGCCTGCTGGCCCTCTTCGTCGCCGTGACCGACCTCATTCCCCTGGTGGGAGCCACCATAGGAGCTGTCGTCGCCTCCGCGGTGGCGTTCGTCCACTCGCTGCCGGCCGGCATCGGGATCATCATCTTCTTCATCGTCTACCAGCAGGCCGAAAACCACCTCCTGCAGCCGGTCATCCTGTCCCGGACGGTGAGACTCAACCCCCTTACCGTGCCGCTGGCCACCCTGATCGCCGCCGATGTCGCCGGGATCCTCGGTGCCCTGCTGGCGATTCCCGTCACCGGCATCATCCAGGTCGTCCTCGGTGACATCTGGGCTCACCGCGACGGTCGGCCACTGGGGCTGCCGACACGGACAGACAACAGCCCCGAGAACGCCGACCGGTCCGACGCCCCCGAATAACGGCCTCATGGAATCCGGCCGACGGTCCGTGGAGGTCGCGCGATGTCGCTGCTCGCCGCGTCCGGTCGATCCGGCTCCGCCGGTCAGTGCTGGGGGTGCGCACGCGCGTGGAACATGGGGCGCCGCTGGGGGGCCGTGCCGGCAGCCAGATGGCCGATCTCGACGCGTGTCCTGATGGCACGGACCACTTCGGTCAGGCCGACGACGATGGCCATGACGCCCACTACCAGCGTGAGTGTCGCGATGGAGGCGAACGGCATGACGATCATCACGATGCCGGCCATGGTGCCGATGATGCCGAAGGCCACGTGCCAGCCGCGCGCCGGCATGGTCTGATCGGAGGCCGCCGCGACCGTCTCCAAGGTGCCCCGAAGCAGCCAGCTGAAGCCGATCCACAGGGCGAGCAGAAAGACCGACTCGAGGGGGCCCCGGAGGCAGACCAGTCCCAACAGGATGGAGGCCGCGCCGGTGATGAAGTGCAGTACGCGAAGATGCCGGGGGACGTGGGTGCCGAAGGCGGCGGCGAGTTGGAAGACACCGGTGGCCAGCAGGTAGACGCCGAAGAGCACGCCGACGACGCGGAGCGTCTCGCCCGGCCAGACCAGGGCGATGACGCCCAGGGCGATGGTGGCGAGGCCCATGGTGAGCAGGATCTGCCAGCCCATGTTCGCCAGGGCGGCGATGCCTTCGGCCGCGGGGCCCTCTTGTGGTTCGGTGCCACGTGGCGGAACGGAACGGGAGGAATCGGAAGGAGATGTCATGGCACCTACCTCCTTCTGTGAGCAGCGTGGTCACGTCACTACATGTCCATCGTCACCCGATCAGCCTCGTGTCGCTCGGCGGGGAGGGCCGGGGGCCGTGGCGCATGAGGCATTCCGGGCAAGCTCCTCGGTCCTGCGGGAGCCGGGGCGTTTCCACCGGACCGCCCGCTGCCGGCGGCCAGGCACAGTCGTGGTGTCCCGTTCGGGTTGACGACGGCATTCACACGTGAGGGGTGATGACGGCGCGTCCCTGGAGCCTGCCGTCGTGGAGGAGCTGGTAAGCCTCGTTGGCGCGTTGCAGGGGAAAGTGCTCGACCAGCATCTTGATCTTGTCCTGCTGGGCGAGGGTGATCACTTCCATCCGTTCGGTGAGGGGTCCCCAGTAGGGCGAGGCGACCGAGCACTCGTGCGGCGGGCTGGAGAAGTCGACGGGCAGGGCTCCGCCGCCGAGGCCGACAATGGTCAGGTGGCCGAGCATCCTGGCCACCTGCGCAGCCCCATCCGCAGTGTCGGGTCTGTGCCGACCATGTCCAGCACGAGCTGAGCGCCCTGCTGCGCCGTCATGTCCTTGATGCGGGTGATCGCCTCGTCGCCCGGGAACAGAGCCTCGTCGGCGCCCATGCGCTTGGCGGTCTCCAGCTTGCCTGCGTCGGTGTCCACGGCGACGACGGTGGTCGCCGCGCTGAGCACGCGCAGGATCTGGACAGTCATCCGACCCAGACCGCCGGCGCCGATCACGACCGCGGTCGAGCCCGGTCCCAGCAGGTGCAGCGACCGCTTCACAGCGTGATAGCCGGTCAGTCCGGCATCGCTGAGCGGCGCGGCCCGACGGGGGTCGAGGGTGCCGAGCGGAATCAGGTAGCGCGCGGCCGGGACGAGCAGGTACTCGGCCATGCCGCCGTCGTGACCACCGCCCAGACCCGGGCCCTGACCACCGAGGTCCTGGCAGTAGTTCTCGCGGCCCTGACGGCGGTTGACGCACACCCCGCAGCCCCAGGAGCCGTAGACGATCACAGGGTGTGCCGGTACGGCGGCGGGTCCTCGACCAGCCGGGGGTTCTGCACCCGGCGGACGAACTCGCCGACCGCGATCTGGACCTCGAGCCGCGCGAGCGGAGCGCCGAAGCAGAAGTGGATGCCCTGGCTGAATCCCAGGTGCTGGTTGTCGCGACGCTCAAGGTCGAGTTCGTCGGGGTCGGTGAACCGTTCCGGGTCGCGGTTCGCCGAGCCGTACGCCAGGAAGATCGGCTCCCCCTTCGGAATGGTGATGCCGGCGATGTCGATGTCCTCCAGGCGGAGCGGGTGTGCCAGAACTGCACCGACGACTCGAAGCGCAGCAGTTCCTCGACCCCCGGCACGATCAGTTCGACGCCGGCGCTTCGCCAGCACCTGCGCCGGCTGTTCGAGCGCACAACGGCTGGGTGATCTCCCCACGGGCCCGCCGCGAGCCTGGTCCGCCAGCCACTCGACGTGCATAAGGCCCGAGAGCTTGGACAGGGTGCCACCGAGGGCGCCCACCAAGGGCGTGGGGCCGCGCTCGGCGACTGTGACCTCCGTCTCGTTCCCAGGGCTGAGGCGACCTTCGAGCCGGCGAAGCCGCCGATCACCGGAACCCGCTCCGGCCGCGCGTCCTGCCGTTCGGCCGGCCCGGCCGCGTCCTCGCCCCGGTCACCTTCGTCACTTCGACATAGGCGTACCTGTCGAGTAATGAATCCCGCGCGGGCATGGAAGGCTTCGACATCAGCCAGATCGTCGGCCTCGACGAGACCTTGCTGACGCCCACCGTGAACCCACCCTTGCGCTGACGGTCGGCCTGCGACGAGTGACGCGGCCAGAAGGGTCGGCATCCGGTGTCGCCGCAGGCCACCTCGGCGGCTTGGCGCAACTCGGCAAAAGCGCCCGCCCAGGCGGCAGCGGGCATGGACGAAGTCGGTGAGGTCGGCGGTGGCGGTCGGTCCGTCAGCGGAGATCGGGTGCCCTCCTGAGCGCAGCGACCTGCGCCCGCCTGCCACGGACAAGCGCCAGGCCGTAGCGCTCCAGGGTCACGGACTCAACGGCGGCCGACGCCCTGGCCGTCACGACCGGCGCTGAGCCGACCCTCCAGGCCCGTGATGAGTGTGTCGATCACCAGCCGGAACATGTGGTCCGGATCAGGACCTGACTGGCCGGCGTCCGTGACCTCGTCCGCGTCGGCAGCGGGGGGCTTCAGGCTCGCCCACTGCTGGAGCGAGCCGTTGAGTTCGGCGCCGAGGACACCGATGACGACGGCGGCCATGAGAGCGGCGATCTCCGGAACCTCCGGGTGCGACACCCCGGCAGCGGCCACGATGGCGGTGAGTGCGGTCCAGAACGGGTCGTCGGGCTGGATGAAGTCCGGCTGGTGGCTGAACGAGTAGGCCATCAGCTCGGGGTGACGGTGCGCCAGGGTCCGGAAGTCCGTGGCGAGCAGGCGGATGCGCTCCTGCCAAGGGGCGTTTTCGAGCGTCACGGTGCGGAACTGGGCCCCGACCATTCTCGTCACGCCGCGCAGCACGGCTTCCTTGTTCGGCACGTGGTGGTACAGCGACATCGGGTTCGCGTCGAGCTCTGTGGCGAGTTTGCGCATAGTGAGCGCCTCGACGCCGTCCTCGTCGATGAGCCGCAGGGCGGCGGCATAGATCCCGGCCTCGGTCAGAGGCACGTCCCTCTTCCTGGTTCCCCGCGGGGGACGCCTCACCTTCTTTTCCATACCACGTACGGTATCAGTTTCGTACGCCGTATGGAAATGACCTGCATCACAGGGGGCGACCTGCACGGCAGGGGGTTGCACCGGGTTTCCATACGCCGTACGGTACTAATTCCATACGGCGTATGTTTCCGTACGGCGCCACGGCATCGACCTGCGCAGCGCGCCCTTGCCCACCCCCTCCACCCTCCGTGCAGAGGAGCAAGTCATGACCACGCATTCCGCGAACGGCCTTCGCCCCGTCCGGTCCCCGCGCGGGATCCCCCTGCTCGGCCACACGCCGCAGATCCCCGACACCAACCCGGTGGAGTACTTCAACGAGCTGTCCAAGCAGTTCCCCGAGGGCATCTACGGCATGGACATCGCAGGCATCGAGCAGGTCTTCGTCTACGACCCTGACCTGGTGGCCGAGGTCTGCGACGAGACGCGGTTCTTCAAGCAGATCGAGAAGACGCCGCTGAGCCATGTGCGGGACTACACGGGGGCGGGCCTGTTCACGGCCCACCAGCACGAAGAGGAATGGGCCATGGCCCACCGGATCCTGCTGCCGGCCTTCAGCCAGCGAGCCATGAAGACCTACTTCGGTCAGATGCTGGAGATCGCCCAGAACCTCGTCGGCAAGTGGGAGAGCCGGGAGGGTCAGCCGGTCGCCATCACCGACGACTACACCCGGCTCACCCTGGACACCATCGCCCTGTCCGGCTTCGGCTACCGCTTCCGGTCCTACGACAAGGAGGAACTGCACCCCTTCCTCAACTCGCTGCTGGAGGCGCTGATCGAGTCGATGCGGCGCTCCCAGGAGCTGCCGATGATGACCAAGCTCCGCAAGGCGGACGACAGGAAGTACCGCCGGAACATCCAGCTGATGCGCGACCTGGTCGAGAGCGTGATCAAGGAGCGCCGCGAGGGGAAGGGCACCGGCGAGGAGGACCTGCTCGGCCTGATGCTGGAGGCCTCCGACCCGGAGACCGGCAGGCTGCTGGCGGACGACAACGTCCGCGACCAGGTGGTGACCTTCCTGATCGCCGGTCACGAGACCACCAGTGGCCTGCTGTCGTTCGCCACGTACTCGCTGATGCGCAACCCGCACGTGCTGGCGCAGGCGTACGCCGAGGTCGACCGCCTGCTGCCCGGTGACACGGTCCCGGACTACGACACGATCATGCAACTCGACGTGATCCCGCGGATCCTGGAGGAGACCCTGCGCCTGTGGGCTCCCATCCCGCTGATCGCCAAGGCGCCCATCGACGACACCGTCATCGGCGACCGGTACGAGCTGAGGAAGGGAACCAGGGCCAACATCCTCATGGGCGCGCTGCACTCCCACCCCAAGGCCTGGGACCGGCCGGAGGAGTTCGACATCGACCGGTGGCTGCCGGAGAACCGCGTGGAACAGCACCCGCACGCCTACAAGCCGTTCGGCAACGGTGTGCGTGCCTGCATCGGCCGCCAGTTCGCGCTCACCGAAGCCCGCCTGGCGCTTGCGCTCGTGCTGCAGAAGTTCAGGTTCTCCGACACCACCGACTACAAGATGGACGTCCGCGAGGCGCTGACGCGCAAGCCCGGCGACTTCCAGTTGGTCGTCCGCAAGCGTCAGGACCACCAGCGGACCGTCTTCGGCGCCGCCGACCTGCAGACCGGCGACACGCAGGCGCAGACAGCGGTCAGCGGCGTCGGTGTGAACCTGACCGTCGCCTACGGCTCCAGCCTCGGCTCCTGCGAGGACCTGGCGCGCACCATCGCCGACCGCGGTGAGCGCTCCGGGTTCGGCACCACGCTGATGAGCCTGGACGAGCTGGGCGACAACCTGCCCACCGAGGGTCTGCTCGTCGTCGTGGCCGCCAGCTACAACGGCAAGGCACCCGACAACGCCCAGCGCTTCGACGACCTGCTCGCCGCCGGCCTGCCCGAGGGCTCGCTGTCCAACGTGCGGTTCGCGCTGCTGGGCGCCGGCAACACCCAGTGGGTGGCCACCTACCAGGCATTCCCCAAGCGGATCGCGGAAGGTCTGATGGCCGCCGGCGCCACGCCCGTCGTCGAGCGCGGCATCGCGGACGCCGCCGGTGACTTCGACGGCATGGCGAGTCGCTGGATGGACACCCTGTGGGCCACCCTGGCCGAGGAGTACGCCGCCGACACCTCCGAGGCGAGCGGCCCGCGTTACCAGGTCCAGCTGCTCACCGAGTCCGACGTGCGCCCCGCCATCGTCTCCGAGCAGGCGTACCCGCTCACGGTGGTGGCCAACGAGGAGCTCGTGGCCGACGCGACCGGCCTGTGGGACTTCAGCATCGAGCCGCCGCGCCCGTCCGCGAAGTCCATCACCGTCGAGCTGCCCGACGGTGTCACCTACGACACCGGCAACCACCTGGCCGTCTTCGCCAAGAACGAACTCGCCCTGGTGGAGCGCGCACTGAGGCGGCTCGGGGTCGAGTACGGCCAGGTGCTCCGGCTCGACCAGCCCGGCGGCGGCCGGACGCACCTGCCGGTCGGCGTCCCCGTCACCGCCGGCATCCTGCTCACCGAGTTCCTGGAGCTGCAGGACGTGGCCACCCGCTCCCAGATCAAGACGCTGGCCGAGTACACCCAGTGCCCGTGGACCCGGCCGCAGCTCCAGGCGTACGCGGCCGACACGGAGGAGGCCGAGGAGCACTACCAGAAGGAGATCCTCGGCAAGCGGGTCTCGGTGCTGGGCCTGCTGGAGCGCTTCCCGGCCGTGGAGCTGCCGCTGGCGGTGTTCCTGGAGATGACGGGCCCCATCCGCCCGCGCTTCTACTCCATCTCCTCCGCCCCGTCCGCCAACCCGCGCCATGTGCGCCTGACCGTCGGCCTGCTGGAGGGCCCGGCCCTGTCCGGGGACGGCCAGTACCGCGGCACCTGCTCCTCCTACATCGCCGGTCTTGAGCCCGGAGACGTCGTCTACGGCTACGTCCGCGTGCCCTCCCCGACGTTCGCCCCGCCCGCCGACCCCGCCACGCCGCTGATCCTGATCGGCCCCGGCACCGGCATCGCGCCGCTGCGTGGCTTCCTGGAGGAGCGGGCGACACAGCACGAGAACGGCACCGAGGTCGGCCTGTCGCAGGTCTTCGTCGGCTGCCGCCACCCGGAGCACGACTACTTCTACCGCCAGGAGATGCAGGACTGGGAGCAGGCCGGGATCGCGCAGGTGCACACCGCCTTCTCCGCGGTGACCGGCCACCCGGCCCGGTTCGTGCAGAACGGCATCGCCCATGCCGCCGACAGGGTGTGGCAGGCCATCGAGGACGGCGCGTACATCTACGTCTGCGGTGACGGCCGCCGTATGGCCCCCGCCGTCCGCGAGGCACTCGCCGCCATCCACCGCCAGAAGACCGGCAGCGACGACGAGACGGCCCAGCAGTGGCTCGCCCAGCTCGAGGCCGACGAGCGCTACCAGCAGGACGTCTTCGCCTGACCGCCGCCGCACGCCGTCAAGGCGCGCTGCCCCCCGCAGCCGCCGGGAGGCGTGCGGACGTCCTGCCTCCCCCGCACGCCTCCCGGCCCCACCAGCCATTCAGACACCCCATGGCACCCATGGCCCGAACCACCGGGCCGTGCCGCTCACAGAAAGCAGATCACCATGGACACCATGCTCGCCGGACGCTTCCACCTGGACAGCAAGAAGTTCGCCGTCGAGGAGGTCCCCATCCCCGTGCCGGGCCCGGGCGAGGTCCTCATCGAGGTCAAGGCCGCCGGCGTCTGCCTCTCCGACGTCCACCTTCTCGACGGCTCCCTCGTCCCGCTGTTCGCCACCTCCGACACGGTCACCGTCGGCCACGAGGTCTCCGGTGTGATCCACACGCTCGGCCCCGACCTCAAGCGCGGCCTGCCCGTCGGCACCCGCGTCACCCTGGAGGCCGGCAAGACCTGCGGCCAGTGCGCCGGATGCGTGCGCCACCGCCCCTGCACCCGGATGCTCACCGCCGGCATCGACTACGACGGCGGCTGGGCCGAGTACGTGATCGCCCGCGAGGACACCCTTGTCCCCCTCCCCGACAGCCTCCCCTTCGACCAGGCCGCGATCATCCCCGACGCGGTCTCCACCCCCTACGCCGCCGTCGTCGCCACCGCGGGCGTCCGTGCCGCCCAGTCCGTCGGCGTCTGGGGCGTGGGCGGAGTCGGTGCGCACAACGTACGCCTCGCCCGCCTGGTCGGCGCCGCCCCGATCATCGCCGTCGACCCGCTGCCCAGCGCCCGCGAGCGCGCCCTGGCCTTCGGCGCGGACTACGCCCTGGACCCGGCCGCCCCCGACTTCGCCGACCAGGTACGCGCGGCCACCGATGGACGGGGCCTGGACTTCGCCTTCGACTGCGCCGGCGTACCCGCCGTGCGCGAGCAGGCCGCCTCCGCGCTCGGCCTGGGCGGCTCCCTGATCCTGGTGGGCATCACCCCCAGGCCGCTCACCATCACCGAGGGCCTGACCTTCAACTACCTGCAGAAGCAGGTGCGCGGTCACTACGGCGGCTTCCCGGAGTCCGTCCCCGAGCTCGTGCGGCTGACCGCGGCCGGCCGCCTCGACCTGGCCCCCTCCATCACGGACCACATCCCCCTCATCGACGCGGCCGACGCGGTCAGCCGTCTGGAGAACAAGATCGGCGACCCGATCCGCCTCATCCTGGTCCCCTGACGCCTGTCAGCGGGGCATCGAAGCCACCTCGGGCAGGGGTGAGTGGGCGCCGGTGCTTGAGGGAGTACCGGCGCCCGCGGTTTTCCGGCAACCGTGGAGAGACAGGACCATGCAGACGACCGACACCCTGGGCCGTACTCCGCAGCGCAGGGATGCTCACTCCCATCGCGGACGCATCCTCGCGGCCGCCCGGCAGAAACTGCGGGAGGACCTCGACGCGAGTCTCGACAGCATCGCCCAGGCAGCCGGCGTCGCCCGGCGCACCGTCTACGGACACTTCCCCAGCCGGCAGGCGCTGATCGCCGACCTGGCGCGCGAAGCGGGCCGAGCGCTGCAGCGGGCGTTCACCGGGGACCGTACCCAGGGTGCCGATCCGCTCGAGGCGATGACGCGGATGGTCCTGGCGGGATGGGCGGTCGGCGACCAGTACCGCATGCTCATCGCCTTGGGGCGCCGCCATCTGGGCGACGAGGCGATCCCCGCCACCCTGGCACCGGCCCGCGAGGAGGCCGTAGCGACCCTACGACGTGGTCAGCGCGAAGGCGTGTTCGCGGACCACCTGCCGGCGCCCGTCCTCGCCCGAGCCCTGGAAGCACTGATGCTGGCCCTCGCCGAGGAGAACGCCGCGAGCGCGTGGGCGGACTCCACGGGTGAGGCCGCAGCCACCGCGTTCCTCGTCGCCGCCGGCGTGGCACCGCAGGCGGCAGCGCTGCAGGTGCGGGACGTCGTGAGTGAGGCAGATGTCAGTCGTGGCCGGGCAGCGGGCGCCGGGTGACCTCATGGGCGTCGTCCGGGGCGACACCGAGCATGCGCAGGACCATCTCGGCCAGGTCGGAGGCGGCCTCGTCGCCGTCGAGGTCCGGGCGGTCCAGCCTGAGAGCCACGAGGGACAGCAGGGTGCCGCCCAGGGCGGACAGAGCGGTGGTCGCGTTGTCGCAGGTGAAGCGGCCCGACGCGATGCCGATCTCCAGGTCGCGCAGGGCGCGCGGCGAGAGACCGCTGTCCGAGTGGATGTGGGACAGGCCGCGGTCACGCAGGATCCGCAGGAGTTCCGGGTGGGAGTCCGCCATCCGGGCAGTGAGCCGGAAACCGGCCGCGACCAGCTCGGCCGGGTCGTCGATGCCTTCCACGCGCGCATCGATGACCTGCCCGAACTCCTCCAGGGCGTCCGACACCGCGGCGTCGAACAGCTCCGTCTTCGACTCGAAGTGGTTGTAGAAGGATCCGAAACCGACATCGGCGCGCTCGGCGATGGCCTGGATGCTGGCGCTGGTGTCCCCGGTCTCCGCGAGGATCTGCCGGGCCGCACGGACGAGCGCCTGACGGGTCTCGGCGCGGCGCCGCTCGAAGCGGTTCTTGGGCGGGGCTGACGTCGGCATACGGCCCAGTGTAACCATCGCGACGATGACTCTGCCATTACTGATGAGATCCTCAGTTCTTTGGGCTGCCCCTATTGACGACGAGAAACGCCAGAGTTGATGATTTCCTCATTACGGCAGTGTCGCTTGGAGGACACCATGTCCCACATCCCCGTTGACAAGGGCGGTCCTCTGACGCCCCACCAAGACCTCCACAGTGAGCAGGGTGCCCTGCGCGGAGAGCACCCCGGACGAGCCCGGAATCCCGTGATCAAGGTCGCGGACCTGGCCTGGCTGGAGTTCGAGAAGCCCGACCTGGACCGGGCCGAGGTGTTCGCCCGCGACTTCGGCTTCGCGATCGCCGCCCGCACCCGGCACGAGCTGTGGCTGCGCGGCACGTTCGCGGGCTCACCCTGCATGGTCATCCGGCGCGGGCGTGCCTCCCGCTTCCTCGGACCGGCGTTCCGCGCGGCCGAGCGGGCCGATGTGGACCGGCTGGCCGCCGCCGTCGGACACACCGTCCGGGACATCGACGTACCGGGTGGTGGCCGGTCGGTCTCCCTGTTCGACCCCTCGGGCCTGCCGGTCCGGGTCGTGCACTGCGCCGAACCGCTGCCCGCGCTGCCCGAGCAGCCGCCGCTGACCCTCAACACCGGCACCGAACCCCGCCGTACGAACGCCACCCAGCGACCGCCCCGCGAGCCGTCCCGCATCCAGCGCCTCGGCCATGTGGTGCTGGAGACACGGACGTTCGCCCGCACCCTGGACTGGTACCTGAACACCCTCGGGATGATCGTCTCCGACTTCCTGTTCCTGGACGGGCAGCGCCAGCGCGGGCCGACCATGGCGTTCATCCGCTGCGACCAGGGCAGCCTGGCCGTCGATCACCACACGCTGGCCCTGCACCTGGGGCCCGGAACCGGATACGTCCACTCGGCCTACCAGGTCACCGACCTCGACGCGATCGCCGTCGGCGGCGAGTACCTCGCCGAGCGCGGCTACCAGCGCAGCTGGGGAATCGGCCGGCACATCCAGGGCAGCCAGCTCTTCGACTACTGGCGCGACCCCGACCGCTTCATGCTGGAGCACTTCGCGGACGGCGACCTGTTCTCCTGCGACGTCGAACCCGGATGGGCACCGATGTCGGCGAGCGGCCTGGCCCAGTGGGGTCCGCCCGTCACCCGCGACTTCCTGGGCACCAACCCCTCCCCCGCCAAGCTCCGCGAGGTCATGACGGCCCTGCGTGACGACAACGAACTCGACCCCGCACGCCTGCTGGGCCTGATGAAAGCGATGAGCTCATGAGCACCAACGTTCTGCGCACCCCCGACGGCTGGTGGGCCGTCCGGGACGAACGCGCCGTCCGCATCGAGACCAAGGCCGTCACCACCGCCGAACTGCTCGCCGACCGGGCCGCCGTGCGGGAGGCCGCCGCCTCCGGCGAGAGCGGCACACCCGTCGCCGACCTGGTGGCGCTGCCCCCGGTCACCACCCCCTGCAGGGTGGTCGCCCAGATGGTCAACTACCGCAGCCACGCCAAGGATTCCGGGTTCACCGGCGACATCCCGCCCACCTTCTTCCGTAAGGCATCCGGCTCGGTCAGCGGCCCGCACGAGGCGATCGTCCGTCCGGCGCACGTGAGGTTCCTCGACTACGAGGTGGAACTCGGCCTCGTCCTGGGCGCGACCCTGCCGGTGGGCACCGTCGTCGAGGAGGCGGACCTGCCGCACTACGTCGCCGGGCTCGTCCTCACCAACGACGTCAGCGCCCGTGACGTGCAGCTGACCAAGACGCAGTTCTACGAGAGCAAGTCCTACCCGACCTTCACCCCGACGGGGCCGTATCTGGCCCTGCTGGAGCCCGAGGACTTCGCCCGTCTGATCGATCTGCGGCTGCGGCTGTCGGTCAACGGCGTGCCGCGCCAGGACCGCACTCTCGCCGACATGATCGTGCGGCCCGCACAGGCGCTCACCCTGCTGGCCCGCTTCCAGACCCTCGACCCGGGCGACCTGCTGCTCACCGGCACTCCTGGCGGCACGGCCCTGAAGGCCCCGCCCAAGCCGGTTGAGAAGATCGCCGCTCTGCTGCCGCCCGCCCTGAAGTGGAAGGCGTTCTTCAACGGCCAGGCCAAGAACCCCCGCTACCTGCGCGACGGTGACCTCGTCACCGCCACGATCGCCACCCCCGACGGGCGCATCGACCTGGGTGAGCAGCGGACCGCTGTGGTGGACGCGACGTGAGCGACGCAACGCGGAGGCCGGTGGTGATCATCGGTGCGGGGCCCGTGGGAGTCACGGCCGCGCTCCTGCTCGCCCGGCACGGAGTGCGCAGCCTCGTCCTGGAACGCCACCGGGACGTCTACCCCCTGCCGCGCGCCGTCGTCGTGGACGACGAGGTCCGCCGGATCCTGCAGAGCGTCGGCATCCACGAGGAGTTCGCCGCCCTCGCACGTCCGGCGCGCGGGCTGCGGCTGCTGAACGCCCAGCACCGTGTGATCGCCGAATTCGCACGATCCCGGCACGGGAAGCATGGCTTCCCTCAGACGAGCATGTTCGACCAGCCCGACCTGGAACGCCTGCTGCGCGCCGCCCTGACGCGCCGCCCCGAGTGTGAGCTGTGGGGCGGGGTGGAGGTCGTGTCCGTCAGCCAGACCGCCGAGGGGACGGCTCCGGTCCGGGTCACCTTCCGCCGCGACGGCAGCGACGAGGACGAGCACGTCTGGGCGGATGCCGTCCTCGGCTGCGACGGGGCGGGCAGCCTCACCCGTGACGCCGTCGGCGCCGCCTGGGAGGACCTGCACTTCGAGGAGAGCTGGCGGGTCATCGACGTGCGCACCAGCCGCCCGGTCCGCACCTGGGAAGGCGTCGACCAGATCTGCTGCCCCACCCAGCCCGCCACCTTCATGCGCCTCGGCAAGGACCGCTACCGCTGGGAGTTCCGGCTGGCCGACGACGAGGCCCTGGACGGCCCGGAGGGACTCGAGCGCCTGCGTGAGCTGGTCGCCCCCTGGGTGGACGTACCCTCCGGCGTCTCGCGGGGCGACGACTTCGAGGTGATCCGGCAGGCGCAGTACACGTTCCGGGCCCGCCTGGCCGACCGGTGGCGCCAGGGACGCGTCTTCCTGCTGGGCGACGCGGCCCACCTCACCCCGCCCTTCATCGGGCAGGGGCTGTGCGCGGGCCTGCGCGACGCCCGCAACCTGACCTGGAAGCTCGCCCGTGTTCTCCGACAGGGCGCGGACGACGGGCTGTTGGACACCTACGAGCGAGAGCGCAAGCCGCACGCCCGCTACCTGATCCGGGTCGCGGTCGCCGTCGGCTGGGCCATGACCGGGGGACAGGACCGCGCCGCGGCGCTCCGCCGGGCCGCCGTGGCCACGGCCTGCCGCGTTCCCGGGGTGACCTCGGCGGTGAGCCGTGACCTCAGCCCCGCGCTGCCCGCCGGCCCGCTCGTCCGGCGCCGCCCCGGGCCCATCGGGCGTGGACTGCCCGGCACCTTCTGTCCGCAGCCCTGGGTGATCGCCGACGGCAGGCGAGTCCGCCTGGACGACATCCTCGGAGACTCCTTCGCCGTCGTGACCGCTGTGCCGCCCACCCCGCGGATGACGGCCGTGGCCACGGCGCTGGACGCACCCACGCTCCACGTCGGCGACCTGGGCGACGACGGCACGCTGGCCGCCTGGCTGGCGCGCGGCCGGGCCGACGCCGTCCTGCTGCGCCCCGACCGTGTCGTGATGGACACCGTCCCCGCCGGCACCGGCCACTTCCCGGACACCACCGCCTGGGCTTCCCTGCTGTACACCGCCCGCCGTACCGCCGATGCCCGGTCCGTCCCGCTGCCGAGGAGCACCGCACCATGACCAGCCCGCACGCCACGCCCTGTCCGGAACCGTTCCTGCCACCCGACCCGAAGACGGCCGCCGGCAGCCGCATCGCGGACTTCGCCCGCTGGGCGGCCCGGCACCAGGGCGCCGAAGGTATCCAGGACCCCACCGACTACCAGGCCCTGCACCGCTGGTCCGTCACCGACCTGGAAGGTTTCTGGGCCGCGGTATGGGCGTACTTCGACGTCGACGCGACCACTCCCTATGAGCGGGTGCTGGCCGAGGAGACCATGCCCGGCGCCCGCTGGTTCCCCGGCGCCACCCTGAACTACGCCCACCATGCCCTGCGCAACCTGCACCCGGACGTTCCCGCGATCACCGCGCTGGACGAGACCGGCGCCGGCTACGAGATCACAGGCCGGGAGCTGCGCGCCCGGGTCGCCTCCCTGGCGGCCACTCTGCGCGACCTGGGCGTGACACAGGGCGACCGGGTGGTCGGCTACCTGCCCAACACCCCCCACGCCGTCATCGCCTTCCTCGCCACCGCCAGCCTGGGCGCGGTGTGGTCCGTGTGCGGCCAGGACTACGCGCCCAAGGCCGCCGCCGACCGATTCGCCCAGCTCCGGCCGACGGTGCTCATCACGGCTGACGGCTACCTCTTCAACGGCGCCGCCCACGACCGCCGTGCCGCCTCGCTCGAACTGGCCGACGCCCTGCCCACGCTGAAGGCCACGGTGCTCGTGGACCACCTGGGCCTCACCTGGCCCGAGACCCGGCACACCGGTCTGACGGTTCCCTGGGACGACGCCGCCACCCGCAGCGAGTACCTCACCCTCACCCCGGTGCCCTTCGACCACCCTCTGTGGGTCGTCTTCTCCTCCGGCACCACCGGCCTGCCCAAGGGCATCGTCCACGGGCACGGCGGCGTCCTGCTGGAGCACCTCAAGATCCTCGGCCTGCACTGCGACCTGGGCGTCGGTGACCGCCTGCTGTGGTACACCACCACCCACTGGATGATGTGGAACCTGGTCGTCTCCACCCTGCTGACCGGCGCCACCACCTGCACCTACGACGGCAGCCCCGCCCCGGTGGCGCGCCCCGACGTCCTGTGGGAGCTGACAGCCCGCCACAAGATCACCGTCTTCGGCACCAGCCCCCAGTACCTGCTGGCCATGGCCAAGCTGGGCATCGAACCCTCCTCCCTGCACGACCTGTCCGCGGTCCGCGCCGTCGGCTGCACCGGCTCCGCCCTGCCCGCCTCCGCCTACCCCTGGGTCCGCGACCACGTGGGCACCGACGTCCAGCTGGCCTCCACCAGCGGCGGCACCGACATCGTCTCCGCCTTCGCCGGCAGCGCCCCCACAACCCCCGTCTGGGCCGGCGAGCTCTCCGCCCCCAACCTGGGCGTGGCGCTGGCGGCGTACGACGGCGCGGGACGGCCGGTCGTGGACCAGGTCGGCGAACTGGTCGTCACCCGCCCGATGCCGTCCATGCCGCTGTACTTCTGGAACGACCCCGACGGCAGCCGCTACCGCGACGCCTACTTCGGCGCCTACCCGGGCGTATGGCGGCACGGCGACTGGATCACCCTCACCTCCCACGGTTCGGTGATCGTCCACGGCCGCTCCGACGCCACCCTCAACCGCAACGGCGTGCGCCTGGGCAGTGCCGACATCCACGACATCGTCGAACGCCTCCCCGAGATCACCGAGGCCCTCGTCATCGGCGCGGAGGAACCCGACGGCGGCTACTGGATGCCCCTGTTCGTCGTCCCCGCGCCCGGTGTCACGCTGGACGACGCCCTGCGCGAGACGATCCGCGACGCCATCCGCACCGGCGCCTCCCCCCGCCACGTCCCCGACGAGATCCTCGCCGTGCCGGCCATCCCGCACACCAGGACCGGGAAGAAACTGGAGGTCCCGGTCAAACGCCTCCTCCAGGGCGCCCCCGCCGAGCAGGTCCTCAACCCCTCGGCGGTCGACAACCCGGACCTGATCGCCTATTTCGCCGGCCTGGGAACAGAACGCCGTCAGGCTCGTCATCCGCACACCCTCAAGGACGCCTCATGAACCTCTCCGCCGGCCTGGCCTGTCCCATCGTGGTGATCTTCGCCCTGCTGGGCGTGGCCAGGATCACGGCTCTCGGCCCGATGCCCGAGCCGGCCGCCCACGCCGGCTTCACCCCAGCGGCCTACCGGCTGATCGGTGCGCTGGAGCTGGCAGGCGCCATAGATGTCGGCTCGTGACGTGGGCTGAGCAGTACAGCGGCCCCCTGTGACCCGCAGGACCGTCCTGCTCGTCTGCTGCTGCGCGCAGGACAGAGGTCCCTGAGTCCTGTCAGCGAGCCCACGGTGGGGCTGGCACACTGAATCTGTGGTTCCGCCGATGACCGCGACCCATCAAGCCGCGTCCTCATCACTCACAGGTGCCGGCGTGGTGTCGATCTGCGCATTGCTCTTCACCGTCGCGTCGTTCTGGTGGCTCAACGCCAGACAAGGACGCCTGAAGACGTGGGAGCCTCATGCCTTCGCAGCGATCATCCACTCTTCCACGGCCCGCCTGCGGCTCCCGCTCGTCCTTCACAACACCGGCCCCAAGCCGATCGTCGTACAGGACCTCATCCTGACCTTCCCCGACGAGCCCGCTTCTCACCTGCCGCTGCTGTGGGTGTCCTCACCGTCTCGCCTCCAGCCGGGGCCCGACGAGGATGCGAAGCTGCCGGCCGGATTCGTTGTGCCCGGGAGAGAAGCGCAACAACTCTTCATCGAGTTCGAGGCACCCTTCTCCGGATTCATGCCCGAAGCCCGTGACTACACCGTCCAGCTGCAAGCGAGGGTCGGCCATCGCAAGGGGTGGCGCCGCCTGCTGACGTTCACCCTGCGGGCCGCCAACATCATCGATCCGGATCGCTACACCGTCTACAACAACGCACCGGTCGAGCTGACGAGAGAAGATCAAAAAAGAGCGGATGCCGCCCTCCTCGAGCTGCTGGAAGAGCAAGGGGACGGCTCCGCTCCGGGCGGCAGGAGGCAGCGGAATTCTTCGAATGGCGAGGGCGACGCCGACACGAGCCGCTGACGCAGCACCTGTGATCGGACCTCCGGGGCGTACGGCGACAGCGACCGGTCGGTGGCATCAGCTCGAGGACGTGGTAGCGCCGGAGCACCGGGGCTGACGCCCTGGAAGGCGCCGTGCTCCGGGCAGACGAGGCCGAGGGGGGAAACCCGGGCGCGATTCGTACGGGCCGACCCGGTGGGCCGGTGATGAAGCTGGACATCAGGAACTCGTGGCCGAGTTTCACCTCGTGCGCATCGGCGTCCGACCCCGGACGCCTGCCGGGCTGTTGCTCAGGCGTCGATGATGACGGGGATGATGAGGGGCTTGCGGCGGTGGGTGCGGAACGCCCAGTTCGCCACGGCACGGGCGAGGAGTTGTTCGAGTTGGCGCGCGTCCCCGACGCCTTCCTCGGCTGCGGTGGCCAGGGTCTTCTCGATGACGGGGATGACCGGCTCGAA